>JAFUXI010000021.1 GCA_017470995.1 Spirochaetales bacterium
AAAAACGGACAAATTACTTTACAGGAGAGTGATGACAGAGATTGCCCGATAAGTTATCCTAAAGCACATGGAGAAGATTCCCGGAGCAATGCCGAAACTCAGCGTCAGCGAGCTGACAGGCCTCATAAAAACCACCCTCGAGGGCTCGTTCTACGGCCTTACGGTCGAGGGCGAGATTTCCGGCTTCAAGCCCTCAAGCTCCGGGCACTGGTACTTCTCCCTCAAGGACCAGGCTGCAGTCATCAACTGCTGCATGTGGAGGTCCTCCATACCGCGCGTGGCATTCAAGCCCAAGGACGGCATGAAGGTTGTGGTAACAGGTGCCTTGAGCGTGTTCGAACCCAGGGGAACCTACCAGCTGATCTGCACCTCAATGAAGGTGGCCGGTGAAGGCGATATTCTTGCCATGCTCGAGGAGCGCAAGAGACGTTACGATAGCCTGGGATACTTTGATACTTCAAAAAAGAAACCTATTCCTCTCAGACCAGGCCGTGTTGCAGTAATCACCAGCCCCACCGGAGCTGCCCTTCAGGACATCCTTCAGATTACCGGAAGGCGCAACAGCGCGATGGATATCATCATCCTTCCGGCGGTTGTCCAGGGCGTCGAGGCTGCCGCTTCGATTGCTGCAAGAATCAAGGAAGTTAACGACTTCTTCCTTGCAGATGTCATGATCGTCGGCCGTGGCGGCGGAAGCATAGAAGACCTTCTTCCGTTCTCCGAAGAGTGCGTGATCGAGGCGATCCACCGGTCGCAGATACCGGTGATCTCCGCCGTCGGACATGAGATCGACTGGGCTATCTCTGACTATGTCGCGGACCTCAGGGCCCCCACTCCGTCCGCTGCCGCAGAGCTTGTCTGCGAGAGCTCGATCGACCAGAAGGAAAAGGTTCAGAGGCTCCGTGCTGACATGACCGAAGCGATTCTCTCTAGACTCAATGCAGTCAAGCTGCGTCTTGCCGCATTCTCCCCCGAGAGTGCCAGAGCTCAGCTGGAGAACAGGCTCAACAGGCGACGCATGATGCTGGACAGTCTTTCGACTTCCATCCAGCACTCGATGTCCAGGCTTCTCTCTGACAGAAAGGCAAAGGCACAGCTTCTTACCCACAAGATGCAGGCGCTCTCTCCGCTGGCGGTGCTTGGCCGCGGCTACAGCATCGTGACGGACAAGAACGGCAACGTAATCAAATCAGCTTCCGGCGTCAGTGCCGGAGACAACATTTCCATAAAACTCTCCGACGGGAGAATCCTTGCAGATGTACAGGAGGTGCAGGATGGCAGACAATGACAAGTTCGAGCAAAAGCTCTCCAGGATGGAAGAAATATCAAAAGCCCTCTCAGACCCTGAGACCGACCTTCAGAAGGCCGTTGACCTGTACGAGGAAGGCATGAAGCTGGCCAACGAAGTGGATACCGAGCTCTCCAAGATCGAGCGCCGCATTGAGATCGTCACCAGCCGCCCCGGCGAGAGCCCGGACGGTGTGCTCACCGAGGAGTACAAACAGCCCTCTGATTTCTGAAAACCTCAGACAAAGGCAACACGCTTTTTCTCAGTTGCACATTGCACCAGATACATATTCATGAGCGTCTGATATGAAACACCTGTCTCGCTGGCAAGATATCTGAAATAATCGATTGCTCTTGTATCCAGATTGATTGTTATGGTCTTTCTGGTTCTTCTTGCCTCAGCAGCAGAACGAGCTGCTTCCATCAGTTCCTTCCTGAGCTCTACCTGATTCTTTTCCGGAACGAATTCTTCAGAGTGATCCTCATACCACTGTTCTTCTTTATCTAACTTCATACTGATATGATGAGGCTTTAAATTGTAAATTACAATATTTTATATGTATAATATCAAACAATGAAAACCAAGAGGCTCAAAAGGATAAGTACAGTTGACATTTTCGGGTACTTAAGGCATATTAAAGCGGTCAATTGACATTCTTGGTGGAAGTAGTTCAATGGCAGAGCGCCAGATTGTGGATCTGGTTGTTGAGGGTTCGAGCCCCTTCTTCCACCCTAAGTCCAGCACCATGCTGGACTTTTTCATTAGTGGAAACACTTCTGAAGGCGCCTGTAGCTCAATTGGATAGAGCGTCGGACTTCGAATCCGCAGGTCGCGCGTTCGAATCGCGCCAGGCGCACATAATGGGGACCTCCTTGGTCCCCGTTTTTGTCTGTTCTGACAACAGTCGACCGGTCCTGCAGTGCTGCAGTCGTGCAGTCCGTCGGTCTTGTATTTTTATTTCTATATTATAAAACAAATTATAATCCAATTCTCCTTAAAACCCTCACAGTTCTGCAGTCCTGCAGTCTTACAGTCATGTCATTTTGCAAGGACCGCGGGACTGTATGACCGCAGGACCGTGCACTTTTATAAATCAATAACCATTTAATTTATTTTATAATAATAAGTTGAGAAAACAGGACTGCAACACTGTCGGACTGAAGGACTGCAAGACCGGTCGACTGGCTTTACAATTGACAACATCACTATACAGTGATATCCTTATATCGTGATATCAAACCATTGGAGTAAGAAATGGATAATTTTGTTTTTCATCTGATCAGGAGTCTCAGTACTACTAAAGACCTTCGTCTGATAGCTCAATTCGACGATGGGACAATCAAGACCTATGATGTTGAAGAACTCTCACGACGGAACAGTGTTTTCAACGAATTCAAATCTAATCCTGAGCTGTTTGCAAAGGCAAAGGTCGATGCCGGAGGATACGGCGTCGTATGGAATGAGTCTCTTGACCTTTCTTCAGACGAAGTATGGGCAAACGGAATAACTGTTGATAATTCCTTCAATGGGCTGCTTGCATTCAGTGATGCCTCCAGAATCTGGAATCTCAATGAGAGCACATTGAGGAAGGCTCTTGTCTATGGAAAAATCAAAGCAGGAATTGACTGCTGCAAATATGGGAAACAGTGGGTTATCACAGAAGAAGCTATGGTTAGGGAATACGGGAGACCAAAGAATAGGTTTTCAGGGAAAGATGATTTCAGTTGGGACAACATGTGCGCAGCGGAGAAAGAACCGGAATATGATGCCAAAAAGAAACAGTAATTATCCCCTTTCCCCTATTATCTTTTCCCGAAAAGACAATGTCTCTCAAAAGGAGATGATTCAACGGAAAGGCAGCTATAACCCGTTGCATTGATAGCATCTTTCAGGGCGTTTGCATCCACTGCCTCTTCGGAAACGAAGGATGCTTCCTTCTTGCCTCTTGAGGCCGAAACCTTCTTTGCTGTCGGCACGGCCTTTCGGATTGTTTCACAGATGTGGACTTCGCACATCCCGCACATCATTCCCTCGATTTTCAATGTTGTTCTAATCATGTTTTCCTTCTTCGGAATAGTATTTTAGTTAGATATCTTTAACTTTATTATAACAAAAACCTCGTAAGAATCAATATGCTAGCCATTATTTCCCCGATACCATAGAATGGGTAGCGATGGAAAAAGCATTCAAATACGATGTGCTCTGCACCGGCATGGCACTGATAGATTCGATAATCAAGGGTTTTGATCCGAAACCGGTTTCCGCCTCGGGATTCAGGGCTTCGTCCTGCACGCTCAATGCGGGCGGTGAGGCAGTCAACGAATCGGTGACAGCTGCCAAGCTCGGACTGAAGACGGCAATCCTCTGTGCCCTGGGCAATGACATGGCTGCAAACATGGTTACGGACGTATTGAAATCCGCCGGAGTGGATACTTCGCTGATTATCAGGCCGCAGGGACACAGCACTCCGGTGACAACAATGTTCGTCAACGAGGACGGCACCAGAAAGAGTGTCACATGCAAGGCGCACACAATGGGATTCAGGGCTCAGGACAACAGAGGTGCATTATGCAGCACGAGGGCGCTGATTATGGGTTCGCTGTTCAGGTCGCCTTTCGATGACCCTCAGACAATTCTCGAGACGGTCAAACTTGCCGGTGAAAACGGAGCTCTCGTCGTAGCTGACACAAAGATTCCTAATTTCAGGATGCTGACGCTTGAAGATGTGAAGCAGGCTCTGCCGTACATCGACTACATCACTCCGAACGAAGATGAGGCCAAGTATTTCACAGGCAGGACCGAGCCTTCGGAGATGGCACAGGTTTTCCTGGACCATGGAGTGAAGAACGTCATAGTCAAACTCGGCAGTAAGGGTTGCTATTTCAGAAATGCCGAGAAGCAGATCAGTCTCCCTGCCCTTCCTGTCAACGCCGTTGATTCGACCGGAGCCGGTGACAATTTCATCGCGGGCTTCGTTTCCGAGCTGCTCGATGGCAGAAGCATCGAGGATGCCCTGAAATTCGCCACTTCATGCGGAGCCATCTGCACTACTGCCGTGGGAGCCTGCACTGCGCTGAAAGACAGAAAACAGGTATCGGATTATCTGAAACAATACTCATTCAATTGATTACATCGTCCAAAAACGCTAACATCGTCTCGCTATGAAACGGATACTGGCTTTCTTCCGAAAGGAAATGATGCTCACTCTCTCGCTTGCCGCTGCAGTTGCGGCATTGCTGATCACGCCTCCAAGCAAGGAGCTGCTTGCGGACATCGACTGGAGAACCCTCGGGACCTTGTTCATGATGCTCACGGTTCTGGAAGGATTCAAGAAAGAGAATATCTTTGCTCCGCTTATCCGCTTCAGCACTCATTTCAGCACACTCAGGACGCTGTCTCTGTTTCTGGTGTTCGGAGTATTCTTCACATCAATGTTCGTTACGAACGATGTCTCCCTGATAATCTTCGTTCCGCTTACAATACTGCTTCTCAGACAGGCGAACATGGAGAACTATATCCTTCCCGTGATTTCACTGGAGAACATCGCGGCGGTCAGGGGCTCCATGCTCATGCCGTTCGGAAGCCCTCAGAACCTGTTTCTCTACGGAAGATTCGGTGTCAGCGCAGGGACATTCATCCTTCACATGCTTCCGCTTTGTGCGTTCTCGGCCCTGCTGCTGATTCTCTTCATTGTCGTTATGACCAGAAAGGAGAAGGAAAACATCTCTTTCACGACTCCGGAGGAAGAATCCGAATCGGTCAGCAGGACAAGGCAGATTGCATATCCGATTCTGTTTCTGATGGTCCTGGGCGTCATAGTCACAAGAACAAGATTCTGGTATGCGGCAGTTCTGGTGGTAATTGTTGCAATGCTGGTTCTGGACCGCAGGATTCTGATAAAGACAGACTACGTCCTGCTTGCAACGTTCCTCTGTTTCTTCATCTTCTCTTCTTCGATTGCCAGGAATCCGTCCATCTCCTCATTCCTCAGCAGGTTGGTTGCAGGACGTGAATACTGGTGGTCGATCGGAATCAGTCAGATAATCTCCAATGTACCGGCATCGATTGTTCTATACCCGTTCACGCAGAACAATGCAGGCCTGATCTATGGCCTTGATACTGCAGGCCTGTGTTCACTGATAGGCTCGCTTGCTTCGGTCATCAACTACAGGATCTATGTGCGTGAATATCCGGGTCACGGCAAGGCATTCATAAAGACATTTACCCTCATCAGCTGGATGTTCCTGGCAATAGTCATTGTCCCGGGCTATCTTCTGAGTTTCTGGGAATTCGTCTGATTCCGACCGGTGTGAATCGGAAGAACAAGGAGCATCAGGATAAGAACGGGATGCTTACTCGACTTCCTTCTTGAATTCCTCAAGGAACCTCACCATGAACTCATGTCGCTCAACGGCCATCTGTTTTGCCTTCGGCGTGTTCATCAGATCCTTCAGAAGTAGAAGCTTTTCATCGAATCTTGCAATCGAATCCTCATAGGAGCGCCCTTCGTGAGAGAATACCCTGGCAATTCCGATTGCACCTATTGAATCAAGCCTGACTGCATCCTGTACGATCTGTCCTTCAAGGGTATCCGGACTTTTTCCGTTGTTCCTGCTGAAAGATATCTCGTTTATGGCACGGCAGACCTTGTCGGTCGTATCCTTGTCGACATGCTCTCCATCAAGGAAGTATCTTGCATTCGCATTGTTCTTAGTTTCGAACAGCTTGTAGTCGTCAACATCGTGCAGCAGCGCTGCAAGTGAAACGATGTCCATATCGCATGAGGGGTATTCCTTTGCAATCTTCATGGCATTCTTATAGACCCTCATGGTGTGGGACTCATCATGACGTCCGCTGAAGCCCGCGAAAATGATCTTCACATATCCGAATGCATCCTTGACCACATCTTCATATTTCATATCAATCCTCCTAATTATGCAGGGGTGCCGGCTTTCCCAGGCACCTCATTGTCCGGAGCGCTATCTGCCTGACAGTATATACCGGACCTGAACCCGATACCACCTGACTATGATCAGAGCAGGTGGAAATTCACGACAAGACCCGAGAATACTATGGATACCGTAGCACAGAGCTTGATCAGGATATTGAGGGATGGTCCCGATGTATCCTTGAACGGGTCTCCGATTGTGTCGCCTACGACGCTTGCCTTGTGGGAAGCAGAGCCTTTTCCTCCGAAATGTCCGTCTTCGATGTATTTCTTGGCGTTGTCCAATGCACCGCCTGCATTGTACATGAAAACTGCCATCGCAAAAC
>JAFUXI010000022.1 GCA_017470995.1 Spirochaetales bacterium
GACTGGCGAACAGAGTGTCGAAATCCCGCTCGAAATCAGTGAATGAAACGGCCAGAGACTACAAGTACAAATGGTAGGTCCCGGGTAAAAAAGAAGGCTGTAACCCTCAGCCGGCAAGACCGACTTTTGTTACAGCCCCTTCGTTGTTGTATAGCGGAGACAACGGATATAACGGTGCTTACGAGGATAACGGGGACTACGGAGATAACCATCAACAACCAGAATTGCCGGGCTGAAAGAAATCGGGCTGAATTCGTTGTTGATGGCTGTCCCCGTTGACCTAGTTGACCTGGTTGTCCCCGTCGTGCTGGTTGACCCCATTGTCACTGTCTGTGCATCTGGCGCAGGAAGATCGCAATTGCAATGATCATGATTACGATGCCGTAGCCCAGAACCCACCAGAGATGGGGGACTGCAGCCTTGAAGTCTCCTATTGCCATAGCACGCTCAAGTTCCACGGCATGGATGAAGGGAAGGGCGTTTGCTATGCGCATGAAGACCTTCCCCAGCATCTGGATGTCGAACCAGATGCCGGAAATCCATGCAGACAGGTTCGTAAGCAGTGCTCCGCAGATTCCTCCGACCTGCTTCTCGGTCAGGGCGCTTCCGCAGAGAAGGCCCAGCGCAATGTAGAAGAAGGACGGAACAAGGTTCATAAGCGTTGCCCAGATGATGTTGATGCTGAACTGCATTCCGAGAATCATGGCCAGGATGTAGCAGATTATCGTCTGTGCCAGACACAGCGGAATGATTGGCAGCAGATAGCCGAGAATGAAATCAGTGGCCTTCAGCGGGGTTGTGTAGAGCCTTGTCAGAAGTGAGCTTGTCCTGTCCTTGGCAATAAGCTGTGCCGAGAAGAGGGTGATGAAGCTCAGTCCGAAGATTGTGATTCCGGGAGCGAGATGGGTGATTTCGAACATCTCAACCGGAATGTTGGCCTGAATCAGGGAAAGCAGAAGCAATAGGATTACCGGGAAGCCCAGTCCGAAACCGAGGGTAAGGGGATCGCGGAGGATCTCCTTCATTGTTCTGTTTGCAAAGGAAAGCATTCTTCTCATCTTGCACCTCCCTTTACGAGTTGGATGAAGGCGTTCTCGAACTTTTCCTCACCGGTTTTGTCTTTCAGCTCCTGAGAAGTGCCGACGGCAAGAAGATGGCCGTCCTTCATTACTCCGATTCTGTCCGAGAGCTCCTCGGCTTCCTCCATGTAGTGTGTGGTAAGGATGATTGTCATCTTGCCCTTGAGCTCTCTGATGGTATCCCAGAGTTCGCTTCTTGCAATGACGTCCAGACCTAGGGTCGGTTCGTCCAGAAACAGAATCTGGGGCTCGCTTATCAGTGCCATTGCTATGCTGAGGCGCCTCTGCCATCCGCCTGAAAGCTTCGATGCTTTCTTCTTTATTATGCCACCGAGGTTGAATTCACTGATCATCTCTGCAGTGCGCTGTTGGGCTTTCTGCTTGTCGAAACCATGCACTCCACACATGAGAAGAAGGTTCTCTTCAACAGAGAGGTTGGGGGCAACGGCGGTCTCCTGAGGTGAAACTGCAATGATTTTCTTTACGGCATCGGAATTCTGGACTATGCTTTTGCCGTTCAGCAGGGCATCGCCTGAAGTAGGTGCGGTGATGCAGCAGAGCATCTTGATGGTGGTTGTCTTTCCCGCTCCGTTGACTCCGAGCAGGGCAAACAGTTCACCTTCACGGATATCAAGTTCAAGGTTGTCTACGGCCCTGATGTCCTTGTAATCCTTGGTCAGGGCTTTGATTTCAATGGCGTTCATTTTACGCCTCCGTTTTCATTTGCTCGAATCTGTGTTTCAGACCTTGATAGGCATCTGTGAGTGTTTGTGATGCAAGGTCCAGGTCCCAGTCGTAACTCGATGTTGCAATCATTGATCCTATGCCGTGAACGAATGTCCACATCTCAAGATGAAAGAGGGCAGCCTGTTCTTTTGTAAGGTTCAGGGCTTTCATGATTATCGGAAGCACCTCATAGAACGTGCTGTCCTCAATTCCTGTATCCTTCCCGGTTTTGTCTCTCATGAAGAGCACTTTGAAAAGATTCTTCTGTTCCTTTGCGAACCGGATGTAGGCCATTCCGTATGTCTTGTATGCGGGAAAACCCTGTTGCCTTCCGAATTCTTCCTTTACGCAGGCGTTGTAGCTCTCAAGACATCTGAGCAGAACTTCGTCGAAAAGCTCCTCCATGGTGCTGAAATTGGAGAAAATCGGCTGTGTGGAACACTCGAGACGTTTTGCCAGAGCCCTGGCGTTCAGGGCTTCATGACCGTTTTCACGGACCAGTTCAACAGCGGCGTTTACTATGTCCTCCTTGTGGATACTCGTCTTTCTCGGCATAAAATAACAGCTGTTATATTATGTATTGAGCAGGATAATGTCAAGAATATGGGTTTTTGGGTATTGGTGGAAAAATAAGAATAAGGTCGACCTTCAAACAGATCGACCTCAGGGATTATACATAATAGGGATTCGGTTTGAATAACAAAATAATAAGATCAATCAACCATCCGAAGCCAAACAGTCCGGCAGTAAATAGCCAAAGAACTGCAGTCCCTGTTTTTCCTTCATAAAATCTATGTGCTCCAAGATAACCAAGAAAAAAGCAAAGGAAAAAGGCAACCCATTTGTTCTTCATCCTTCCATTATATCCGCCACCATTGATATTGGTGTTCATGTTGGTGTTGGAATTGTTGATTACGATATTCGGTTGGGCAGCTGTTTGCGACTTCAATTCCTCGACTTGTCTTCCGCATTCTTTGCAAACTACTGCATCAGCAGGTATTTTTGCTCCACAGTATTTACAGAACTTCTCTTCCATTTTCTTTTCCCCCTTGCTTAAAAGCATGTTTTATTCGTATGAATTCTAAATGCAATTGTAATTCCGATAATTAATATAAGCAATAGCTTATAATGCAATTGTTTATATTTATTTATGCTTTAAGGGTAATGAATGAAGCCATCGGGAAGACAATCAAATATCTCAGAAAGCAGAAGGGAATATCCCAGGAGAAACTTGCGGAGCAGATAGACTCCCATCAGGTTTATATTTCCGAGATTGAAAGGGGGCTGAAAATGCCTTCATTATTGGTTCTGAATGAAATGGCAAAGTGTTTTGGAATGACACTTACTGAATTGGTCTCAGAAATTGAAAAGAATTTGGAATAATAGCGGTTTGCTTTTTGCCGTATTTGGGTGCTTTTTCGGCGGCCACCAGACCAGAATCCCATGTGTTTTCAATCTTCAGCTCTGATTCAGCCGGTCCATATTCTCTGATCATGGCCTTCTTTGTAACAACCCATTGCTTGCCGTAATTGCAGACGTCGAAACCGATTTTGAGCTTGCCGTAGGAAATGGCTTTTCTCAGTGTGCTTTCATTCAGCCCCCAAAGCTCCGTTGCATCGCTCAAGGCAATGAGCCCATCAAATGGAGTAGGGATAGTTTTGCCGTTTTCCCAAAGTTCATTACAGGAGAGATCGAAGTAATCATTCCAGACTATTCCGAAACCGGAGCCTTCCACATGGACTTTTTCGAAAAGCGTTTTGTCGTCAAGAAGGTTTTTGAATTCAGGGAACTTGTCAAGCAGCTGCAGCATGTCGTAAGACTTGCAAATGCCGTCCTCAAACTGGGCTATCAGTGTGTGGCTGTCAATGATTCCTATGCTTTTGACTTTATGAAATACGTAATTCATTTCTCACTCCAATGGAGGCAGTTGCCTGAAATTCTGGGTCTCCCACATTTCAGTTAATTCTGCCCTGTGTATTGTTATCTATTTCTCAATAAGAGCTAAAGCAGTATTTGGAAGGTTTCCTCGAATTTGTTTGCCTGTCCGTATATCTATTTCAGCATCATACTCTCCGTAAAGAGCATGCAGATGAGGAGGATTGTGTTCTTTTTGCATCTGATAAATGCTGATTTTAATTCCATAGAATCTCGAAATCGTCGGCATTCATACACCTCCTCCATAAGAATAATATCACGCCAACGTGATATTGTAAAGCCAAAAAAAGGCCCGAGAATTGTTTTCCTACGTTACTATTGCTTATGGTTCTTCCGGCAGACAGTGCATGTGGACTGAGTCTATGACCCTGAAACCCTCGGCCTTTCCCTTTCGGCTTCTCATGCCGAAGAAGATGGATCTGAGCTTGATGTAGCGGGGTATGGAACTGGCTTCGGGGCAGCCTTCGGGGAACTGGGAGAGATGAACCTTGAATATGCTGTCCAGCTGCTTGGCTACATGACCTCCGCGGGTTCCTATGAAGGAATTGGGTCGTGCGGTCATGTAGAGGGCAATGGCTTTCACTTCGGTTGCCGTTGCCCCGTAGCGTTCCATGATCCAGCTGTTTGCAGCGAAATGAGCCACTATCTTGGACTGACGGCCGACGTTCAGATGGTCTATGTGGCACTCGTTGGGAACATTGGGATCCGGGGCAAACATTACGTCAGGCTTGAATATGCCTACACGTGTTGCGATTGCCTCGCGCAGATCACGTTCTGCATAGAAACCGCCGTCCTGCATGTCCAAAAAGTGCACGTCGTCCACACCGAGCATGTTGGCACTTTCGATGGCTTCCTTTCTGCGGATTTCTATCAGGTCTTTGGGAAGGGTGCCCTCCGGAGCATTCGTCAGGCCGAAACGTCCGTCGAGGCAGATGAGGAAGCTCACTTCCTTTCCGAGCGATACCAGCTTGGAGACGGTGGCCCCGCACCCGATCTCGATGTCATCCGGATGCGGTCCGATGAACAGATAACGGGAGAAGCTTTCAAGCTTCGGAAGCGGGGCTGCTATCTTGAGGGCTCGTCTCAGAAGGCTCATTTTGCGCTTGCTCTCCTCAGTTCGAGTTCATTGCATATTCTATCATATTCAGGCTCGTCTAGCTTGTACTTGGACTTGTAGATGAAGTAGGAGACGAGCATGAATGCGAGCGGAACAACCGTCATTGCAAGCAGAAGGCCTACGGACTGGCTGTTCTGTACGCTTGTCTGCAGAAGGGAATCGATCTTTTCGCCCTTGGCTACGTCGGTGATGATCTTCTGTGCAGCCTGGCTCTCGAAGGTGGATATCTCGTTGGTGATTTCGTTGACTCTGAAGATCAGGTATGTGGCGCTTGTGAGGGCAACGCAGATTGCGCTGCCGAGCTTTGTAAGGAACGGTCTGAGAGATGAGATGATTGCCTCTGCTCTGTTTCCGAACTTGTATTCGTTGTATTCGACGGTGTTGATGATGGAGATCATCATGACAAGATAGAAGCCGTACTGTCCGAAGTTTGCCAGCATATAGCCGATCGTGATGATGTAGAACTTCAGGATCATCGTCTTCGGCATGAACAGGCCTGCAAGGAGCATGATGGAATAACCGGCGATCGAGATGAACTGAAGGATTGTCATCAGTTTCTTTCTCTGGAACTTTCTTGAAATCACCGGGTAGAAGATCATCAGAAGGGCCGTGACCGACATTCCGACCATCGTGAACAGCGAATAGAGACCGCCGGAGTAGCTGAACTCGAAGTAGATGTAGATGGAGCCTATTCCGCCGACGACAAGGCCGTTTCCGATCTGCTGGATCAGGAAGATCAGGGATATCCACATGAGCTGATCGTTCTGCGTGATGGTCTTTACGATCATCTTGAAGCTGATCTTCGGTGCCGGTTCGGACATATCCGATCTGTTTTCCCTTACGCCGAAGAGTGTGAACATTGCAAACAGGGGCGAGAGAATGCAGATGACGATTGCCACGACACCGTAGGCTGTGACAGCGTTTCCGCCGATTGCCATTGCGCCGGTTGTGAGCATGGGGATGAGTACCGATGCCAAGGTTCCGCCGATTCCGGCAAACAGCGTTGCACGGGAGGTGAACATGTTTCTGGTATTGCCGTCGGATGAAAGGGCAGGGACCATTCCCCAGTAGGAGATGTCACTCATCGTGAACGTGATGCTGTACAGGAAGTACATGACTCCGAAGTAGACGATGAAAGGCCATCCGTTTATTCCGCTGTTGTTGAAGGCGGCGATTACGACTGCACTGGATGTGAGAATTCCGGCAAGCAGCCAGGGCTTGAACTTGCCCCACTTAGACCTTGTGCGTTCGATGATGTTGCCCATGATCGGGTCATTGAGGGCATCGAAGACTCTTGCCGCAACCATGATGGCAGTTATGGCGGTCAGCTGTGCTGCTGTAAGGCTTTTTGTAATAAGAACAAAAGTGAGAAGGAAGTTCGCGAACAGGTTGTAGACCATGTCCCTTCCTACGGTTCCAAGCGGATACATCAAGAGGTTTCTCTTGAGCTGCTTCTTGTCATCCATATATATCTCCTGAAAGTGGGTGGTATATTACAGTTTAGTATACAATACTTATTTGGCGTTATCCACAACTTTCCGATAGGGTCCGACCATTCCTTCGGTCATGCGGCCTCCTGCTTTGGCCATGAGCTTGGGGTTGTTCATCAGCATTCCCACCAGTTTCATCTTGAAGATAGTGCCTTTCTGCTTCTGGGGGAATGTATCGTACAGCCCATGAGCCTTGTAGAAGCGGTGGTCTTCACGCATCATGCCCTGCATGAGGTAGATCAGATCCCTGAAAATCTTGGTGCCGCCTACGCCCAGGAAGTTGGAACTCTGCTCAAAGCCGTTCTCAAGCACATATTCGAGATTCCTGGCAAGGTTGTCGATTTCGGTCTCGGGGTCGCTCTGGTTCGTTGCAATGCCGGTGATGTAGTTTCCTCCGACCTGGCTGCGACCTTCCAGAACCATGCGGAGGTTCTCCTCTGCATCGAGGTTGCCCGTGATGATGTAGCCTGTGGGCATTCCCATGGTCACCGTGCGGTGTCCGTTGCAGAACTGCCTGTCGTCGTACAGCTTGTATCTGACTCCCATGCTGTGGTCCTGGATATTGAAGGCTTCTATTATGCAGTCCGTCTTCTGTATCTGATTGCGCAGCAGATCCTCGTAGCCGTCCTTGTAGATGCACTTTCCTTCGGGTGCGCAATGGAAGCATCCGAGGCATCCGCCCTTGAACTGAAAGGTTCCGAGGTCAATGATCCTGGTCTTGTAGGGAATCTTGGCCTGAAAGCGTCTGACCATGGCTTCAAGGGTCGGGTTTGTATTGGAACTATCGACCAGAATCACGATGTCTTTGTCTTTTTTCTGTTCAGCATCAAATTTCGGGACATCAATCTGCTGGACAAGGGATCTGTCTGCATGCAGGACGGGATGCTCGAAAATGCTGTTTTCCACGCACCAGATCAGGTGAGTGAACCAATCTGTGGCCTGTTTCTGGCCCTTTGCGTGCAGCAAATCGTCCATGTCTGCCGAGAGGCCCGGAACGAAAGAAAGCCCGAGGTCGAAGCAGTTGTCTCGGATGTAGTTGTGTGCGGTGATGTCATAGAAGTGCTTGGATGTGGTTATCTGGCTTGCCGCCTTGGTCCTGACGTCCAGAAGGCCCTTTTCGGCATTCTCCTTCATCATGCGGATGAAGCTGTGTATCTGGCTCGGTGCGATGAAGGTGTACACGGGATAGACGAACAGTATCAGATCCGCCTTGTTCAGAGCCTCGACTGCCGGGCTGAAGTCCTTCTGCAGGCTGTGGATCGTCTGTGCTGCATTCAGATAGGAAAAACTCTGGCCCGGGAACTTCTTCTCGAGATACAGGGCTGTATGCAATGTTATGCTGTTCTTCCCGCTGGGACTTCCGTTTACGACAAGTATGTTCATGATGACCTCGTGTTTTTATTCTTTTGTCACAACCGTGATGCAGTTGCGGCATGTTGCCTTGTAATGCCTGTTGTTCTGCTCCAGGTGGAAGACGTTGCTTCTCGAGCAGCCCTTGCACGGCAGGTTCAGACCATGGTGCCTGAGACAAACCCTGCTGATGAAAAGCGGGGGAGTATAGTCGTCACCGGTGTAGTCGAAGACCGTGTCCCGGTCAAGCTCGTAGGAGCCGATCAGATTCGGAACAAGCGCCTTGAGTTCTTCGAAGGCATAGGAGTTCTGGGTGTACAGGAAGACATCCGCAAAGAACTTTGTCTGCGGGTGCTTCTTTGCCCACAGCACCTGTGCGATGTTGTTCAGTCCCACTGTCAGGTACGGGTTCTCCCTGAGCTTTTTCTCCGCATCCTCCAGGTATTCCTTTTCATTGAACATCACAGGGGAGAGCGGCAGATAGCTCTGTCCGTCGATTTCCACGACCTTGTCCCAAAGCCCCAGAAGCGTACGTCTGGGGAGGACGTGGGGGATTGTTGCTGAGTGTGTTTCTTTCAAGGAGAGTCCGGACAGGCCGGTCTCGAAGGAATCGTCCTGATTCTGATAGAAGGACCTGCGGATCTGCTTGAGGACCGACATGGGGATGAATGGGTTCTCGAATGATGAATTGTTTTCCACGCGGATTCTGCCTGCGGTGTAATAGCTTTTGTCCGAGGCCTCGAAGACCTTGGTGAGAATCTCCGTGATGTCGGATTGGCTCTTTGCCTGCTGGACGTCGGCAGAGTAGGCCTCTCCGCTTACGACCAGGCTGCCGTCGGTAATCCGGACTGCGATATCCAGCGGCTTCTTGTAGAGCGGGATGTTCTCGTTCAGAAGACCCATGTTCAGGTTGTGCCTTGAGACGCAGTAGACGGGGCAGCCGAAGCCGGGGCGCTTCTCGAATTCCTCTGCGGGGAAGCTGATTGTGGCGGTTTCGCCTTCGGATATGAAGGATTTTCCGCCGTCTATGTGCCTCAGGCTGAAGCTGATATCCTGGACCTTCAGTCCGTCGCGCAGGGCTACCGGCTTTGTGAATCGTACGATTGCCTTGCCGTTGGGGAGGACCTTGTCGATGCTTCCGACCTGTACGCCCCTGTGACCCGGATCGGAGGCGCAGACCATGTTCGGGGAGTTCGTGCTTCCGGCTCTGCCTGTGCCGAAGAAGTATTCGGTGGTGTCCCTTGAGAAGGAAATCTGCATGGCTTCCTTGGCCCATCTGACTTCCTGCTCGGATTCCTGATGGCCGTCAAGGAGCAACCTGTAATAGCGTGAGCTCCAGTAGGCGTAGTCAGGGCCTTTCATGCGGCCTTCGACCTTCAGGGAATCTATTCCGATGCGTGCATATTCCCTGACCTTGTCGCCTAGACAGAGGTCCTTCATGCTGAAAAGCCAGCTGTCGCTTCCCGTTTCCAGACAGTGGAACCAGGTGCGGCAGATCTGGGCGCAGGAGCCTCTGTTTGCGCTTCGGCACTCGTCGCAGCCGTGTCCGTCTCCGGTGATGAACTGGCTTGCCATGCAGAGGCCCGAGAAGCCATAGCAGAGGGCTCCGTGGATGAAGACCTTCAGTTCTACATCCTGACAGGCCCGTCTGATTTCTTCGATTTCCTCGAATGATAGCTCTCTAGACAGGACGACACGTGAAAAACCAAGCTCATGCAGCTGTTTTACGCCATTGATGGTGTGCACGGCAAGCTGGGTTGAACCATGCAGCGGAAGGCTGGGGAAATGCGCTCTCATTATCCTTGCAATGCCTAGGTCCTGCACTATGACGCCGTCGGGCTGAAGGTATTCCAACTGCCTGAGAAGGGGAATCACTTCATTCATTTCCCGGTCGTTGACAAGGGTGTTCAGGGTAACGTAGAACTTCTTTCCTTCAGATTGGCAAAGAGCCTTGATCTTGCGGACGTCCTCGAACGAGAAGTTTACCGCTCCCTTGCGGGCGGAAAAGCTCTTGAGACCGAAATAGACTGCATCGGCCCCGCCTCTGAAAGCGTACAGGGCACATTGAAGCGACCCGGCGGGTATGGCAAGTTCACATTTATGATCAGGCATTGCGTTATCCTTGTGTGGTTATTCTATCATGAAATCATCACACATAAAACCGCGAAGGAACAAAACGCTTGTCGCAACTTTTGCACTGTGGTACTTTATCTATGATACTGGGAGGAGAGAAATGAAGATCCAGAAGGCTGCAGAAGATTACCTCGAAGCAATGCTCATGCTAAAGGAGAAGAAGGGTTACATCCGTTCCATCGACATCGCCCAGCTTCTGGGAGTCACCAAGCCCAGTGTCACTTATTCCACCAAGAGACTTCGCGAGAACGGCTACATCACCATGGACCGTGACGGCATGATTACCCTTACGCCGAACGGCATGGAGATAGCCACCCGCATCTACACCCGCCATAAGGTTCTTACCGATTTCTTCACCAAGATCGGCGTTCCCGAGGACATTGCCCGCGAGGATGCCTGCAAGGTGGAGCATGATCTGAGTCCGGAAACCTTCCAGGCAATCTGGGATCTGCACGAGAAGAACTGAGCAGGAGGAAAACATGGACAAGAGAACCGATTACATCACTTGGGACGAATATTTCATGGGAATCGCCATGCTTTCGGCAATGAGAAGCAAGGATCCCAATACACAGGTCGGAGCCTGCATCGTGAATCAGGACCGCAAGATCGTAGGGACGGGCTACAACGGCTTTCCCACGGGCTGCAGCGACGATGTGCTTCCCTGGGCCCGTACCGGCGCTCCGCTTGAGACCAAGTATCCGTTCGTCTGTCATGCAGAACTCAATGCAATCCTGAACAGCATCTCCCGCGACCTTCGCGGCTGCACCCTCTATGTCGTGATGTTCCCCTGCAACGAATGCGCCAAGGCGATCATCCAGAGCGGTATCCGCGAAGTCATCTACCGCGACAACAAGTATCCCGATTCCGACAGCGTAAAGGCTTCCACCATGATGCTGGAGAGTGCCGGCGTCAAGCTGCGCCAGATGGTGCTGGACAAGACACTGGAAGTCAGAATCTGATGCAATCCGAAATGGAATTCTCCTTGATTTCGACCCCGCAGCAGCTGGAGGCCGTGCTGAGCCGTTGGGCGGAGCAGGGCATCTTATGCGTGGCCATGGACTTCGAGGAGGAATCCAACCTCCATGTCTACGGCGAGCACCTCTGTACCATCCAGCTCTTCGACGGTACTGGTTATTACATCATCGATGCCCTTGCGTTGGCAAAGACTGCGGATGGGCTTGCTTCGATTAAGGCCTTTCTGGAAGGACCGGTCGAGAAGATCATGTTCGCCTGCCAGAGCGATGCCGCCCTTGCCAGAAAGACGCTGGGGATACAGCTTTCCAATATCTTCGACGTACGCGTCATCGCCATGGCGCTCGGCTTTACCGGCAACCTCAACGGCCTGATAGAGCGCCAGATTGGCCTGAGCGTGGAGAACCCTTCGCTCAAGAAGAAATATCAGACAGCCAACTGGATGCGCCGCCCGATTCCCGCAGAGCAGGTGGAGTACGCCCTCGGCGATGTCAGATACCTCTTCCAACTCAAGGAGACCCTTCTTGCCGAGATGGAACGAAATCTCAGCGCCGCAGACAAAAAGAAGGTCCTCTACGATATGGCCAGATGCGCCGAGCAGAAGAATCCCGAGCGCCCGGGGTGGGAGAAGATCTGCAACTTCAAACTCCTCTCGGGGCGGGAAAAGGTCTACATCAAGCACTTCTTCATTGCCCGCGACAATCTTGCCCGCAAGGCCAATGTCCCCGCAGCCCGCATCCTGGACAAACGCCTTATAGTCGAGATGGCCAAACGCGGCACATGGAAAGGCATCCTGTCCGGCCCCTCCATGCGTTATGCCGATACCTTTGAGACCGCGCGGCTCAAGGCGCAGGAGGAAGTTAGTACAAAAAGCTGAAACAGTGCCTGCTGTACTAACAAGTTAGTATGGCGGCAGGGTTACCTGTTCTCTGTACTAACTTTTCAAAAATAAAGGGGCTGTAACAAAAGTCGGTTTTGCCGGCTGAGGGTTACAGCCCTTCTTTTATGACCAAAACAAGGAAAAAGAGACGCCCGGGGACTCGAACCCGGGGCGTGCAGTGGTAAAATGATTCCGCCAGGAACATTTACC
>JAFUXI010000023.1 GCA_017470995.1 Spirochaetales bacterium
CCAGAAAGATCCTCAACGGCAGAACCCCTGCTCAGATGCTCTGCAAGGAGTTCCCTGACAGAATCATGATACTGAGGTTCTTCAACATCATCCCAAAGGAGGCTGCATGAAAAACGGACAAATTACTTTACAGGAGAGTCTCATAAAACCCGATACCATTGTGTCGGCCCTGTCAATTCACTATAATTCCCCTTGTGGCCGGACAGGCCGCAGACAAGGAGAACAGATACATGAGACAGAGCAGACTGTTTTCAAGAACCCTCCGCGAAGCACCCAACGGCGCAGACTGCAAGGGTTATGAATACCTGCTGAGGGCAGGCTACATCGACCAGCTGGCAGCCGGTATTTTCTCGCTGCTTCCGCTCGGATTCAGATCCATCCAGAAGATTTCTGCCATCGTACGCGAGGAAATGAACGCCCTCGGCGCACAGGAAATCCTGATGCCGGTCGTAAACCCCGGCGATATCTGGAAGGAGACCGGAAGATTCTACAGCATCGACAGGGAGATGAGCCGCTTCAAGGACCGCAACGACAGAGACATGGTTCTTGCCATGACACACGAAGAGTGCGCCACAGACCTCGGAAGGAATGTCATCGACTCCTACAAGAGACTCCCGCTTCTGGTGTACCAGCTCCAGACCAAGTGGCGTGACGACCCGCGCCCCAGAGCCGGCCTCATCCGCGTGCGCGAGTTCACCATGAAGGACAGCTACAGCTTCGACAAGGACCAGGAAGGACTGGAAAAGGTCTACAAGGCCCACTACGATGCCTATTTCCGCATCTACAAGCGCTGCGGACTGCCGGTTATTGCCGTAGGTTCTGACAGCGGAATGATGGGCGGAAAGGTTGCCCACGAGTATATGTACCTCTCACCCATCGGTGAGGATACCATCATCACCTGCCCCGATTGCGGCTACACCGCCAACCGTCAGGTCGCAAGGTTCCAGAAGGACTACTATGCAGAAGAGCCCAAGGCCAGGGAAATGGTCGCCACCCCGGAGACCAAGACCATCGAGGATCTCTGCAAGCTGCTGAACATCCCCGCACGCAAGACCGCCAAGGCCCTGTTCATGGTAGGAACCTTCATCAACGACCAGACCGGAGAGGAAGAGGACAAGCTGGTTGTCGGAATTGTCCGCGGAGATATGGACATCGAAGAGAACAAGCTCCAGAATGCAGCCAAGGCCAATAGCCTCAGACCTGCACATGATGAAGAAATCACAGCAGCCGGCATGGTTCCGGGCTATGGTTCTCCCATCGGATGCAAGGCCGGCACAATTGTCATAGTTGATGACTCAGTTGCAAAGTCCAACAACCTCGTTGCAGGAGCAAACAAGGAAGGATATCACTTCCTGAACACCAATTTCGGAACAGACTACACAGGAACCGTCGCAGACATCGCAAGCGCAGCGGACGGATACAGATGCCCCACCTGCGGAAAGCCGCTTTCAGCTTCCAAGGGCGTCGAGGTCGGAAACATCTTCCAGCTCGGAACCAGATACTCCGAGTCCATGGGCTGCTACTATCAGGACGAGAACGGCCAGCGCAAGCCCGTGATCATGGGAAGCTACGGAATCGGAATCGGAAGACTTCTGGCCTGCCTTTGCGAAGAGTACAATGATGAGAACGGCCTGAAGCTGCCCATCGCGGTCGCTCCGTTCCAGGTGCACTTCATCAGCCTGATCAAGGACACCGATGTCGCGGAAAAGATCTACCACGACCTTGAAGCTGCAGGCATAGAGGTTCTCTATGATGACCGCAAGGAGAGCGCCGGCGTCAAGTTCGCCGATGCGGATCTCATCGGAATCCCCATCAGAATCACGCTGGGCAACAGAAGCTTCAAGGAAGGCAAGTGCGAGGTCAAGCTCAGAAGCAATGAAGAGGAAGTCCTTTCCTTCGATCTGGACAACCTTGCGGATGAGATCAAGGCACTGATTGCCAAGATGTGAAGGACCCTCTATCCAGAGCTCGACACGAGGGTATGAGACGGAGCTCTGATCAAATAATAAAGCCGAGGCGAATAACCTCGGCTCCTTTTTTCTCCATCTGATGAGATTATTTCTTAACTGCAGGCTCCCCTTCCTGCTCACTGCGCTGTTCGCGGTCCTTCTTCTTCTGTTTGTACATCTCGGCATCTGCGAACTTGATGATATCCCAGACCGCAGCCTCATTGTGGGAAGGCACATAGTCTGCGTAGCATCCGCTGGAGCATGAGAGCTTGTAATCGGTACTTGTGTTAGAACCCTCTATGCCGATCGTAAGACGTCTCATCATGGCCGACATGTCGACCTCGACATCACTGAAGAGAATGTAGAACTCATCGCCACCGGTTCTGAACGGGACACCGCGGTTCTCGAAGCAGATTTCCAGACACTTTGCAAAGTCCTTGATCAGCTGGTCTCCTACGGCATGGCCGTGGAGGTCGTTGGTAATCTTCAGGTCATTCAGGTCACAGACTATGCATCCGATTCTGAAGAACGGGGATGTGGTGTTTGAAATCTCCGTGATGTACTGGTCAAGAGCTCTTCTGTTTCCAAGCCCTGTCAGGGGATCGGTCTTGGCCATGACCAGATAGTCGCCGGCCTTGCGGCCCTCGGCCATGAGGCTGAAGAACTCGCTGATGACAATTGCCATGTGCAGGACGATGAAAAGCGTGAGCGGAAGCAGCAGGGCCTGTGAAAGATAAGGACTCTTGTTGCGGTCGCGGAGGAAGATCTGTATGACCGAGCCGATGACGAGAATCAGGATCTCGATCATCAGCACCAGAGACCTTCCGGAGCGGACTCTGGCATACTCGTAGATTGACTGGACCACAGCCAGGCCGAGGCAGACTCCGAGGACAATCTCAGAAACAAGATCTGTCTGGTAGATCTTGACCTTGTTTGAAAGATGCAGAACGTTCACGGCAAGGAAGGTTCCGACCGAAACGGCAAAGGCAATGAGGTCAACGACCCTCAGTCTTGAGAAGGAATAATACAGGAAAAGACAGAAAATGACGGGGATGAGCATGAAGAGCTCATACGATGCGATTCCCATGACTCCCATATTGAATCCCATGTGACCCAAAGCCTTGATGTTGGTCAGCATCCAGCATGCTATCGTCAGCACCAGGAAGAGGAAGTAGTAGAATGCCGGTTCCGCCGAATACTTCTTTCTTCCGAGAATGACGATCAGTGCCATTGCAAACACCAGGACGAAAGCTCCGGTGACGAATATGACGGAAGGAATGGCGGCATGCATCTCGTTGTGCATCAGATCAAGGGAGTCGCCGAAGAAGAACGGGTTGATCGTCAGCGGTGTTGTTGAAGTGAAGACAACCTCGACTTCCGAGGCTTCACCCGGGAAAACATCCAGCTTGATGTTGACTTCGTACTTGCCCGGGAACACCCCTGCCTCAAGCTGTTCCTCACTGCCGTAGCTGTAAATCAGATTTCCGTCCTGATAGACCTGAACCGCACAGAAACTGACTATGAAGTTCAGCGTTTCCTGGTTGTAATCCTGCGGGAAGATGAAAATCCTGCTTAGGTGAATCTTGTTCACCGAAAGCTGCTTCTGGAAGTCATTGAATTCGGTTATCTGTCCGTCATCCTCGAGGACCACCCAACCGTCATCGACCATGTAAACGCTATTGTCCGGAGTGTAGTCCGTGACCATACCCCACTGCTTGACGGTCACATAGGTAATCATTGCAAGGGAGACAACTACCACGAGGGCAAGAAAAGAGTTGGCAATGTATTTCCAGCGCTTATTATCCTTCATTGTCTTACCATTTTAGTTTATTGCTCGGTTACTGTCCACCCAAAGATACTCAGTTCCAGTCCGAATAACCGTATTCACGCCGCAGGTCGGCACATTGTTTCTTGATTACGTTGTAGATGATGTCCAGCTTCTGCTCATGATGGATGAATGCGCTCTTCATGGCATTGACGCTGATCTTCTCCAGGTCCTTCAGGCTCAGGCCGAAATTGGTTACGGCAATATCCATCTCCTTGGTCAGGGACGTGTTGCTCATGAGTCTGTTGTCGGTGCACAGGAAGACCCTGAAATGATTTCTGAACAGAACCTGGAACGGATGGGTTCCGAACGATGCAGCGGCTCCGGTTCCGATGTTGCTTGAAAGACACATTTCCAAGGGGAATCTCTTGTCCTGCACAAAATGGGCCAGATCTCCCATGCTCTCTATGTGCAGTCCGTCAAGGCTCATGTCATCGATGAGTCTGGTTCCATGGCCGATTCTGTGCGCACCGCAGACCTGAATTGCCTGCCAGATGGAATCAAGCCCGTAGGCTTCTCCTGCATGGATGGTGATGTTGAAGTTCTTGTTGCGGATAAACTGGAAAGCCTCGATGTGGTCCTTCGGCGGATTGCCCTTCTCGTCACCGGCAAGGTCGAAGCCCACCACCCCTCGGTCGCGGTAAGCGACTGCCAGTTTTGCAATTTCAAGGCTCAGATTCGGGCTCAGACTTCTCATTGCACACAGAAGCAGTCCGAACTGCACACCGGTTTCCTTTCTGCCCTGCTCCAGACCTTCCAGGACGGCTCTGACGACGCTGTCCATGCTCAGTCCCTGCATGGTATGGAGAATCGGAGCAAAACGGATTTCTCCGTAGACTATGTTCTCTGCATGCCAATCCAGAATTGCTTCATAAGCCACGCGGCGCAGGGCCTCCTCCGTCTGCATGACAGCGGTGGTAACGGCAAAGGTTTCAAGGTAGAGCCGAAGACTCTTGAGCTTGCAGCCCTTCTCAAACCATGCGGCAAGCTCGGTCGGATCGGAGGAAGGGATGGGGATATCATGCCTGTGGGCAAGATCGATGACGGTCTGCGGCCTGAGGCCTCCGTCAAGGTGATCATGAAGCTCTACTTTGGGAATCTTCCTGATGATATCGTATGGAACCATAACAACCCCCGTTATTTGCACTTAATATAGATGATAAACCATCGAATCCAATTAGTGAAGTCTTTACATTATGCCGTTTTTCTGAAATAATCGAACTAAATATTTTACTTTGTAAAAAGAAATAAGGAAAAGCAACATGACAAATAAGCAAAAAATCCTTAATAAGAAGCTTCTCAGTGCAGCTATTTCGGGAACAAAGGCAATAGACATCCACAACCTCACCCGTCAGGGTGCCGATGTCAACTGCACCAATGAGTGGGGAATGACCCCTCTGATGCTTGCCGCACAGTACAATCCCCATGTAGTGGTTCTCAAGGCCCTTCTGAAGGATGGAGCAGACCTCAACGCAGTGGAGCCCAAGTATCGTTCCAATGCCCTGCACCTTGCAGCCAACAAGTGCACCAACCCCAAGGTCATCGAGACTCTGGTGGAAGCCGGTGCGGACATCAACTGCCGCAACTACCTCGGCGAGACCCCGCTTATCATGGCTGTCTCACAGAACGAGAACACAAGGATTTTCTCCCAGCTTCTGGCCTGCGGAGCAGACATCAACATCTGCGACTGGCAGGGCCACAACGTGATGGAGTATGCCCGCCTCGAGAAGAGACCTTACATCATCACGATCCTCAAGCAGCTCGGTCTCTGATCACAACCGAAGCTCAAACAAAAAAACTCGGGACCCAAATCCCGAGTTTTTTCATTTACAGGGCATCCTTACAGGGCATCCCGCCATATCTTGATGGGGTTCATCCTGAATCTGATCAGGACATACAGCCAACCGATCAGAATACCTGAAAGATGAATCAGATGCGCGACTCCGTTGGCAAAGCCATAGATCTGCGAGAAGATCTCGATTGCAATAGATACGATTACGGCTATGGGCATCTTCATGGGAATGAAGAAGAACAGATACAGCCTTGCATTGGGAAAGAACACCGCGCACAGGAACAGAAGAGCAAATATGCTGCCGGAGGCTCCGATGACCGCAACATTGACCACTCCTTGAATTATATAGAACAGATAGCTCACCACTCCGCCGAGTACTCCGCAGACGAAATAGAAGAGCAGAAATTCCCTTGTCCCGAGATACCGTTCCAAGGTACGTCCGAACATCAGAAGCGCAAACATGTTGAAGAACAGGTGCCAGAAATTTCCGTGTACGAACATATAGGTCACGAACTGCCAGATCCAGCCCATGTTGATGCATCCGGGAATCAGACTGACCCAATATATGAGTCTTAGGCCCTTGATCGAAAAGTTCGAATAGTTGGTGACCAGGAACATCAGGATGTTGGCCAGAACCAGATATACTGCGGCATTCGAATATGTGTATTTGAACTTTCGGTTCAGGAAGCTGTCTTTCATTATTGATAAAATAGTAAACACTTCCCGTTGTGGCAAGTACTTCACAAAAATGCTACAATACGGCCATGGCAACCAGCAGAAGAGATACGGCAGATTCCTACACCCAGAGAGCGCACCGCGAAGGCTATCCCGCCCGCAGTGTCTACAAGCTCGAGGAAATCCAGCAGCAGAACTCCATAATCAAGCCCGGAGACACCGTACTGGACGTCGGAGCCGCACCCGGAAGCTGGACGCTCTACACCCACAGAATGCTTCTAAAGGGCAAGGGGCAGATTGTCAGCGTGGACCTCAACCCTCTGAATCTCAATCCGGTACCGCCGACGGTCATTGCCTATGTGGGCGATGCCTTCTCGAAGGAAATCCGTGAGAAACTTACCAGCCACGGCCCCTACGATGCCATAATCAGCGATGCAGCCCCCATGACCACCGGAAACCGCACTGTCGATACCTCCAGAAGCGAGTGGCTTGCCGAACAGGTGGTCATTCTTGCCCAGGAGCAGCTGAAGCAGCACGGCAACCTTGTAATCAAGATCTTCCAGGGCGGCGGTCAGCAGAAGCTCCTTCTGACCATGAGACAGATGTTCAAGAAAGCAAAGACCCTGAAGCCCAAGGCTTGCAGGGTCGATAGTTTCGAGACCTATCTCATAGGTCTGGATAAGAATTAAAACCAACTTACCAATCTTGTCGTCTGTTTAAAGTGGTCAAATTTGATCACTTTAAACAAACTTATTCTGCCCATTTATACTTGAGTTTGTCTTTTTGATACCATGCCCAAGGAATAATTTTCTCTCTCTGAAGTCTTCCGATAACAATATATGGAGGAACTTCCTGAGTCTGTGCAAAAAAAGATATAGCATTATATGAGAATATCTTTTTTTCCACAAAGGCCATATAGCTTTCCGAGTCTATCAGGGATTCAGCTGCGAACAAGTCAGCAGCCCGCTCTCTGTCCTTATCCTCTTCATTATGTGTATCGATGAAACTACCGCCTTTGGGGATATCTCCGTTGATAATATGTCCCAATTCGTGGAACAAGGAGAACCAAAAGATATCGGCAAAAGCTCCCCGAATCGTGAGAACCATTTGGAAAACACCGTCTTCCTTCCTTGAAATATACCCTTGAACAGGTGCCCCTCTGAAATTATGCACTATACTGAAAGCTATTCCATATTGAGCAAATAAGGTCCCCAAATCCTTCTGCAAATTTCCATCAGTCATGAACATGATTTTTTTAAGTTTTGATACCAATTCCGGGATGCATTCAGGAAAAAAACGTGAATCGATATTTGTTTCAGATTTCTGAAACTTGCACAGGCTTAACCATGCCCCCAATACGTATGGATTTACAACCGCCTTTTCAGACATTCTGAAAGCGCCAGTTGGAACAATCTGAGGCAATCTTGTTAAATTACTGACTTGGAACTTTTTTCTAAGGCAAATAATCTGTTGTTTTTTAGACAAACCACTAGGAATCGACCCCTCCTTTCTAAGGTAGCTTATAACTTCTTCTATCTCATTAAGTACTTCCAGCTCTTCCCCCTGAACGCTTGCCTCTTCTCGAATACTCATCATCTCTGAATCATAATTTGCCTGAAGATTCAGCCAAAATGAACTCGAAACTCCAAAAGCATATTCAAGGCCTTTTGCAAGTCCTTTGGAGATATCTTTCTTTCCATGAATAACATCACTGAGAAACGGCTCTGAGACGCCTGCTCTATTAGCGAGTTCCTTCTGTGAAATTCCACGTTCATTGAGAAGATCTAAAATTGTCTCCCCCGGATGAATCAACAACTCAGGGGATATACCAATTCTCCTTGTCGCCATGATAATCCGCCACTCCTTTGATTTGCACAACCTCGCAAATCCTGACCGCCTCACCTTTTTCACTGGGTTCAATAATTAGTCTGACATTCCCAGTGATATGCAGTGAGTATTTCCCCGCATTCTTTCCTTTCAATTGTTCAGGATGACCGAGATTTAATCTGAGAAAATCTCCAAATACCACAGCTGCACGTAATCGATCCAAGTGCTTTTTCACTGTTCTGACCCAGTCCTGAGGAATCTTCTTTTTCATCTCCTCAAAGTCTTCAAAATAATGTTGGACCTTCTTACTTGCATATGTAATCTGCAATTGACCACCCCCGAATAACCATTGCCCTCCAGATAATTAACCAATTAGTTAATATAATTAATCATAATTCTATTATCTGGGTTAGTCAATAGGTTAATTTTTCACAATATAGTTCTATACTTTATTGCGACATTGAATAACACGAAACTCCTCTTTTCTACATCTATAGAATACCATTTTACTTACTGTTTGTATAGTAAAAACAAAAAGACCCTGAAGCCCAAGGCTTGCAGGGTCGATAGCTTCGAGACCTATCTAATCGGTCTGGATAAAAACTGATTCAAAGAACAATCAAACCAACAGCGAATGTAGCTTGCGGGCAAACTCCGCAGGATTCTTCGGCATGACTCCCTCGGAGAGCAGTGCCTGATCCAGCAGAACGCTGCAGGCATCCGAGACATAACTCTCGTCCGTCGAATCCACAATTCTCTTTACGAACGGATCTGCGGCGTTGACCTCGAGAATCGGTGCGCTGCCCTGATAGTCGCTCTGGCCCATGGCCTTCAGAAGCTGCTGCATCTGAACCGACGGATCGTTCTCATCGGTCACCACGACTGCAGATACGTCTGTGAGTCTTGTAGACACCACGACTTCCTTTACACGATCTCCAAGAGCCTTCTTGATCTTCTCAACGATAGCTCCACCCTCTTCCTTTGCCTTCTTTTTCTGGTCGTCGGTCAAAAAATCGTCCATCGCGCCGCTCTTGTTGACGGCCTTCAGGTCGATATCCTTGTACTTTCCGACAGAAGAGATCACAAGATCGTCGATATCGTCCGTCATCAGAAGAACCTCTATGCCCTTCTCCTTGAATGTACCCAGAAGCGGAGAGCTCTTGAGTGCAGCTTCATCGCTTCCGGTGATGTAGTAGATGCTCTTCTGGTCTGCGACCATCCTCTCCTTGTAGGCTGCAAGCGATGTGTAGCCGTCTACGCTGCTGCTCTTGAAGCGCACAAGCTCCAGCAGCTCGTCACGGTTGGCATAATCCTGATACAGACCTTCCTTCAACGGGCGGTTGTACTGCTCGATGAACTTGGTGTACAGCTCCGGATTCTGTTCGGAGATCTTCTTGAACTCGCCCAGAAGCTTCTTGACCGAAGCGGTTCTGATGTTGTTCATGACCCTGTTCTGCTGAAGAATCTCACGCGAGACGTTCAGCGGCAGATCCTCGCTGTCGATTACGCCTTTGACGAATCTCAGGTAGGTCGGCAGAAGCTCCTTGTCATCGTCCGTGATGTAGACACGTTTGACGTAGAGTTTCACGCCCGGCTTGTAGTCGGCGTGGTACATGTCGAACGGAGCCTTGGCAGGCACGAAGAAGAGCGTCGTGTACTCGGTAGCGCCTTCTGCCTTGGTGTGCAGATAGAACAGCGGGTTCTCCGAATCGTGGCAGGTATCCTTGTAGAAGCTGTTGTAGTCCTCTTCCTTCAGAGAACTCTTGCTGCGTGTCCACAAAGCCGCTGCGCTGTTGATCTTCTCGACCTTGTGCTCGGTTCCGGTGACGTTGTACTTGTCGTCATAGGTGTTCTGGTCATAGGCCAGATAGATGGGATAAGCAATATGGTCGCTGTACTGCTTGATCAGGTTCTCGATCTGCCAGCGGTTGCCGTACTCCTTGCCTTCGTCGTTCAGATAAAGAACGATGGTCGTACCGCATCCCTCACGGGTAGCCTCTTCGATAGTATACTTGTCCTTTCCGTCGCTGACCCACTTGAAGGCCTGGTCCGAACCGTAGGCCCTGGATGTGACCTCAACCTTGTCTGCAACCATGAAGGCCGAATAGAAACCTACTCCGAACTGTCCGATGAGGTTGCTGTCCTTCTTCTGGTCCTCGGTAAGGCCCTGCAGGAAGTTCTTGGTTCCCGAACGGGCAATTGTTCCCAGGTTGTCGTTGAGCTCGTCATGGCTCATTCCGATACCGTTATCGGAAATCGTCAGCGTACGCTTGTCCCCTTCCGTGAAGCTCAGATCGATTCTAAGCTCTCCGTCAGGAGTCTTTCCGTCCACCAGCGTGCGGTACTTGAGCTTGTCCAGGGCATCCGAAGCATTGGACACCAGCTCACGCAGGAATATCTCTTTGTGTGAATAAAGCGAATGAATGATAAGATGCAGAAGCTCCGAAACCTCTGTCTTGAACTGTTTACGTTCCATGGCATTCCTCCAAAACCAAATCCAAAGTTACCCAAAATCCCCCCAATCGGCAAGGACAACACAAAGCTCCAAGCTTCATGAAAAAAAAAGAAGCTGTCACAAAGTAACAGCCTCGGATAAACAATCGGGATAAAAAATTACGTTGATGAGATGGACAGCGTGATGGTTGCCTTGTAATCTCCGGCAGCTGCACTCTCATTGGCATTCCAGGAAGCAGAGAAGGTTCCGAGCTGAACAGGATTGTTCGTACTTGCAGCAACGAATCCCTCATAAGAAACCGTGAGTTCATTATCAACAGCTGAAATAGTTGCAACCTGAACAGGATTGCTGTTGACTAGAGTTGTAAGTGTCTCGCTGGCTCTTGTGATTGCCGGAGTTGAGTCAACAACTGTAAACTTCTGGAAGATTGTCGGGCTTGCAACATTTGCTCCGTTTGACTGGAGAATAAGATCAGAAGCCACAACAGAAAGAATATATGAAGCACCTGTACCGGTCAGTCTGGCATTCTCAACCTGGCTAAGCGAAACATTTACCGTTACAGTTCCGGACTCAGCAATAAGGCTGTTCACGCTTGCTGTGGACAAAGTAGAATTGGCAGTTGTTGGTCCGTTTGCGGAATCCGAATAGACGGCGGCTGCCGAGGTTACGCTGGAATCACTTGTGATTGCCATCTTGAATGAAGGAACCTGTGCCGTAAGCATTGCAGTGATATTGAGTGTAGCCTCAGGATCTGCAAAAACAGCACCAACAAGAACAATCATAATGGTTAGGATTGTAACAAGTTTCTTCATTCATAAACCTCAAAAGAATGTCTTTAATACCCACTCTTAAATTACAACAATGCAAAAAAATTGTCAATAATTTTTTAAAAATTAAATTTACAAATTTGTAAAAAAATTTTTTAGTTTAATTTTTTGTTTAGTATATACAACCGTCTTCATCCAGCAGCTTATTCAATATCCGGGGGGTTACAAAAAATACACTCTGTCCTGTGAGTCGAAAGATTCATGCAAGAGAGCGTTTCGATGTTAATCTTGACTTGACGGAGTCGGGAGCCGGTGATTAGCGGGGCCTCTTGTGAAGCTCTCTTTTCAGGGAAGACCTCTTTAAAAAAATACACAATCGCTGGTCATCGAAGTATCTTGTGAGGCTGGTCATCGGGCGGCGTTGCCGCATGGACCTGACCTCGAAAATAAAACTGAGAACATCAGAACTGCGAAATGACGCCTTCTTGACTTCCGTTAATACGCAAACACGGAGGTGTGGATGGACACGAGCAAAAACTGGTCCAGGATAATAGGCCTGGATCTGTCGAAGGCGACCTTCAAGGGTTGCATTCTCTACGGTGAAGGATTCATTCAAAGGAAGAACTTCAGCGGAGAGATGAAACGGGATGAATCCGGATATGTATTGATCAACAACACGATTCAAGCCGGAGACATCGTCCTGATGGAAGGCAGGAAGTTCTTCGTTCAATCTTGCCAGATACCTGCAGAAGAATTCGAAGGCCTCTGGTGTCGTGGTGCTGAATCCCGCACATCTGAGAATCATCTGGGATTCACAGAAGAAGAACGACAAGGCGGATGCGATGAAGATTGCCTGCATCGCAAGGGACATGAGACCGGAGGCATGGCCAAGAGTTACGGTTCCTTCCGAGAAAGAGCAGTCTGAAAGATCCGTGATCATGCACTGGATCTTTCTGAGGAAACAGGAGACCATGCTCTGCAACAGATTCTTCGCGCTGTTTAACAGTCTGGGGTACCAGGAGATTGACAAGAGCAGACTGAAGAAGGACTCTGATTTCAGGATTCAGACAATCAATGATCTGCTTGCCTTCAATGAGCTTGCCTTCACTGATGCAATCATGCTTGAGGAACAGATAGCCACTGTTCAACGGGAGCTGTCATTCATGGAGGACAGGCTGAGGAATATCTGTCTGGACCATCCGCAGCAGGCTCTTGCATGGCTTTCAATCCCCGGGATAGGTCTTGTTAATGCCGCAACCCTGATTGCTTACATAGGTGACGGATCCAGATTCACGAAGCCGGACCAGCTCATGAACTACGCGGGAATGGTTCCGAAGCAGAATCAGAGCGGAACAGTGGACATCAAGGGAAAGATCACCGAGCGTGGTTGCTCCGCAATACGCAGGAGCATTGTCCAGGGAGCCCAGGTACTGATTCAGCTTCCTCCCACCTGTGACATCACAAGGTTCGCCTACAGGAAAAAGAAGGAATGTCCGTTCACAGGCAAGGTTGCTGTCGCAGTCGCAAACCGCATGTTGAGGACAGGCCTTGCTCTTCTTCATCACAACGACCTGTACAGACCCATGATTGAAGATGGGTTTGACAGATTTGAAAGGAAATTAGCCGGAAACAAACTTCAAGCTCTTGTTCCCTACCTGACCAGTAACTAACAAGAGCTTGCAAATACAAAAGCCTCAAAACTGAAACCTTCAATTGAAGGTTCTTCCAAATGCGTCCAATAGTCAAGAATTAATCAATTTCAAATCAACTATTGACTCACAGGACAAAATAAAAGGGGCTGTAACAAAAGTCGGTCTTGCCGGCTGAGGGTTACAGCCTTCTTTTTTACCCGGGACCTACCATTTGTACTTGTAGTCTCTGGCCGTTTCATTCACTGATTTCGAGCGGGATTTCGACACTCTGTTCGCCAG
>JAFUXI010000024.1 GCA_017470995.1 Spirochaetales bacterium
AGGGAAGCGTTTGCAGCGAGGCGGCCCGGAGGAGGCCATACAGAAGGCCGACGGAGGGCAAATCCAGTCTGCCCGGATTGTTGCTGATTTGTAAGTGCAATTGATCTTGGATTTTTGCATTTCGGCTTGCTGAAAAACGATCTTTGTCTGTACATTCAGGCCGCTTGGAACAAATTTTTTACTATTTTTCGGTTTTTTTTGAAAAATTTTTGACTATTTTGTTACAAAAGGGTTTTACAATTGTTTATGTTTTGTATAAAATAAGTAAAAACCTAATGCGCAAAAGGGTGAAAAAATGGTTAAGAAAAATTTGCTTTTAGTCATGTTCTTGTTGGTCACAATCTGTTTTGCTTCTGCATTCCAGTTCTCTCCGCTTGAGCAGACATTCGAGCCTTCGGGCGAGAAAGCCACACAGACGTACACAATCGTCAACGATTCAGATGACCAGATTGCCATCAGTCTTTCCGTTCTCAGCAGAGATCAGGATTCGGAAGGCAACGAGGTGAGGGCAGATGCTTCGAAGGAATTCCTCATCAGCCCGTCCAAAGTAATTGTCAATCCTCAGTCGACCTACGTCGTCAGAGTCCAGTATCGCGGACCTTCGACGGTTACGGTCGAGAAATCATACAGACTCATGGCCGAGCAGATTCCTTACTCACAGGGAAAGAGCCAGACCACTCAGAGCATGTTCAACTTCCTGTACGTTTATGCAACGAGCCTTTACGTGACTCCTTCCGAGACAAAGGTCCAGATTGATATTTCTTCAGTCAAGGCCAGAATCGATGCCGAGGGCAACCAGGTAATGGATGTCACGATCAGGAACAGGGGCAACATCCACCAGATTCTTCTGGACGCAGAACTCACGATCAAGGGCTCTGACGGCTCGATTACGCTGACCGAGTCCGAGCAGCTTCCCGGAATTGATTCGATCAATGTTCTTGCCAGAAAGACTATTACCAAGACTATTCCGTGGCCCGAGGGACTCAAGTTCGTTGAGGGCGGAAGCTATTCCGGAACACTTAAATACTCTGAGTAAAAAGAATTATTCTGTTTGTTGATAGGCCTTCGTGATGGGAAAAAGGTTTAGGTTTGTCACATCCATAGGACTCCTCTTCGTAATTGCAGTGCTCTGCGTGCTTTTCTTCTACACTTGTAGCCTGCAGTATCAGAAGGAGCACGTGGTTGCAGAAGAGCCGGTAGTGGAGGAAGTCCGTCAGCCTGAACCCATCCAGGAGCCTGTAGTAGAGACACCTCCTGATGTTGTCGAAGAACCTGTTGAAGAGCCTGTTGTTGAAGAACCCGTTGCAGAGCCCTTTGAAGAGCCTGTTGAAGAACCGCAGGGACCGAAGGTACCTGAAGCGCCGGATCTTGACTGGTTCGTCTACACCGAACTTTATGTTGATAGAGTCGATGACTGGGACAGCGCCCTGTTCGAGGATGAGATCGACTGGTCCCAGTTCGTCTTCAGTGATGAGGAAATCGTCCTTCCGGATGGAATCTACTATGCACACCTATATGTAAACGATACATCCTTCGGAACAATCGAGTTTGAGCAGAAAGATGCCCAGCAGTTGTTCAAGAGAGTCGATCTTGAAGCCGAACTGAACGGCACACTTGCCACCGATTACTACTTCGAGTTCTTCTCCGATCCGAGTGATTATTACGATCTGGCTTATCTGGAGTCGAAGGCTGAAAGAGTTGACTATGACAGCAACAACCTGCTGCTGTATCTGTATTTCAACTCATCACAGGTTCCTGTCCAGACGATTTCGATGAACAGTTCCACATACTCACTGCTCAGGCAGAACTATGATGTGGTTGGTAATGTTGTAATCGAGCCTGCCAGATTCTCCTTCGAATCCAATATAAGCGCATTCGTAAGTGCCCAGTATGACAGAGACTTCCTGCTTTCAGGTCTCTCCGCATCCCTGAGCCTGTCCAATACGTTCTCGTTCTGGAACATTACATTCAGCCTGCCGATGTCCATCAGCTACATCAAGAGTGCAGGCATCATTCCTTCCATCGGCAACTGGTCCGGTTATCTGGATTTCCCGAATTCCAACCTCAGGCTGACATTCGGTAACGTCGGTAACTCCGGTTTCACCGGCGGCTCTCCATTCGGCTTCACCCTCGAAAAGAGCTACAGCTTCGGAACCGGCTCCGCCTTGTCCAACCAGTACACTCAGACCATCACGCTTACTGAAGATTCCACAGTTGACATCCGTGTCAACGGCAACTCGGTCTACACCAAGACACTCAGCCTTGGTATCTACAGACTCACGGACTTCGCATTCGTGCAGGGTGCCAACGATATCGTCGTAACGATCCATCCGATTTCTATGGGCGAAGATACCAGCATGGATCAGGTGATGCATTTCAGCCAGGACTACGATACCTCGCTCATGGCGAAGGGCGAGTCAGTATGGCGCTTCGGTGCAAGCATACCGAAGATTTCCCAGCCCAAGGATTCAGAGAATACAACTGCATTCGGATTCGTGACACCGGCTCTGCCGCAGTATTCGAGAATCAACGGCTGGACCAGCATGGTCAACATCTATGAACTCGGTGCCATGAGCGTGTTCTGGGAGCAGACGATCGGTCTTGCCCATTCCTACACACAGACACATTCGTTCAGCTTCGTCTTCGAGCGCAACAAGAACGATTCCGATATCCCCGGAGACTACTCGGCAACATTCAACGGTACTGTTTCCGGTATTCTGGCAACATCCATAGGAACAACCAGAGCCACATTCAACGGTACGCTTTCCAATGCATCTGCAGGAAGGAACAGCCTGTCGGTGAATCTCTCGCACAGCTTCGTATATCCGGCACTCAAGCCGTTGAGCCTCTCCGGTTCGTATATGCTGACATCCGATTCACAGACGGTATCGCTCAATACCGGTTATTCGTTCTCGGTCAAGAGCCTTAGACTCGGTCTCTCGTTAAGCACTTCCTACCGCTTCTCCAATAAGAATAATCTGGGCGGCAGCGGTGGCCTGATTACCAAACCTTGGACTGCAAACGGTTCGATTTCGATGGGTACAAGCCTCGGCAAGCACGGCTCGTTCTCGCTCAATGCTTCGATCAATCAGGATCTTGTGTTCTATGCCACTGCCAGCGTGAGCTTCTCATACGGCACAAGCAGCGTGAACTCCTCCGTGACTACCAGCAACGGCCAGTCGTTCGTCGGTAACGTCGGCTTGTACTACAGACCGAGTTCGACAAGCAGGAACAGCTTCCAGCTCAACTTCTCGAACATCAACCTTGCAAGTCCCGCAAATCACACGGCATCGGCAACATGGTCGCACTCAGGTGACCTGTTCAGCTTCTCGGTGAGACAGCAGGCCAATGCCAAGTACACAAGGTTCAATACTTCATTCTCGATCAACACCGCATTGGCATTCGCCGATGGTTACTTCGCAATGACGAACAGCCTCTACGGACCGTTCATGATCGTTGCTCCGCAGTCATCACTCAAGAAGGCCTCCATCTCGGTCTCCAATGCCATTGATTCAAGCGCAAGCGTATCCAGAAAGACCTTCGGCAACGCTCTTTACACTAGACTCTCGATGTACAAGGCCAACAACATCGTCGTGTTCGCATCCAACGGATCACTGTTCACATCATCAGGATCGTTCCTCTTCAAGGCAACGCCTGTTGCACGTCAGGGCTTCCTCGCCAAGATAGCACTTGAGTCATCGATTGCGGTTTCCGGTATCCTCAGACACGATGCTGCAACACCGTACGATTCTTACTCTTCACCGATCTACGACGTGACAATCGCAGATGACGGAGTAAGCGTGGCCAATATGGAAATCGATACCGATTCCTACTTCTTCACCGATATCGACGGAAGGTACATCCTCAGCGACCTCAAGAGCGGAACATACATGATTGACCTGAATGTCGACGGTCAGTGGTACGCCGCGTTCTTCGAAGTCCCATCCATCGATAAGCCGGGTTATGTCGCCCTCTACAAGGACTTCGATGCTACAGAGCTTGCTGAAGGTTCCGAGATCATGCAGAAGTATGATGTGAAGACCTTCGATGATTCCTATGCAGGTTCCCTGTATCTTGAAATCGACCAGTACATCACAGAAGAAGAGTACTGGGATATGCTCTTCCAGATTGCAGACTGGGAAGATGAATGGGAAGACTGGGATGATGAACTGATTGATGAAGAAGTCGATACCAGCCAGTATCAGACTGTAGAGAATTCCGCCCTGTAAGAAATGAAGTGCTTCGTAATAGCCCAGGAGAACAAGGTCAAAGCCCTGAATGTAGTAGGGGTTCAGGGCTTATCAACCGAAGGACTCGAAGATATCCGCAAGGCAGTGGAAGAAGCCGTATCGGACAGATCCATCGGAACGCTGCTTGTCTCCAAAGAGGTTCAGAACGAGGCTTCGGATATTCTGGAACGTCACAGGAAGAGAGCTGTTCTTCCTGTTGTCATGCTTCTTGACGATTGAGCTTAACAAGGATTTTCTCGACTCTGAGACCATCCATTGAAATGACCTTGAGACTCATTCCGTCTTCCTCGAGTGTCTCTCCGGAAGTGGGGAAGTGTCCAAGCTTTTCAACAATCCAACCGCCTACGGTATCGCGTTCAGCTTCAAAGCTGTCTTCGTCAAGGCCGGCCAGCTCAATGAATTCGCCGATGGAAAGATCTCCGTCGACTTCGAATTCATTGTCATTCTTTACAACAACATCGGGGTCGACTTCATCGGTTTCGTCATAGATTTCGCCGACAATCTGCTCCAGCACGTCTTCCATCGAGATGACTCCAAGTGTGCCGCTGTATTCATCGGTTACGATTGCCAGATGCTGTTTTGCACTCTTGAGTGTATTCAGTACCTTCGGAAGTTTCATGGCCTTGTATACGAAGCAGGGTTTCATGAGAAGAGGTCTGAGATCGATGGGAGAATCCTGTGCAGGATCCTGCTCCGTCTCGGTGCTGAAGAGAGCATTCTCCTCATGCTCGGCAAGCGCCTTGTAGACCATGTTGAGGTGAAGGATTCCGATGATGTTGTCTATGCTGTCCCGATAGACAGGGATTCTGGAGTAGGGGGAATTGTCGATTTCAGTTCTGATCTCTTCCCAGCTGTCATCGATGTCTATGGCATGAACATCAACGCGCGCCGTCATAACCTCTGAAGCGGAAATATCCGCAAAGTCGATTGCAGCCTGCATGAGGTTGGAATCTGATTCATCGATGATGCCTTCATCTTCAGCTGTCTCAATTATTGACTGAAGCTCCTCGACGGACTCGTCATTCTCCTCGTCGACTTCTTCCTTCATTGCCATTGTGATGAGATGGGTCAATCCAACAATGATCCAAATCAGAGGCTTGAAGATAAAAATCATAACATTGATTGCAGAAGAGGCTTTCATTGCAAAGCCGGTGGAATTCTTCTTTGCAAAGATCTTGGGGATGGTTTCCCCAAAGATTATTATCAGAACGGTGAGAATTACCGTTGCCAGCCAGGTATAGCTGTCACTTCCCATGGCAAGGATGATCAGTACCGATGCAAGGGATGATGCTGCGATGTTGACGAGATTGTTTCCGATAAGAATCGCGCTGAGCGTGTTGTCGAAGTTGCCGGCAATCCTGAGTGCGGTCCTGGCTTTTCTCCACCCCTTGGCTTTCTCATCCTTGATGTTTTCAAGTCTCACGGTATTGCAGGCGGAGAAGGCCATCTCAGAAGCAGAGAAGAAGGCAGATAGCAGTATGCAGAGAACAAGGCCGATTGAAACAAGGAGTATGCTCATTCTTCTTCCTCCTCATCTGCTTCAGGCTTCGGAAGAACCTGAATCTTCACCTTGTAGATTCTGTTGTGGCGGATATCATCCACGCTTACATGCAGGTTGAAGTAATCGAAGCAGTCTCCGGTCTTTGGAATCATCGGGAACTGCTCATAGACCCATTCTCCGATCTGGAGGTTGGCGCCGTCTTTTTCATCCTCATCGGGGTCATCGAAGTCGATGTAGTCGAAAACCGCATTGATGGTCTGGGTGGCATCCACGATGTAGGTGTCATCCGAAATCCTGACTATCGGTTCGTTGACGATATCGCTCTCGTCCCAGATTTCTCCGACAAGTTCTTCCAGGATGTCTTCCACTGTAATGATTCCAAGTGTTCCTCCGTAGCTGTCTGTGATGACGGCCATGTTCAGCTTTCTCTTGGACATCTGAGGTAGGAGCTCATGGATTTCAGTGCTCTGATGTGCATAGTAGACCTTGTCCATGGTCTCCCTGATGTCGGGGATGCTTCCTGTCTGGAGATAGGACTTGAGGAACTTGCGGATCTGAACCACACCTATGATGTTGTCGATCGTTTTCTCATAGACCGGGATTCTGCTGTGGGTCTGTTTTCTGATGAAGGCTAGGATATTCTCCGGTTCATCATCGATATCTATGGCCGCGATGTCTACTCTGGGAGTAAGGATGCTCTCTGCGGTGACATCTCCGAACTCAAGGGCAGAGGAGATGAGGTCGCTCTGGTTTTCATCCAGGGCTCCTTCTTCCGCCATTTCATCGATGATATCGTGAAGCTCATCCTCCGTGACGGACACGGGGGCATCGCCTTTCTGATGTTTCGTCACGCTCTGGCCGATGGCCGTAAGAAGGTTGGCAAGAGGGGAGAATATCTTCATGAGCAGACCAAGAAGGCCGGCACATCTGAGAATCAGTTTTTCCGGCTGCTTCTTTGCAATGCTCTTAGGAAGCATCTCGCCGACGAAGAAGACTACAATCGTTGTGATGATTGTTGAAATACTTACTGCGTTAAGGCCCCATCTTCTTGTAACATAAACCGTTACAATCGATGCGACTGCAATGTGCATGATATTTGTGCAAATCAGCAGGGTGGTGATTGCCTTGTCAAACTGCTCCAGAATCGCCAAAACCTTTTTTGCACTGGGGTTTCCGTGTTCCGAGGCTACCTTTATCTTGTTTTTAGATACCGATGAGAGCGCTGTCTCAGTGATTGCGCAATATGCTGCGCCGATTAGAAGAAGAATTACCCACAACAGCGGGGGTTTACTGCCATCATCCATGATTGGACTTCAAACTCCTTAAGATAAGACCCTGTCTGGGTCGATTGAATATATAGATACCATATAAAAAGAGACTGGTCAACATTCGTCCCGTCCGGCAATTATCTATGATAGAATTAGGCATGCGTTTTGTCCGTCTGTGTCCGATCTGCGGTTCCGAAGCTTATTCAGACTCTGTTATCTGTCCCGAGTGTGCCTCGCAGCTCGATTCCGAATGCTTCGACTCGTTCATGACCAGATGTCCCAAGTGCTTCTACCCACGGATTTCAGACCAATACCCTTGCAAGCGGTGCTCCTGCTCCGGGATTGAATCCAGCAAGGTCCATCAGGTCTATCCCGTTGCCCGTTATGACGGAAAACTGGGCTTTTCCATCGTCGACAGCTTCAAGTTCCATAACCGCAGGGAATTGGCAAAGGTTGTAGCACTTTATCTGAACCGTGCCCTGGATGTCATGGATTCCGCGGGAAAAGCAGTTGTCGTGCCTATCCCGTGCAGCTGGGGAAGGCTGCTCAGATTCGGCTGGGATCAGATGGAACAGGTGTGCAGATATCTCAAACGCCCAAATATCAGCCTGCTTCGCAGAACCGATGATAATCTGGTTCAGCAGAAACATTTGAGGAAAAGCCAAAGACAGGAAGCTTCCGGAAGTAAATTCTGTCTGGAAGAGGAAGTTGCCGATCTTGATGATCTGAAGAGCAGAAAGCTGATTGTAGTCGATGACATCATGACCACCGGCAGTACGATGGATGCTGCAATCTCGCTTCTTGAAGAAAACGGTTTTTCCGATGTCTGCGGTGCAACATGGCTGGCAGAGCTCTAGCATCTGTAGTATCATCCACTTGGAGGAAGGAAATGGAAAGACAGGACAAAGGTCTGGCATATATGCTTCAGTATGAGAACATCGCCTGGTATGAGGACGGGGAGGTACGTATCCTCGACAGGAGATTATATCCCGCAAAAACTGAATTCGTAGTCTGTAAAAGCCATGTTGAGGTTGCTAAAGCTATTACCGATATGGTAACCCAGAGTGCAGGACCTTTTACAGCTGCTCCCATGGGCATGGCTCTGGCAGCCTGGGAATGCAGGGATATGGATGAATCCTCCCAGATGGAATACCTGAGGAAGGCCTCCAATACCATCAGCCACTCAAGACCCACTACGGTAGGAAGAATGAAGCTTGTCACTCAAGCAGTCCTACCTGCCGCGGAGCAGGCCCTGAAAGAGGGAAGGAGAGTGGATATTGCCATCCGTGATTCCATAGTTGAAGCCAACAACATGCGTTATGCCAAGATAGGAAAGTGCGCAAGGTATCTGGTGGACATGTTCCCTGATAACGGAAAAATCATGACCCAATGCTTTGCCGAGACCATCCTGGGCATGATGCTGAAGGAATGTCAGAGCAGGGGGAAGGTCATAAAACTTTTCTGCCCTGAAACAAGGCCCTATTTCCAGGGGGCGCGTCTGACTGCAACCGTCTGCAGTCAGATGGGATTCGATACCACTGTAATAACGGACAACATGCCGGCTTTCGTGATGGCCAATGAACATATAGATGTCTTTACCTGCGCAGCTGATGCAATCTGCCTTGACGGCTACGTGTTCAACAAGGTCGGAACAAGCCAGATAGCCATCTGTGCAAAGCATTTCGGGATTCCCATGTTTGTCTCCGGTGCCCCGGATGTAGGTCATCCGACGCATGATACTGTTACCATCGAGATGAGAGATCCGGATTTCTCCCTGCAGGCAATGGGAGTTCGTACTGCCATCGAGGGTACCGGTGTGAAGGGCTATTATCCAGCATTCGACATGACCCCGCCTCATCTGATCAGCGGTATTGCTACAGACAAGGGCATGTTCAGCCCGTACGACCTCCACCGATATTTCGAAGGCCACGTGGATTCCAATATCCTTACGGTGTAAGAAGTGGATTTGCTTTTAACGGCATGTTCTGCTAGAATCATTGACAATGAATATCCACTCGTCCATTGATCTGAAACGTCTCAATCTGCAGAAGGTCTATCATTTCCTCTACAATGCGCGCTCATCCGCCAAGCTAGATATCTCCCAAGGTACCGGACTCAGCATCCCCACGATAGCTTCGAATATCATCGAACTTGAAAGACGAGGCCTTATAAGGGAAGGGCATGAATTCAAATCCACCGGTGGCAGGCGGGCACAGAGCTACTCCATCTGCGAGACTGCAAGAATAGCAATCGGAGCCGAGATCCTGAAGGAAGAGGTTAAGGTTGTTGCCATTGATCTGTATGGAAATATAGTCGAAGACAGCCGGAAAGAGATTCCTTTTGTCAATAGTCCATCATACTTTGCTGAATTCGGAAGGTTTGTTAATACCTTTATCGACAAGATGGCTTTTCCTAAAGGTAGTATCCTTGGAATAGGAGTGGCCCTTCAGGGGCTTGTCTCCGAAGATGGTCAGACTGTTGTCTACTCCGAAATTCTCAAGGCGGGCGGGCTGAGGCTGAAGACTTTCCGTAAACTCTTTGATTTCGAATGCAGGATGTTCCACGATACCGGCAGTGCTGCGCTGGCGGAAATCTGGAGCCTTCCGGAAAAGCAGAATTCTGTATACATTGCTCTGAACAGGTATTTCGGAGGCGAACTTGTCCTCAACGGAGAAGTGAGAAGAATCCAGAAGCTTTCCAGTCCTACGATAGAACATATGAAGATAAGCTCCGATGGTCCTTTATGCTACTGCGGAAAGCGCGGTTGCGCCGAGACCTTCTGCGGTGCAAACCGTCTGTCCGAACAATCCGGTCTGGCTATCAGGGAATTCTTTGAAAAACTCCATTCAGGAGATGACAGATGTATTGAAATCTGGAAAGAATACGTTCATAACCTTGCAATTGTCATCAACAATATCCATATGGTTGTAAACTGTGATGTGATTCTCGGCGGATATCTGAATCTGTTTATGTCTGAAGATGATCTCAGGATGCTTGATGCTTCAGTAAAAGAAGAAAGTTTCAACAATGGCGTCACCTATTCCCTGAAACGCAGTTTCCTGGGAGACAAAGCTCCGGCAATAGGGGCAGCCCTCGATTTCATCGATGAATTCATCTACGAACAATAAAAGCCGGGCCCGAGTAATCAGTGTGACGGAAAACTTTTTAAATTGGTTTTAAAAAGTTGTTTACTTCTCAAAAAACCCGTTGTAGTATTGAAGCATGGCTAGTTCCATACGGAGGTTCAGAAATATGGGCGAAATGATGCTTCAGCAGGTGATGACCGAGCCGGGAAAGATTGAATTCAGGAAGATTGGGGTCCCTGAGGTCGGAGATGATCAGGTTCTGGTGAAGATAATGTATATAGGTGTATGCGGAAGTGATATCCATGTCTATCATGGAAAGCATCCCTTTACAAAGTATCCTGTAACGCAGGGGCACGAGGTTTCCGGAGAAGTGGTATCATTCGGCAAGAACGTAAAAGGTCTTTCAGTCGGGCAAAGAGTAACCATAGAGCCTCAGGTCGTATGCGGACACTGTTATCCGTGCCGTCACGGCAAATACAATCTCTGTGAGAATCTCAAGGTCATGGGCTTCCAGACAACCGGAACGGCATCCACTTATTTTGCCGCACCGGTCGAGCGGGTGACTCCCATCCCGCAGACAATGGATTTCAGGGATGGGGCAATGATAGAGCCTCTTGCCGTTGCCGTCCATGCCGTAAGGAGAATTGGAGACGTCAAGGGTCTGAATGTGTGCGTCATAGGAGCCGGTCCGATAGGAAACCTTGTGGCTCAGGTGGCAAAGGCGCTGGGCGCAGCCAAGGTCATGGTCACCGATGTCAGTGATTATCGTCTTGAACTTGCAAAAGAATGCGGGGCCGATGCGGCATACAACACTCTGAAGGTCGATTTCGGCGATGCCATGGTTGAATGCTTCGGACCGGACAAGGCAGATGTAATCTACGATTGTGCCGGAAACGATACGACGATGGGGCAGGCCATCAAATATGCCAGAAAAGGCAGCACGATCATTCTGGTGGCCGTCTATGCCGGTATGGCCAATGTTGATCTTGCGGTTCTCAATGACCATGAGCTTGATCTGAATACCACCATGATGTATCGGCATGAGGATTATGTGAAGGCCATCGAACTTGTCGGGGAAGGGAAGATAGAACTCAAGAAGCTTCAGAGCA
>JAFUXI010000025.1 GCA_017470995.1 Spirochaetales bacterium
TGCGAGACCATAGTCAACGGAAAGTGAATTAATTGCCCGAAAATCACATAAATGACACTTTTTCTCGAGTTCCTCTTGATAGAAACAGAATAATTTCATAAACTCATCACAAAGCGTTGACGAAGAGTGCTTTCCAGAATAGCCAGGAGAGAGACGGCGGGTGGTGCGAGCCGGGGGAACTGACTGGAACTGCTGTCGCTTCCGAGCTGATGGGAGGAAAGCTTCATGTGCGAGTAAAGCCCATCCGATTCTGCCGCGTTAGGGCATAGGGGTTGATGGACCCTGAAAGTGGCTCAGAGATGGGCAATTTGAGTGGTACCGCGGGTAATTTCATACTCGTCTCAAAGATCAGACTTTGGGACGGGTATTTTTTTTACCGTCCCGGGAGGAGATTGGACATGGCACAGATTTCAGGACTTGACTACAAGATTCAGGAGATGGCCTCCAGAATCAGGGAACTGAGGGAGATCGAAGGGCTCACAACCTATGAGATGGCTGCGAAGACCCAGACCACAAGGGAGGAGTACCTTGCCTGCGAATCGGGCACAGGGGACCTGAACTTCACGTTCATCTACCGCTGCGCACTTGCATTGGGAGTCGATGTCACCGATATCATCGAGGGACATAGCCCCACGCTCAAGTCCTTCACCGTTACCAGGGCCGGAGGCGGACAGGAGATTTCCAACGCCCACGGCATGACCTACTACAATCTTGCCTATGCCTTCCAGAACAGGATCGCAGAGCCCTTGTACGTCAAGAGCAGGTATGACGAGGATGCCCAGCACAGGGACATCGAGCTTACCAGCCACGACGGTCAGGAGCTGGATCTGATAATATCGGGAAACCTCCTTGTGCAGGTAGGGGAGCACCGCACCACGCTGGGGCCGGGCGACAGCATCTACTTCAGCTCGTCCACACCCCACGGAATGATCGCCGTAAACGGACAGGACTGCGAGTTCTACGCAATCGTCCTCAATCCCACCGGAGCCCCGATTCCGGAGCTTACGCCCGTAACTTATTCGCCTGCGGCGCTTCAGACGCGCAAGGTCGATGACAGCGAGAGGCTCTGGCACAACTACATCGATGTGAAGCTCAATTCAAAGGGAACCCCCGAGAAGATTACCTTCAAGAACACCGAGAAGTTCAACTTCGCCTTCGACATCGTGGACGTGCTTGCCAAACGGAACCCCGACAAGCTTGCCATGCTCCATGTCTCGAAGGACAAGACCGAGCGCAGGATATCGTTCCTGGACATGAAGAGAGAGAGCGCCAGATGCGCCAACTACTTCAAGAGCCTGGGAATCAAGAAGGGCGACAGGGTCATGCTGATCCTCAAGAGACACTATCAGTTCTGGTATGCCATGCTGGGTCTGAACAAGCTTGGTGCAATCGTCATTCCCGCAACCAACCAGTTGCATGCCCACGACATCGAGTACCGCCTGAACGCAGCTGGGGTGAACACCATCATCTGTACGCCGGACGACAACATTCCCGAGCATGTGGAGGAGGCCGAGAAGAAGAGCCCGACTTTGATCAACAAGATCATCGTCAACGAGAAGCGCGAAGGCTGGAGATTCTTCGACGAGGAGTACAAGATGTTCTCCTCCAGCTTCCCCAGGACCGAGGACAGCCCCTGCGGAGACGATACTCTTCTGATGTTCTTCACTTCCGGAACCTCCGGATATCCGAAGATCGCAATGCACAACCACAAGTATCCTCTGGGACACTTCCATACCGCAAAGTACTGGCACTGTACGGCAGAGGACGGACTGCATTTCACCATTTCCGATACCGGCTGGGCCAAGGCCATGTGGGGCAAGCTCTACGGCCAGTGGCTTGCAGAGAGCGCAACGTTCGTCTATGACTTCGACCGCTTCAATGCCGCGGACATCATGCCCATGTTCGCAAAGTACCAGATCACCAGCTTCTGCGCACCTCCCACGATGCTCAGGATGATGATCAAGGAAGATCTCTCCAAGTACGATTTCTCATCGGTCAAATACATGACCACAGCCGGAGAGGCCCTGAACCCAGAGGTCTACAGGCAGTTCGAGAAGCTAACCGGACTGCAGATCCACGAGGGCTTCGGACAGAGCGAGAGCACCATGATCATCGGAAACCTGGTCGGAGCAGGGCACAAGGTCGGTTCGATGGGCAAGCCGGCACCTATCTACGATGTATCGCTGATGGACAGCGAGGGCAAACCGGTTCCCGCCGGAGAGACGGGCGAGATAGTCATCAACGTCAAAAACGGTGCTCCTTGCGGACTCTTTACGGGCTACTACCACGATCCCGAAAAGACTGCCGAGGTCTGGCACGACGGCTACTATCATACGGGCGATACCGCTTGGATCGACGAGGACGGCTATTACTGGTACGTCGGAAGGACCGACGACATCATCAAGAGCTCCGGCTACCGCATCGGACCGTTTGAGATCGAGAGCGTTATCATGGAGCTTCCGTATGTGCTTGAGTGCGGTGTTTCTCCGGCTCCGGATCCGGTGCGCGGCCAGATCGTCAAGGCCAGTATCGTGCTTACAAAGGGCACGGAGCCTACCGAGGAGCTGAAGAAGGAGATCCAGAACTACGTCAAGGAGCATACGGCTCCGTACAAGTATCCGAGACTTGTGGTGTTCCGCGACGAGCTTCCCAAGACCACCAGCGGAAAGATCATCCGCAGCAAGCTGTAAATGGAACAATAGGGTCGGGGTGATGAACAGAAAAGTAATAAGACAGGCTCTTTTGAAAACCATACCGGTAATGGCCGGTTACCTGGTTCTGGGAACCGGGTTCGGGATTCTGCTGCGCAATGCCGGGTACGGTGTTCTGTGGGCGTTTGCGATGAGCCTGCTGATCTACGCGGGTTCCATGCAGTATGTGGGTGTGAATCTGATTGCCGGCGGCGCTTCCGTGATCACTGCCATTCTGACTACGATCATGGTCAATGCCAGGCATCTGTTCTACAGCATCTCCATGATCGGAAAGTACAAGGATTCCGGAAAGTACAAACCTTACCTGATCTTCGCCCTGACCGACGAGACCTATTCGCTCCTCTGCGACGGAAATACCCCGGATTCCCAGGATGCGGACCTCTACAGGTTCCTGGTTTCCCTTTTCAACCAGAGCTACTGGGTAGCCGGAAGCGTACTGGGAAGCCTTCTGGGAACGGTTCTTCCGTTCTCTACCCAGGGAATAGAATTCAGCATGACGGCGCTGTTTGTAGCTTCCTTTACGGAGCAGTGGATAACTGCCAAGAACCATATTCCGGCTTTGACGGGTCTGCTGTGTACCTTGCTGAGCCTTCTGATCTTCGGTCCGGAGCAGTTCCTCATCCCGGCGATGCTGCTTATCACCGTCCTTCTGACTGTCTTCAGGAAGAAGCTGGATAAAGGAGGTGAGAGCGATGAGCGCTAACGGTCATGCGGCTGTTCTTGTGGCGGTGATGGCGGTCTTCACGGCGCTTCTGCGCTTCCTGCCGTTTCTGATTTTCAGAAAGAAGGTTCCTTCCTATGTCGTCTACCTGGGAAAGGTACTTCCTCCTGCAA
>JAFUXI010000026.1 GCA_017470995.1 Spirochaetales bacterium
CCAGAGGTGTGATACTCTTTACTCGTCCCATGTTGCCTTCCTGATTGATTCGTTTTGTGGTGAAACCAATCTTATCACAGCTTCTGGGACTTTCTTTTTCCTTCCTCCGTTTTTGTGGACAATCTATGTTACTGGTAACGTGCGGTATTTTTATTCATTAATTCTTTTGACATGAAAAAACATCTGTTTTAGTATTAATATCAAGGTTCCATAGCACATATGGGCCCCATACTGGTTTTTCAAATCAAAAAAGGAGAGACGATATGAAGAAATTACTAGCCATTGTACTTCTCGTTGCCCTGGCTGTCGGAGCTGTCTTTGCACAGTCCATTTCGGAGAATCCGCAGGGAATGAAGCGCATCATCATTCTGAATAATGCATTCGATGGTCTTGAGGAGACCCGTCAGTGCTACAACGCCAAGGAGTGGCACAAGAGCTACAACCTCGGTGAGATCATTGATCAGAACCTCTGGTTCACACCCGCTGACGATGCCACAGTCTCAACGGTTGCCTATGCAGACCTCTATACCGACACCTGCAGCCTCTCAACTTTCCGCGGCAAGTATGTTTCCTTCATAAAGGACAACACAGGTTATGACTATGATCTGTTTGTCGGTCCCAACCAGAAAGAGTCCTCCGATGTCTGGTACAAGGGTTGGTGTGTCGTCGGTAATGAAGCCCTTGTCTTCATGCCGAACGAGGGAATCGAGGATCTGCTCTATGTTGCTGAGAACGTAGGTCTTGTTCCTGCCACGGGATTTGTATTTACTTCAGTTTCCGGCGAGTCCGTGACTCTCACTGCCGACAAGCTCGCAGATGCAAAGATCGTCTATGAAGACGGCAAGATCACACTGGTATGCGGAAGCACCAAGCTCGCAGATGTCCAGTCCGTTGCAGTCGAAGGCATCACTCCCGAGTCAAAGATCGAGGGCGATGGCGTCTACAGAATGGTCATGCTGCTCAATGCAAAGGGCGTCTACGGAGTCGAGCCTCCTTATGAGCAGAACAGAGCCGGTACATGGTATCCGACAGCAGCAACATCATCCCACAAGTATGCAGGCTGCTATTCCGTCGCCGAGATGTTCGACAAGTTCGATGTCAAGCCGACAGCCACCGTCAAGGTCGTTTCCTATGCAGATGGCTTCGCCAGAGACGAGGCATACGATGCATTCGTGAAGAAGTACATCGGATGGCATGCAAGCGCAGAGTACATCACGATGGGCCAGTATCAGTCCAGAAAGGAAGATGCTGTCTGGAACGCCGGTTTCTACATCCTCGAGGATGAGTCCTTCGTTTACATTCCGGAAGCAGGCGTGAAGCTTGCCGATGCATTCGAGAAAATCGGCATGGCAGATGTCGTTCAGTACAGGTTCACCTATGCAGACGGCAGGGTCGAGCTGAAGTATGCAGAGGATCTCGCAGGTATCGTGCTTGCTGCAGACAGCGATCTTGTATCAATCGAAGCCCTTTGAGCCGGTTCCCGATAGTTCTCTACTGAGATAACAAATGCGCCCCCGCTCATGGGGGCGTATTTTGTAGATAAGACGTATTTTTTCAAGGTGATTGCGATGAAAAGAAGCATCATGTTCATTGTCCTGGCAGCTCTGTGTGCAATTGCACTCGTCGGCTGCTCAAAGGAAAGCGCAACTACAAGTGCAGCAGCCCCCGCTGCAGCTCCCGCACAGACAACCCAGACAGCCCCTGCACCTGCGCAGGAAGTGAAGGCCGAGGAGAAACCGGCAACAGCCGAAGCTCCTGTTGTCTACGAGTTCCCCAGCGACATCTTCGGTACCGGAGCAGTCGGCGCAAACGGTGCAGCAGCCTGTGCAAGCCCGATTGCAGCGCAGATAGCCGTCGACATCCTCGAGCGCGGAGGAAACGCAATTGACGCAGCTGTAGGAATGATCTATGCCGTAGGTCTTCTTGAGCCTGCTGCAAGCGGAGTAGGCGGAGCAGGCCAGATGACAGTGTATCTTGCCGATCAGGACAAGTACGTGACCATCGAATACATGACCCAGGCCCCCGGAGCTGCAGTTGCCGAAACCATCGAGACTTCGAGCTCGGACAATCCGCCGGCGGTGACATCCATCGCAATTCCCGGCGTTGTACACGGAACCCTTACTGCTCTCGAGATGTGGGGAACCATGACACCCAGAGAGGTCCTGCAGCCGGTCATCGACCTTGCCAGGAAAGGCTTCCCCGTCACCGAAAGATGGAATACCAACATCGAAGGCAGATACCAGAACCTCAAGGCCTACGACTATACGATGGGACTTTACACGGATGACGGCTTCCTCTACAGCGTGGGCGATACGGTCAAGAACAACGATCTTGCAGACACTCTGGAGCTGATTGCAGACCAGGGAATCAAGGGCTTCTATGACAGTGCCTTCACCGACAAGATGGTTGATTACATCCAGAGTCTCGGCGGAATTCTCACTCATGAGGATTTTGCACAGTACAGGTCCGTTGTAAGAGAGCCCATCTCCACCACATACAGGGGATACACCGTCTACACCACAGGCGGTCCGTCCACCGGCGGAGCTGCTCTGCTGGAAGCCCTGAACATCGTCGAGAATTTCGATCTTGCTTCCTACGGGCCGGACAGCCCGCAGACTGTGAACCTCATGGCGGAAGCCTTCTCCATGGGATACAAGGACGGAAACGCCTACATGTCGGATCCGACCTACTATGACCTTCCCGTCGATACCATCATCAGCAAGGAGTATGCGAAGGAAAGGGCTGCAAAGCTCAATCCGGATGTCAAGCAGAAGATGGTGGGAGCAGGGCGACTTACCGTCAAGCTCAATGCCACTGGTGAAGAGGTGCTTGCAAAGAACGCCACGGATCAGGGCGGAACAAGCCACATGGTCGTCATGGACAAGTTCGGCAATGTCGTCTCCACGACAAACACCAACGGCATCAACTTCGGAAGTGCAGTGGCGGTTCCCGGAACAGGATTCGTATTCACCGCACACCTTTCGAACCTGAATAACTCCAAGACAGCATCGGTGAGCATGCTCATGCCTTACATCAAGGTCGTCTCCACCACCTGTCCGTCAATCGTCGCAGATGAGAGCGGAAAGCCGGTCCTGGCAGTAGGCTCTCCTGGCAACTGGGCCCTTGTCTCGGCCGCATTCGCGGCAATCGTCAACTACATCGATTTCGATATGGATATCGCACAGGCCACAAACGCTCCCAGAACATGGAAGGACGGAATGACCATCAAGGATCTCTATATCGAAGGTGGCTACAGTCCCGAGACCATCAAAGCCGTCGAGGCCATGGGTTACAACATCATCGATGCAGACAGGACCTACAGCTCACATGTCGGCTGCATAGCCGCCATCGAGAAGAAGGACGGCCTGTTCTATGCCATCGGAGACGACAGGAGACATTACGGAGCTGCTGCCTTCTGATTTCAATGATCGGGCATTTGTTTGAGGATTCAAATGAGAAATGAATTGATAGTGGCGATTGTCATGTTCCTGATTTCCATCGGGGGATCGATTGCCACGAAAAACGACAAGAAGTGGTCCGTTCTCTTTCTGTTCATCGCTGCCCTGGCCGGCAGTCTTGTCGCCGGCATGGGAGTGAGGTTCAGGGAGATCGTGGAGGGGCCGTTCGGATTCCTGGACAGCATGCTGTGCGTATGTGCGGCATCGGTTCTGGTTGCAGTCCTGGACAGGTCAGGAGCTTTCGTTCTCCTGTATTCGAAGATTTCCAAGGTCAGATTCGGGGTTTTGAGGGCATTTCTGATTCTCTTTTTCATCGCACTGCCGTCAATGCTCACGGGCTTTGCGACTTCCAGCCTTCTTACTACCGGAAAGCTGGTCAGGAATCTGCTTGAGAAGCAGGGGGAGAAGAAGGCTCCGGTCATCGTTGCCGTAGGAGCATTCCTCGGAGTTCTGCTTCCTCCCAACTGCATCCCCGCAATCATTGCGGCGAACGGAGCGGGAAGTGTTCTTCCGACTCCGTACTCGGGATTCTTCCTCCCGCTTCTGGTCGTTGCGCTTCCTGCTTTCATAGTCTATGCGCTGATGGAGTACAGGACGCTAGCATCGCTTGAAGAGGCCGACATGCATGACAGGGGAGCCTCTGCCGCACTGGCCGTGCTTGCAATTGTCATGGTCGCAGTCATAATCGAGGGTGTTTTCTCTTCCTTCATCTGGCTGGGAGGCAACACTCTGGTGTTCTTCGTTGCGGCATTGCTGGTTCTGGTTCTTTCAAGGTTCTACGGCAGTGCGAAGGAGACTCTGGATGTGGTTTCGGACGGCTTGATGAAAGCAGTTGTACCGATGGCAATCGTGTTTGCGCTCGGTTCCTTCATCGAGGTAAGTTCAATGACGGGTGTGAGGGGAATGTTCAGCTACTGGATCCTGGGATACAGCACCACTGCCGTGATGCTGGTCCTGATGGCTGCATCCCTGATAATCGGCTATTTCTTCTCGATTCCGATTCCCGCCTTTCTGATCACATATGCAGTCTTCCCGATAGGCTGGCTTGCCAATACCGTGATAGTCACCGGTTGCAGCGTGGTTCTTGCTGTAATCGGGTTGGTTACACGCAGGGGCGGAATAATGGAAAACAATGGCCTGAAACGCACAGAAGTATTGAAAAACATCTGCGTTCCGGCCTTTTTGGTGCTTGTCATGGGAGTCCTGCTTGTGGTCTTCGGTGATAAGATGACGTTTCTGATCATGTAGGAGGGTATATGCTGCAGGTGATTTATTACATTATCATCACGGTCTTTGCATTGCTTCTTCTGCTCGAGATCGTGAAAAAGCGCCCGTTTACGGAGCTTGTGTGCATAGCATTCGTGCTTGTCACGTTCGCCCTGAGGGCACTTCACATAAAGTAGGAGGGGACATGAGCTATATAAAGAACATCATAGTCATTGCTGTTGCCCTCCTGTTCGCAGTCTTTGCATCCGTCGACTTCTTGGCAATGCGCAAGGCCGAACCCATTGCAGACAATCCCAACGTGACCGAAATAAGGATGCTCTCCGAGTACTGCAGCGGTCTGAAGGGGACCAATCTGGACACTGAGGTCTATGTTCTGGACAGCGGGGTGCCCGGTGGCGCCATGCTGATACTCGGCGGAACCCATCCGAACGAGACAGCAAGTCCCGTGGCCGCCATCGCCATGGCGGAGAATTTCAAGTGCACGAAGGGAAGGCTTTTCATCATTCCGTGGACAAACAAGAGCGGTTTTACGCATACATCGCCGCTGGACGGAATGCAGGACTTCTTCGACATCACCCTGGATGACGGAAGCGTCCGCACCTTCCGCGTTGGCAACAGACTGACCAACCCGGTTGACCAGTGGCCAGATTACACTTATTACATGGGCTCTTCTGGACGTCAGCTCGTCGGAACCGAGATTGCAGAAATCCGCAACGTGGACAGGCTCTATTACGGAAACGAGAACGGCGTTCTTACCGAGATGGTATGCGCGGGAGTATTCAACCTGATCAACCGCGAGGGTATCAACCTGACCATGGATATGCATGAAGGTTCTCCGGAGTTCCTGTATCTGGACTGCACGATGGTCAATATGAAGGCAGACAACCAGACAGCGATGTCCATTGCCCAGAGCATGGCCCTGGACATGCAGTTCGATGATCTGGACATGAGGGCGGAGTACTCGGGAGTCAAATCCTACGGGCTTTCGCACAGGAGCCTGGGAGACAATACCGCCTCCATGATGACCCTGATGGAGACCTACAATCCTTCGATGGGACCGCTGCACGGCAAGATGGACGATGATCTGATAGTCAACGGCAACGAGCCGAATTACTATCAGGCTCACCTTGACGGCTACATCTATTTCGATGTCCCGGAGAACGGATACCCGCTGGTGCAGAGGGTCGCACGCCATGTCGTGTGTGTCACGTACCTTGCAAGGGCCTACAGCGAAACCTATCCCGACAAGGCGATCGCCTTCGAAGGGCTGGGCGGATATTCAGACATGATAAACGCAGGTTTGGGAAAAATCCTAAAACCTGTTGAGTAAATACTTGGGAAATAAACTATAATAGAATTCGGAGGATTTCATGAAAAAAGCACTCATCTTTGTCCTGGCAATAGCCATAGTTTTCATCTTTGCTTCCTGCAGCAAGGGCTCAAGCTCCGCACCTGCAGCGTCAGCACCGGCTACAACCATCTCAACAGCTGCGGCAGCTCCGGCGGCCACAACGACCACTCCTTCCACGGGAACGGTCGATACTGAGTACGATCCGAACAAGACCGTGGACTTCCAGCAGCAGACCAGCGAGGAGGTCAGGGTCGTCACGATCGGAACGGTCAACAAGAGCCTCTACTCGCAGCCTGTGTTCGTGACATCCTTCGGACAGAGCACCGATGCCGCCATGCTCGACACCGTCATGAAGAGAATCGGTGTGGATTACGTCTACAACGCAACTGCCACGGCAGATGCCCTCAAGAATTACAAGACCGTCGTCATTGCAGTCGGCGCAAGCACCAAGGGTCTCGGAGCCGCAGGCATTTCCGAAGCTGAGGAGACTGCCCGAGCAAAGGCCATCATGCAGGCCATAAACGAGAGCGGTGCAGAGGTCATCTGCTGCCATATCGGAGGCTCCGCCCGCCGCGGAACCCTGTCTGACGAGTATGCCGACATGGTCATGGCCAAGGCCAGCTACATCGTGCTCAAGGAAGATGCAAACTTCGACTATAAGTTCACCAAGTATGCAGAAGAGCACAACCTGCCCATCAGCCTCATCTATGCCACGAAGGATGCGCTGACGGTATTCACTGACGTATTCGGCAAATAAGGGAAACCTTATGGATATAGAGCTGGTCTGTCTTCTCTCAATGCTGGCGGTCTTTCTGCTGGCAAACCTGCTCCTCAAGCTTCCGGTAAGCATTTCCATGATTCTGGGTGCCATTGTCGGCGCTCTGGTGGGAGGGCAGGGCATCCCGGTACGCCATCTGTTCGAGGGTACGTTCACCTACATCGATACCATCCTTATAATTTCGACGGCCATGTTGTTCATGACCGTGATTCAGGAATCAGGAGCACTCGAAGCCCTCAATGCCTTCATCGTCACCAAGTTCTACAAGGTTCCGGCATTGATGCTGATCTTCCTGATGCTGGTGATCATGTTCCCCGGAATGATCACGGGTTCCTCGACGGCAGCAGTCCTCAGCGCAGGTGCATTGGTTGCGCCTGTTCTGCTTCTGATAGGCATACCCAAGGAGAAGGCGGGAGCCATCATTGCAATAGGTGCCATCATGGGAATGGCCGCCCCTCCGATCAACATTCCCGCAATGCTCATCGGCGGCGGTGTGGACATGCCGTACATAGGCTTCGACGGTCCGCTCTTTCTGCTTACCATTCCGTGTGCGATCTTCGCGGTGCTCTTCCTTGGATTGAAGTACTGCAAGAATCTGGACATCGAAAAGCTGAAAGATGGCCTGGATACTGAGATCGGCAAAAAATATGGCTTTAAACTCTATATTCCGATCATCGTTCTGTTTGTTCTTCTGGTTGTTTCCAAGGCCTTCCCGAAGTTCCCGCAGCTGGGAACCTGCCTTATCTTCCTGATATCGGCAGTGGTCGGTCTGTTTACCGGAAAGAGGTTCAACTTCTGGGAGAAGTCCCTCTCTGCCATGGAGACCACGATTCCGGTTCTTGCCAAGCTGATGGGCGTGGGAATGTTCATACAGGTCCTGACGCTCGTCGGAGCAAGAGGCTGGATAGTCGTCAGCTGTCTGGGACTGGGCATGGTCTTCGTCTATATCGCAACCTTTACCATCATGCCGGGCTTCGGTGCCATCAGTTCCTACGGAGCTGCCTCGGTTATCGGAGTCCCGTTCCTTCTGGTGATTATCCAGAACACCTCCTGCAACGACATCATCGTGGCGGCGGTTCTGGCCTTCACCTGCTGTCTCGGAGACCTTATGCCTCCGACGGCCCTTGCGGGAAACTACGCCGCACAGATAGTCGGACTCAAGTACAAGAAAGTGCTTGTCTGCTGCGTGATTCCGTTCTTGGTCTGCATTGCGGTTGCAGTTGCAGTGATCTTCAACACCAACGCCCTGGCGTTTCTGACAAAGTAGGGGGCTGCGCATGCTGAAATTCGTTTATCTTGCCATCGTAGCCTTCGTGCTGGTCCTGATTACAGTCAACATGTTCAGAAAGAAGAACAACTTCTTCTTCCAGCTGGACGCCGCAATCGTCATGGTGACGCTTCTTCTGCGTCTCCTGCTTATAAAGTGAGGAGCCCATGAAGAAGATTCCCAAACACATAATCACCGCATCGATACTCTGCGTCTTTGTCGTAGCGGCGGTAATCTATCTGGCCATTGTCTTCAGGTCCGCCAAGCAGGAGGAGCCAATCTATGCCGGTCCCGGAGTGACCGAAGTCAGAAAGCTCAGCTACTGGTTCCCGGGTCTTGCAAATACAAGCGGCGATACCGATGTCTATATTTTGGATAGCGGGGTACCGGGTGCTTCCATGTTGGTTCTGGGAGGAACCCATCCGAACGAGCCTTCGGGCTTCATCAGCGCCGTGATGCTTGTCGAGTACTGCCGTCCCAAGGCAGGAACCCTCTATGTGATTCCGAGGGCCAACAACAGCGCCTTCACCTGTACTGATCCTCAGGAAGCCGCCCCCATGAAGTTCTATATAGACACCGACGGCGGTACAAGGGCCTTCCGTTTCGGAAGCAGGGCTACGAATCCAATCGACCAGTGGCCGGACAGCGAGGTCTATGTGCACGCATCCTCCGGGCAGAAGCTTTCGGGAAGCGAGACCAGGAACCTCAACCGCGCCTATCCCGGACGTGAAGACGGAAACCTGACCGAGAAAATCGCCTACGGAATCACCACGCTGATCAGAAACGAGGATATCGAGATCACGGTTGATCTGCATGAAGCCTCGCCCGAGTACACCACGGTCAATGCCATAGTCGCCCATGAGGATGCATTGGAGCTTGCCGCCCTTACTCTCTGGGAGGTCGAGGACAGCTTCCAGATCTCCGTGGAGAAGTCCCCGACGAATCTCCACGGCCTTACGCATAGGGAGCTGGGCGATTTCACCGATACATGGGCCCTTCTGATGGAGACGGCTAATCCTTCGCAGGGTCGTCTGCACGGAAGAATCGATTCGGATCTGGTCGTTTCCGGAAAGGACAAGTTCTATACACGCGCCGCGACCTACGGTGCCGTGACTGTCCCGTACACAGAAAGCGGAATAAGCCTTTCAGAGCGCTGCGCCAGGCATATCACTTGCCTTGTACAGTTTGCGCAGCAGTATGCTTTCGTGGGAAGCGAGGGAGATCTGGATCTCGGCGACATGCCCACCTACAGGCAGATCCTGGAGAACGGCATAGGCCATTATCTTGCCGATGCGCAGTAAGTCCGAATGAAGAAAAGGCCAGTCCTTTATATTATATATATTCTCCTCGCGGTTTTCCTTGTCGGCTGTGCCAAAGCTGAATCTGATCAGGCCAAGAGTCAAAGCGTCGCAAATGAGCCGGTCCCGGAGGCATCGGTCTTGATTGAAACTCAGGAGGCGCAAAAGCCCCAGGAGACGGAAAGAACCGATTCCGATGCCCCAGATCTTGAAGATGACGGATATCAGACGCGCATTATTGCTGGTGAGACCATCAAATGGGATGGGTTCAGGGCCATCGAGCCCAAGGATGACTGGGATATCCGGAGCATGACGCTCTCGGACGTCGGTCCGTTCTTTGAGAAGACGTTTGAAGTTGAGAAGAGCTCCTACAAGCTGATGGAGGGCCAGATCACGGAGACCGAGGTCCTTCAGATCCACAGTGCGAATCCGGGGCCGCGGGTCTATATCGTCGGAGCTGTCCACGGGGACGAGAGGGCAGCCTGGTATGCCGCGCTGCTTCTCAAGCAGGCGTCCATTTCCTGTGGAGACCTATACATTCTGGTACCGGCCAATGCCAACGGAGCCAGGAACCTGACGCGCTATGTTGTCAAAAATCAGGACCTCAACCGCAGTTTCCCAGGCGAGCCTTCGGGAGACGAGGCCGAGCAGCTTGCCTATGCGATCTTCCGAGATATTGCGGGCAAGAGGCCCGAACTGGTTCTGGACCTGCACGAGGCGATAGTTCTCACTCAGGACAGGGACTTTCTGGGGAGCACATACATCTTCACGGAGCTTGACGGGATGGAGGATCTTTTCTTCGAGCTTCTGGTTGCCACCGAGGAGGGGCGCATCTGCCACAATGAGTTCGGATTTACGGGACCGGGACCGGCGGGCAGTGTGAATGCAGAAGTGACTAGGAACCTTCGGATTCCGGTCATAACGGTCGAGACCTTCAGGGGCTTCGATATCGGAAGGAGAGTGTACGACCAGCTGGACACGATCCAGTTCGTTCTGGAATACATGGGTATGAGGTGACGGCATTATGGATAAGAACTATCTCAGGGCATCATCATTTCTAAGGCGTGCGAACGAGGCCTCGGACCTCAGACAGAAGCTTCTGTGCCTCTATGACGGATTTGTCTGTCTCTACGGACCCATGGCTGCCTGCAGGAAGGCAAGCGAAGTTTCCGAAGTGGATTTTACGCTTCTGGAGCAGGTGATAGACTCCTGCATGGATTACGGCGACGCTCCCGACACCTCAGACCGGACGGTGGAAAGCCGGCATGTTGATATTCCTTCGGACATGGTGGAAAAGCTTTCCTCTGCCTTGGCTTCGATTGTGGGGAAGGCAGAATGAAGAACACTTTTTTCGACAGGCTTGCAGAACAGCGCAAGGTGCTGGTCTTCGGACACAGGGGCTTTTCCCAGGAGTATCCGGAAAACACGATGGTTTCGTTCTCCAAATGCGCGGAGAACCCTCTGATAGATGCCGTTGAACTGGACGTACACCTCTGCAGAAGCGGGGAGGTGGTTGTAGCCCATGATTTTTCGCTCAAGCGCACTGCCGCTCTGGATCGGGAAATCGAGGAGCTGACCTTTGATGAGCTGAAAAACGTTGACGTCGGGTCCTTCAAGGGCCCTCAGTTCAAAGACCAGCGCGTCCCGCTTCTTTCCGAGCTTTTCTCCTCGTTCGGCTCGCGCTTTTATTATGATATAGAATTAAAGGTGAAGGCCGGTCAGGTTAACAGGGAACTGTCCCAGAAGGTGATCCGCATCATAGACGAATTCGGCCTTCGCTCAAACGTTCTGGTATCCAGCTTCAACCCGTTTGCACTCAGGGCCTTCAACGTCGCATCGCATTCGGCATTCCCCTCGGCGGACATCTTCGAACACTCCCCGAATATCCCCAAGCCGCTTCGTAACGGGGCCGGACACATCGTCAGCAGGTCCAGTTATCAGAAACCCGGATTCAGACAGGTCGATGCCTCTTATCTTGGCCGTCACGGTTCTCTGCCGATCATCACCTGGACCGTAAACGAGCGCTCCGAAGCCGAGAGGCTGCTGGCCCTGAATTCCGCTGCAGAAGATGGAAAAATGAAGGTTTTCGGCCTGATAGGCAATGACCCCGACATGCTTGCAGATGTTGTAAGTCATTGGAAGGTCTGACTTTCCTCCAAGGAGTTTTCCTATTTAAACAAAAAGCAAAAAATTTTAAAAAAGAGTGTTGACATTTTTACCTCGAATCGAGTATGTTCATAGAGCACGCTTTGAGGAAGCTCAAAGATGTGCACTAGTTTTTTACAGAGATATTAAAGAAGAGAAGGTTAAGAAGAAGAGTTGCAACGATTGCCGATGGCCGTTGGTTGCAACGAAGGTTTCTAGGAAGCATGAGGGCTTCCAGTCAATTCGATGATACGGACAGATAGTTAAATAACGACATGTGTTCGGGAGCAGCCGGGAGGCTGTGGAGTTGACAGGGTTTGAATTTGAAATTTTCCCCGTCTTCGGACGGGGGTTTGATGATGGAG
>JAFUXI010000027.1 GCA_017470995.1 Spirochaetales bacterium
GAGAAGGAAAAACGACGGCTACAGGCCTATGAGAACAGGCTCAAGAAGCAGAGACTGAATGAGTTCGATGACTTTGTCAGGTCTTCACGCCGTGATGTGGAGCAGCTTGTTGCAGAGCTTCGCCAGGGAGAAATCACCAGGGAAAAGACGCTGAAAATGAAAGGCCTGTTCAATGATCTTCAGGCCAAGGAAGAGGAGCTGAAAAACGAGCTTGCACAGCAGGCGGAAGAGCTGGATGCCAAGCAGCTTGAAGAAGACAATTCACAGAAGGACAGTGTGGCTCTTGAAGTCGGAATGGACGTCCTCTGCGGTCCTTCCAAGCGGGAAGGAACCGTGGTCAAGGCCATGGGAAAGGGCAAATGGCAGGTTGCGATAGGGGCCATGAAGTTCACTTTCAAGGAGACGGATCTGACCGTTCCCAGGCGTTCCTCAACAATAAAATCATACAGCTTTGAGCAAGGAACAAAGGCCCCAACTCCAAAGCTTGTGTTGGATTTACGAGGTTATAGGCTTCTTGAGGCACTCGATGCCATTGATTCCCAGATTGAGGCATGCTGCGTCCACAACCTCAAGAGTTTCTCCATCATACATGGTTACGGGGATGGAATACTGTCTACAGGAATACATAAGCATCTTTCCCAGAATGACCTTGTAGGGTCATACAAGTTTGCGCTTCCGGATGACGGAGGTCAGGGCAAGACGTATGTCACTTTGAAATAGGAGAACGGTCATGACTGAATCCGGAGTTGTAGCACTGAGAAACCTAAAGACCGATAAGGTCTATCTCTTCTTTTCCCGTGACATAAAGAAGGATTGCGTCTCCATGCGTTTCCAGCTTGATCTTGGAATGTTTCCTTGCAGGTCACTTCAGGAAGACTATGCGAAGACCGGGCTCGAGGTATTCAGATTCGATACCCTCGAGCTGACCGATGATGAAGAGAGGCTGGAGGAACTGAAAGAAGGACTGGATCTCTACGTCTGATCAGAAATCGGAAATATCCACCTTGCGCTTGTCGTGCTCAATGAGATTCCTGATTGATTCAACAGCCAGCTTGCAGATCATGGTAGTGTCATGAACAATCGGGTTTTCCATGCCCAGAGCTTCACGCTCCTGGTTTCCCACGACAAAGAAAACCGAACCGCATCTTACTCTCAAATAGCTTGCAATCGTGAAAAGGGCGGCACTCTCCATCTCCGAGGCCAGCACCCCAAGACGTTTCCATGCTTCCCAATTGTTTCTGAGCTTATTGCTTACGGGGATTATGTCCGGATTATGCTGTCCGTAGAACGAATCCTTGCACTGGACAATACCGAGATGATGGCGCAGCCTCATCTTCTTGGCAGTATGCTGAAGGGCCGTGACTATTTCATAATCCGCTACAGCAGGGAATTCAATCGGAGCATACTCGCGGCTTGTTCCCTCCATTCTGACGGCGCCTGTTGCGATGACTGCATCTCCGCCTATGACCTTCAGGTCAATGCCTCCGCATGTGCCCATCCTCAGGAAGGTGTCTGCGCCGCATTTTACAAGCTCTTCCATCGCAATAGCTGCAGATGGTCCTCCGATACCGGTGGATGTGACGCTTACCTTCGTGTTACCTAGATATCCTGTGTATGTGTTGTACTCACGGCTGTCTGCAACCTGCACTGCATCCTCGAGAAATCCTGCAATCAAAGGAACTCTCTTGGGATCGCCGGGAAGGATCACATAACGGCCTACATCACCTTCCTTGATCCTCAGATGGTATTGGATTCCAGTTCCGTTCATATAGTCAGACATTTTGGCATTCTCCGTTCAGTTAGATTGTAATAGCTTTTGAAGAGTTGTCAAATCCTCTTCAGTCGTTGACCAGCTTGTGGCAAAGCGGACTGCGGTGTGATCTTCGTCTACTATTTCCCATTTTTCGAAACCGACTGACTGGCTGAGTTTCTCGATACGGCTGTTCTCAAGAACCACGAACTGCTGATTGGTAGGGGACTCGAGGAAGAAGGGTATGCCGGCTTTCTCCATGATTGCCTTCAGCTTCTCGGCCATGTCTATGGCGTGCCTTGCGATCTTGAAATACAGATCATCGGTAAAGAGAGTGTCGAACTGGACTCCGAGGAGCCTTCCTTTTGCAAGAAGGGCACCGTTCTGTTTCTTCATGGTCATGAAGTGGGCAGGTCTGTTCCCGTGTGTGAATACTACTGCTTCACCGCACAGGGCCCCGACCTTCGTACCGCCGATGTAGAAGACATCACAGAGCTCTGCAATGTCCGTGATCTTCACATCCGTCTGTCTGCTCATCAGGCCGTAGCCGAGTCTTGCTCCGTCCATGAATAGGGGCATGTTGTACTTATGACAGACATCTGAGATTGATTTTAGCTCGTTAAGCGTGTATAGAGTTCCGTATTCGGTAGGATGAGAGATGTAAACCATACCCGGATATACCATGTGCTCCTTGGCATCGGCTTTGTTGAAGACCTCGACGAATGACTCGATGTCGGATGCCCTGAGTTTACCCATAACCTGGGGTAGTTCAAAGACCTTGTGGCCGGTGTATTCGATGGCACCAGCTTCGTGGCAGCTTATGTGTCCGGTCTTTGCGGCAATCACGCCTTCATAGCGCTGGAGCAGGGAAGAGATGACAACCTGGTTTGTCTGTGTCCCTCCGCAGATGAACTCAACCTGGGCATCCGGTCTTTTGCAGACTTCCTTGATTTTCTGTTCTGCGCTTTGGCAGTATTTGTCTGCTCCATAGCCTGAAGCGAATTCGTAGTTTGTCCTTGTCAGGGCTTCAAGAATCTCAGGACAACAGCCTGTTGTATAGTCTGATTCGAAAGTGAGCATTTGAGGCCTCCGTGCATAATTCCAAAAAACGCCACCGGCCAAAGACCGATGGCGTAAAGGCATTAAAAAAATTGCTCTTTCCAGATCCGATCAACGATCAGTGTCTGTAATTGTATAATTGCACTTGCTGCCGAGAATTGTCAATAATATTTTCAAATTTTCAGACATTCCCGATGTCGGTAAATCACTAAATTTGTATTGAAAATAACAGCGGTATTCTAATAATATGTAAAGGCATGAATTCATAACCCAAGAGGATGGTCTAAATATGGAAATTCAGATTGATGATTTGGTCCAGTCAATCAAGCGTGACGGGATTGAACAGGCACGCAAAGAGGCGGACGCGATTCTTGTGACCGCCAAGGCCCAGGCAAATGATATTATCGCAGCATCCAAAGCAGAAGCGGAAAGAAACCTTGAGAACGCTCGGAGAGAAATCGAGAGCTCAAAGGCCCTTATCCTTCAGGCCCAGCGTGATGCCGTGCTCTCAGTCAGAAAAGAACTCGGAGCTATGCTTGAGCGCATCATGGCAGACAAGGTTGCCAAGGAACTTTCCGAAGCAAGTCTTGCCAAGCTGGTAATTGCTGCAATCGGAAATGACGACCCGGCAAAGTTTGCTGTAGAGATCGAAGAGGCCAAGGCATCTATCCGCAGTACATTGGCAAAGCAGATCGAGAAAGGTCTCGAGATTCATCCCGCAAAGGGAGTAGGACTCAAGCTCTGCTGCAAGGATGGCTCAGGTTTCTATGATTTCTCGGACGAAGAGATTGCATCGCTTCTCAAGCCGTTCCTCGGCGAAATGAAGATCTGAGGATATCCATGGCTTCCAGATACTATTTCCTGTCAAGCCTGAGCATGCTGCGCTTCTCCGACAGTGCTCCGATGAGCTGGGAGGATTTCCTTTCCCAGGCTAGGGGCAATGTTTCCGAGAGCGACTACAGGACGCTCAGCTCGATTGCCGACGGCAACAAGCTCTCCAATTCGTTTCTCAGGAAGTGGGATGAGCTGAACCGCAAGCTTGACGATGCCGTAAACGAAAGACGCAGAAAGGCGCTGAACAGAGCTCAGCAGAGCTCTGTGGTATTCAGGGACTTCGATATAGAGAAAGTCACCAATGCAGCCCTGAATGCAAAGAATCCGCTTGAGGCGGAGCTTGTGCTCATGCGTTTCAGATACGACTGGCTTGAGGTTCAGAAGGGTTTCGAGCCGTTTTCGGAGACAGCTCTTCTCTGTTATGCCCTTCAACTGAGGATCCTTCTCAGAAAGGATCTATTCAACGTGGAGGCCGGCAACGAGCAGTTCAGGAGCATGTTCGACAACATTCAGAAAGAATTAAAGGTGGATTGATATATGGCAAAGACAATCGGACACGTAGCCGGAGTTAACGGCAACCTTGTCACCGTGACCTTCGAAGGTGCCATTTCCAAGAACGAGGTCGCCTTCGTGCATGTCGGCGACACTCTGCTCAAGGGTGAGGTCATCAGGGTCAACGGAAGCAAGGCCAGCATGCAGGTCTACGAGATGACTAACGGAATCCAGGTCGGTGATGAAGTCGAGTTCACAGGCGAGCTGATGAGCGTAGAACTCGGCCCGGGCCTTCTTACCCAGATCTACGACGGTCTGCAGAACCCGCTTCCATCGCTGGCATCACAGTGCGGCTTCTTCCTTCAGAGGGGAGTCTATCTCGATCCGATCCCGAACAGGGATTGGGAATTCACACCCGTAGCCAAGGTAGGCGATACCCTCAGGCCCGGCGATACATTCGGTACCGTACCCGAAGGCATCTTCACACATAGAATCATGCTTCCGTTCGGCTTCGAGGATGTTGACTGGACAGTCACCTCGATTGCCGAGAAGGGCACATACAATGTCAGGGCGGAAGTCGCTACCGTCAAGAATCCGAAGGGCGAGGAGAGAAAGCTCACCATGGTCTTCAGCTGGCCCGTAAAGAAGGCAGTAGGCTGCTATGACGAGCGTCTCAGACCTGATGAAACCCTGATTATGAAGATCAGGATCATCGATACGTTCCTGCCCGTTGCAAAGGGCGGAACATTCTGCGTTCCCGGCCCGTTCGGAGCAGGAAAGACGGTTCTCCAGCACATGGAGAGCCGTAACGCCGACGTCGACATCGTTATCATCGCAGCATGCGGAGAGCGTGCAGGTGAGGTCGTTGAAGTCCTGAAGGAATTCCCCGAGCTGATAGACCCGAAGACCGGCAGATCCCTGATGGAGAGAACCATCATCATCTGCAATACGTCTTCAATGCCTGTCGCAGCCAGAGAAGCATCGGTTTATACCGCCATCACGATGGCTGAGTATTACAGGCAGATGGGACTGAACGTCCTGCTTCTTGCCGATTCCACCAGCCGTTGGGCCCAGGCCATGAGAGAGATGAGCGGACGTCTTGAGGAGATTCCGGGTGAGGAAGCTTTCCCGGCTTATCTCGAGTCCGTCATCGCAGCTTTCTATGAGCGTGCCGGTAAGGTCCGTCTCCATGACGGAAGCATCGGATCCGTTACCATCGGAGGTACGGTCAGCCCTGCAGGCGGAAACTTCGAAGAGCCCGTCACACAGGCAACGCTTAAGGTCGTAGGTGCATTCCACGGTCTTTCAAGAGAGCGTTCCGATGCCAGAAAGTATCCAGCGATCCATCCGTTGGAGAGCTGGTCCAAGTACAAGGGAATCATCGATCAGAAGCTTGTCGAGGATGCACGCAGCGTTCTTTTCAAGTCCAATGAGATCAACCAGATGATGAAGGTCGTCGGCGAAGAAGGAACATCCATCGAGGATTACATCGAGTATCAGAAGGGTGAGCTTCTCGATGCTGTATATCTGCAGCAGAACTCCTTCGACCTCGTCGATGCAGCCGTCCCCGTTGAGAGACAACAGAAGGAATTCGATCTTCTCTACAAGGTCCTGATGGCTAAATTCAATATAGACAGCAAGAAAGATGTCAGAGCCTTCTTCAATGAGCTCAGACAGAAGTTCCTTGACTGGAACAGCGTCCTTGTCACGGATGAGCGCTATGCCAAATACGAGCAGGAGATCAACGATCTCTACCTTTCAAAGGTCAAGGAGGGCTGAGATGAACAAGGTCTATACAAAGATTGAATCCATTGTCGGAAACGTCATCACAGTACGTGCCGAGGGTGTCAGGTACAATGATCTGGCCATGGTCGGAAACAGCTATGCCAACGTCATCAAGCTGGACGGCGACCTGGTAAGCCTCCAGGTATTTGCCGGAGCCCAGGGTGTACGCACCAACGATCCGGTCAGGTTCCTCGGTGTCCCGATGCGTGTCAGCTACTCCGATAACCTCATGGGAAGGGTCTTCGACGGATCCGGAAAGCCCAGGGACAACGGACCCGAGCTCGACGAGAACATGGTCGAGATCGGCGGACCGTCCGTCAACCCGGCAAAGAGAATCGTTCCGAAGAACCTCATCCGCACCGGAATCCCGATGATTGATGTGTTCAACACCCTGGTCGAGAGCCAGAAGCTCCCGATCTTCTCGGTATCCGGAGAGCCCTACAACGAGCTTCTTGCCCGTATCGCCATGCAGGCCGAGGTCGATCTGATCATCCTCGGCGGAATGGGACTCAAGTACGATGACTACCTGTTCTTCCGCGATACACTGGAGAAGAGCGGAGCCATGAGCAGAACCATCATGTTCATCCACACCGCAAGCGACCCGACAGTCGAGTGCACGATGATTCCCGATATGTCCCTGGCAGTAGGCGAGCGCTTTGCCCTTGAAGGCAAGAAAGTCCTTGTCCTGCTTACAGATATGACGAACTTTGCCGATGCCCTCAAGGAGACGGCAATCACGATGGAGCAGGTTCCTTCCAACAGAGGATATCCCGGAGACCTCTACAGCTCGCTGGCCAGCCGCTACGAGAAGGCAGTTGACTTCGAGGGCGCAGGTTCCCTTACCATCCTCGCCGTGACCACCATGCCCGGTGATGACGTCACTCATCCGGTACCGGACAACACAGGCTACATCACAGAGGGTCAGTACTACCTGAAGAACGGCCATATCGAGCCGTTCGGAAGCCTCTCCAGACTGAAGCAGAACGTCAACAAGGATACCAGAACCGACCACAGAGCCCTGATGGACGGTCTGATCAAGCTCTACAGCGCATACAAGGAATCCCTTGAGAAGAAGTCCATGGGATTCATGATGACCGAATGGGACGAGAAGCTTCTCAAGTACGGACAGCTCTTCGAGTCCAGACTCATGGACCTTTCGGTCAACATTCCTCTGGAAGAGGCCCTGGACCTCGGATGGGAGATTCTCGCCGAGTGTTTCGAGCCCAACGAAACC
>JAFUXI010000028.1 GCA_017470995.1 Spirochaetales bacterium
ACCCAGAAGACCGGTAAGGGCATTGTAGCCTTTAAACTCCACATCCCAGAATATTGCTCCTGAATCCGAAGGGAGCCTCTTCTTCTCGCAGAAGACAGTGGCGTTCACATCCTCTATGCCGGCATCCTTGACAACAAACGGAGGCCTTGCGTTTATGCATGCAAGATTGCCTTTCTCCCATGGAATCGGTGACGAGCCCGAAAGGGTCGGATAAGGCAGTATGATCGAGACACCGTTATCAATTATGGAATACGTTCCGCCCTGCATTATCATGACACGCTGAGCCAGAAGCAAAGACGGGTCTTCGGGGGGCGGATTCCATCTTCCGCTGCTTCCGATTCTGACGTAGACTCCCCTTTTCTGAACCTCAGCGGTAATCGAAGCAGAAGGCCCAATGGAAGAAACAATGCTCTCAAATGCTTGTTTAGTTCTATTTTCATCAAGTATCAGACAGGGAAGAGACATTATTTGATTGTAGCATGCAAAAGAGCTCAACAAGGCACCGAGGTCGACAGTATAGCGGCTGAGCTCAAGTTCACCCGTTGATCCAAGAGCCAGGTCTATCATGCTGTTTGCACCGGATATCCTGGTGAGAACAGCCTTCTTCACATCCTCATCCAGCTCTGATGCGGCAACGATATCGGAGATCTCCGAAAGCGGGTCGCGGAGGTTTTCACCAACGTTTGCAAAGAAGTTTGTCCTTGCCTGTTCCGCATTTTCCGCAGCCTGCTGCGCACGTCTTGTCGATTCGAACAACCTGGAGCTTCTCAAGGCGCTGGAGACCAGATTCCTGACTTCATCACACACCTGTCCGTTGAACCCGGAGCTCTTCATGAGCAGGTAACCCATGTACTCGGTTTCGGTACACAGCGGAGCTGCAATCCAGACACCTCCGTCAAGCAACGGCTTCTTGAGTTCGGGAACCAAAGATGATTCCGGGAAACTTAAATCCGTTCCGACAAGATAGGAACTGTCTTCGTAGAAAACAACCATATGCATCTGTTCGAAACCCAGAGATTTGGAATTATGCTTTAGGACTTCATCTATCTCGGTTATCCGGTTGGTCTGAAGCAGTTCGTTACTGAATACATTGAAAGCTCTGCGCCTGATACGGTCCTCATAGTTCCTAAGTGATATGTTCCTGTCCAGAACCGAAGGAAGAAGGTAGGAAACAGTATCCTGAAGCCGCGTTCTCTTTTCCTCCGTCGTAGAGATCAACCCGTCAAGGCAGCTCATGATCTCGAATACCTCGAAGACATCAGCTCCGTTTTTGCACAGCCTGTCCAGAAGTATCCTCAGATTGGCCTCCGTAGGGGTTTTGACGGTTCTGTCCAGCATGGTCCATGCCTCGTTCCCGGGAATGGCGAATATCTCTGAAACCATTTCGGCAATGCTCTGGACATCCCTGATCGTTTCCCTTGCATGGCCCATCGTGCAGCCGCAGCTTCGCCTGAAGATAGGCAGAGCAGGAAGCTCCCTGTCGTTGCAGGGCCTACCCTCTGAAATAGAACGGAAAGACAGAACGGAATTTATCCCCAGCCCGGCATACGGAAGGCGAACCGTGGTTACGGGGACGTTCAGCAATCGGGACTCCAGCGAATCATTGAATCCGCAGGCAAACAGGTCTTTTCCTATCTCGAAACCACGGGCGGACAGTTCTATGGAAGCCCTGTAAAGCATCAGGTCACTGGCGCACAGAAGCGTATCGAAATCCTTTCCGGGAATCTTTCCCCTTCCTTCCAGAATCTGGCGAACGGCCTCGTCTCCGGATTCCCATGGCATCGGATCGGATACCAGATCCATATCGACTTCCAGTCCATGTGTATGCATTGATTCCAGAAATGCCCTGTAACGCTCCTGAGCAGAGTTGTGATACTCAGGACCACGGATATAGGCTATGCGTCTCGCTCCGTGCCTCTCGATGCAGTGATCCACTATCTTTCTGGTACCTTCCGAGGCATTGAATCTGACATTGGGGATGTTCGGATAGCTGGTTGTTTTTCCGTCAATCGTCACCATCGGCTTGGAGAGCATCGAGCGGAACGCTTCGATGACATCCTCGCTCTTTGCCATTCCCGTAAGAGATGAACTCCAGATAATGGACCCGTCCAGGTTTTCCGGAGTCACCATTTCATAAATGGAATTTCTCATCCGCTCAATAGGGTCCTGGCTATATAGCCTTCCACCCGGGAAAACCACCAGGGTATCCTTGCCCCCGCTTGGGAACATGGAGGCAACTGACGGCCAGAGCGATGCAGAGGATCCGGTAGAAAGTTCGGCGGAAACGAATCCGATTCTCATAAAAACAGTATAGAGCAGCTTATTTCAGAACGCAAGTTTTTGTACTATTCCGACTTAGAAAAGTTACAGGTAAGGCGTTTTATTTAAAAAGTCACTTCTTCCATCTTCCGGACAAGTAGAAGAACAGGCCTATGAACATAGGCATGAAGCCCGCTATGGCATCGCCGTACCAACAGCCTAGACTTCCCATCCCGAAAGTGAAACACAGAAGTGCGGCAAGACCGATCCTCATGACTATGCCGTCGATAAGGGCAACGGCCAGATTGAGCCTGGTATTTCCCGAGCCGTTGATAAGAGCGAAGCTGATTGTTCTTGTCGCCGAACCATAGAAATTGAGAATCATCGGAACAGTCAGGATATGGGCAAGCGACAATACAGCAACATCCGGCGTAAACATCCTGTAGATCTCCGATGGGAAGAGAATCAGCAACACTGTAAACAAGGAGAACAAAGCGATGGAAAAGATACCAATCGTGGTCAGAATCTTTGGCATTCTTTCATATTTTCTAGCTCCTAGGTTCTGTCCGACCATCGATGACCCTGCAGTGGTGAATGACATTGAGACAATTCCGCCCATGGTATTAATCTTGTTCAGCACTCCGGCAAGGGCTGAGTAGACAACACCCTGAAGGTTGATCCAGGCAAGAAGAAGTATCTTCGAGAACATGACCGCCGCACTCTGGATTGCCATCGGAACTCCGAGAAGAACCAGAGGCTTGAGAGCTCGACCCCGGATTGCGAAGCTATGCAGTTTGAAGTCGAAGCCGAAACTCTCGCGCTTGATATACAGGTAGATAAGGGATGATATGAAGCTCACACCCTGCCCCATCACCGTAGCCAGAGCAGCACCGAAAACCTCCATGTGGAGAATCACCACGAACACATAATCCAGGATGATATTCAGGACCGCAGCCACTGCCACGAATATGAAAGGCCTCTTGCTGTCCCCCATTCCGCGCAGGATTGCGGAGACGATGTTGTATCCGTAGATGAATACCAGACCGACTATGCAGATGACGGTGTAATCCATCGCATAGGCATAGGACTCGACCGGAGTATTAAGGGCATTGAGGATCGGTTCACGAAGGAAGAAACATATCAGGGAAATAAGAACGGATGCTCCGAGAAGGAAGGTAAAGAGCGTTCCGATAGTCTCTTTTACCTCCTCGCGGTCCCCGGAACCGACATTACGGGCAATGAGGACCTGACCTGCGGATGCGAATCCCATGGATACGAATGTCAGCAGGTGCAGCAGGTCACCGCCTATGGAGACCGCACTCATTCCTGCACCGCCAATGAACTGACCCACGATGATCATGTCCACCACGTTGTAGACTGCCTGCAGGGCATTGGACACGAACAGCGGAAGCGCAAAGAGAATAAGCTCCTTCGGAACGCTTCCTCTGGTGAGGTCCTTTACCATAGTCTTTCCTGCATTGTCCATGGCAACGATGATAGCCCGAAAGCATTTCATGTTCAATTGACTGTGCCGTCGAGGTCTTTCATAAAAGAATCGTCGATTGTTATAATATTAACACAATGTTATAAATTGTTACATTTTTCGTTCTATCTTCATTGACCTTATTCAATATAGGTGTATTAATGTCATTGCACTAATATCAGAGCCTAGGAGCTTATTATGGTAATCACTGATTTTCTTGAGAGAAACTCGAGACTGTACGGACTGGACACCGCCCTGGTTGTAGTCAGCCCGTCCGAGAAGCGTGACCAGGCCGTAACCTGGAGAGAAGCCAGCCTCATCGAGAGCGCCACGGATTCACCCTACAGACGTGAAATGAACTGGAGGCAGTTCGACCAGATGGCCAACAGGTTCGCAAACCTGCTGCTCAGCCGCGAGATTCCGCGCGGAACCAAGGTCGGTATCCTCATGATGAACTGCCTTGAATATCTGCCCATCTACTTCGGAGTCCTGAAGGCCGGCTGCATCGTCGTCCCGATGAACTACCGCTATTCCAGCGATGAGATCAAATACTGTCTGGATCTGGCCGATGTTGAGATCCTGGTATTCGGACCTGAATTCGTTGCCAGAATGGATGCCATCGCCGACTCCATTCCAAAAGTGAAGACCCTCTTCTATGTCGGAAAGGACGGCCCCTCTTATACCGAGAACTGTCTGAGAGTCATGAGCTACACATCCAACGAGGCTCCTCCGATCGAGCTGAACCTCGACGACTATGCCGCAATCTATTTCTCATCCGGAACCACCGGTTTCCCGAAGGCAATCCTGCACAGGCACAGAGCCCTCTACAACTCCTGCCTCACCGAGCAGGCCCACCACGGACAGACCAAGGACGATGTCTTCCTCTGCATTCCTCCGCTCTACCATACCGGAGCCAAGATGCACTGGTTCGGTAGCCTGATGGTGGGGGGAAAGTCCGTGATTCTCAGGGGTATCAAGCCTGAGTGGATATTGCGCACCGCCACGGAAGAGAAATGCACCATCGTCTGGCTGCTGGTTCCATGGGTACAGGATATCCTCGATGCCATCGACAGCGGCAGAATAAATCTCGACGACTATCTGCTCAGCCAGTGGCGTCTGATGCACGTCGGCGCACAGCCTGTTCCGCCTAGTCTGATCAAGCGTTGGCTCAAGGTATTCCCGCATCACCAGTACGATACAAACTACGGTCTTTCCGAATCCATCGGACCGGGCTGCGTACACCTCGGAGTCGAGAACGTCGACAAGGTCGGAGCAATAGGCAAGGCCGGTTACCTCTGGGAGACCAAAATCGTTGCAGACGACGGAAAGACCCTCGTCAGGCAGGGCGATGTCGGAGAGCTTGCGGTCAAGGGGCCGGGAGTCATGGACTGCTACTACAAGAATCCGGAAGCCACGGACGAGATCCTCACCAAGGACGGATGGCTGCTGACCGGAGACATGGCCAAGGAAGACGAGGACGGATTCATCTATCTGGTCGACAGAAAGAAAGACGTCATCATCACCGGAGGAGAAAACCTCTACCCCGTTCAGATCGAGGATTACCTGCGCAAGTTCGACAAGATCAAGGACGTTGCGGTCATCGGTCTTGCCGACCACAGGCTCGGAGAGATTGCAGCCGCCATCATCTCAATCAAGGACGGCATGACCTGCACAGAGGAAGAGATCAACGATTTCTGCCAGGATCTTCCGCGCTACAAGAGGCCAAAGAAGATCATCTTCGCAGACGTCCCCAGAAATCCGACCGGAAAGATAGAGAAACCACTGCTGCGTGAGCGCTACAAGGCCGCCAACCTTGTCGAGCAGCAGATACTCAGCTAAGGAGGCCTGCAAGATGAAGAAACTGATGTTGGGAAACGAGGCCTTTGCAAGAGGTCTCTATGAAGCAGGATGCAGCTTCGTTTCAAGCTATCCCGGAACCCCGAGTACCGAGGTAACGGAGTTTGCGGCAAAATATCCTGAAATCTACGCCGAATGGGCACCGAACGAGAAGGTTGCAATGGAAGCCGCCTTCGGCGCCTCGCTTGCGGGAAAGAGAAGCTTCTGCGGAATGAAGCATGTAGGTCTGAACGTTGCAGCCGACCCCCTGTTCACCATTTCCTATACGGGAGTGAACGCGGGCATGGTTATCTGCGTCGCAGA
>JAFUXI010000029.1 GCA_017470995.1 Spirochaetales bacterium
AAAAAGGGAAAGCAATCCAGCACGTGTCATCCAAACTCAGGGTGACCCACCGCAGTTTCTACCAAATTCAAACTTCTCCCGAAATTTGTAGAATCTTTTTCTACAATTCAGACCGATACCATTCATTCCGGTAGAATATTCCTGCTTCCGCCGACGTTGTTTTCTACAAAATCACCCAAAACACCCAATCCTGTAGAAACCACATCACTTTTTTTCTACCAGTTTCCACCTTTCCCTCTGTTTTTGTAGAAAACAACCCATTCCTGCTTTCCAAATCGGTATCTGAAAACAAAGAGAAAGCCACCGGGGAAAGGAGAAAACCCGGTGGCCTTCGATTTATTTCAAATAACCCAATTTCAATTCGTTTATCAAAGTGCTGTTGCAGTCAGTGTGACGCATGCCTCGTAGACTGCCTGTACCAGCTCTGCGCTTGTCGGCCAGATAACCTCGAAGGATGCCACGACGCTTCCTGCTGCAACTGCTCCCTCGGTTGTCCTGTTGAAGCTGAAGCTGCTTCCCATCTTCTGGCCGTCCATTTGGATGCTGACACCGTTTGTGCTGTAGATCTTTCCGTCCACCTTTGCCTTCAGCTCTGTTGCGCTGATGGTGAAGTCGACAGAGTTGTATCCGTTGCAGTCCACGCTGTGGATGATGTCGAAGGATGTTGCCACATCGTGCCTTGCGATCTCGCCTGTGGTGTAGACCACCGATGCTCCGACAGCTCCGGTCTCGTTGTTCCTGATGACATACTGGGCATCCAGCTTCTCTACTCTGGAAACCAAGATAATGGTGTGGGTCTCGGCGAAGCAGCAGAGGGCTGCGACCAGGATCATCATCATTGCTACTGTCATCTTCTTCATCATCGTCTTCTCCTTCGGCGGTGGTGTGTTTTGTTTTTCCTTACACTTAAAGCCTAGCAGTCAGACCGACATGAGAAGAACCTGTTTGAAGGGACAAAATGCCCCTTTGAGAGCTCTATTTGATGGTTTTACCCCTTATTTGCGATGAAAATTGAGCAAAGAAATGAGCAATATTTCTTTTCTTTTACTAACCTGAGAAGATGATAAAAATGTTTAATTCTGAAAAACGGTCAGCAGGTTTTTACAAGCGGAACGGTAATCGATCCGTCCGGCATGAAGACAACCTTGCTTCCGGGACCATGCTTGGCTATTGCATCGTCCAGGGCCTTCTGAAGATCATGCACTGGTTCGATGAAGATGCTTCTGAGCTGATCGTCCGGAATCTGGGTATAGCCCTCGACCTGGGCCCATTTGAAAACCTCCGCCATCTTGGCGGCCTTGTGGTAACCCAGCTTGAAGCCCTCTTCGATTTTCCTGAGCACTTCGTCGGGAGTATCGGCACTTGAAAGAAGCTTCACGAATGCCTCTCCTCCTATGCCTTCCCTGCAGGCGGAGACAAGAATCATGGTTCCGCCATCCTTGAGGGCAAGCTTTGCATTGTCGATTGCCTTCTGACTCTGATAGAGGTCAACATCCATGGGATAAGGTGCGGCGGTCACGACGATATCGGCCTTCTTGTCCAGCGGTGCAGTGAAAATCCCGTTTGCAGCCTCGACAGCCTGATAGAAGGATTCATCTATGTCCCCGGCAGTGACGGTATCGATCTCATGATTGCGGTCCAGGACGGTCATTATGGAATAGACGGGGACCTTTACAAAAGCCATGGCCTCCTCCAGATCCTCATGGACAGGATTACCCTTGAGCGCAAGGGTCTTGGAATCGGCGGAGAGAGCCATCTTGTGGTTGTGCTCGATCGAGCTATAGGCAGCAACACCCGGGAGGAAGCTCTTTCGGCCCCCGGCGTAACCTGCAAAGTAGTGCGGTTCAACGGATCCGATGGCAATTACCTTGCCTGCAGCCTTTACCAGCTTGTTCAGATAGAGCTCGGTACCGCGGCTGGTTCTGCCATAGTAGTCCATGTCCTCCATCCTGTGGCAGTCATGGACGTAGATGCGGTCCTTGAAGGTCTCGTACCAGGAACCGAAGATAAAATCATACTCGTTCCTATAGGGAGCCCTGTGGCTTCCGGTTGCCACGAGGAAGGAAGCTCCGTCCCTCTCCAGTGCCGGACCGATCACATCCATCACGAACCTGGTCGGGGTGGGTCTTGTGGCGTCGTTCACAATCACAAGGGTGCTGCCCGGCAGTTCCATGAACGCATCGAAACTGCCATTGATGGCTTCCCGTGTAATTTCAACGGCACTCTTCTTCGCGCCGGAGGTCTGGTCATTGAGTTTGAGAATGGCACCGAAATGCTCCGGCGCCACCTCCAATGTTATCTTCTCTCTGTTATAAGGTACTTCGATCTTCATGCAATCAGTATTTCCTAGCATCCTTGACGTGGTCAAGATGGTCCTTGTAGGCTTCAACGTTCCTCGGGTTCTCGGATACCTGAGTGTCTCCGCATCTCCACCATGAGCCATAGCCGTCAGTCATTGACTTGGGCAGGACCCTGATGTCGAAGACAACCGGGCGATCCTTGATTCTCTTGGCGCCTGCCATGGCCTTCCTGAGGTCTTCCATGGTTCTGACCGTGTAGGACTTTGCTCCGTAGGCCTCGCCTATCTTGGCAAAATCAACAGGCATGAAGGATCCGGAATGCTTTCCGTCCTCTCCCCTGTATCTCAGCTCAGTGCAGAATGTATCGTTGCCGTGTCCGACCTGAAGGTTGTTGATGCAGCCGAAGCTTGCATTGTTGAAAACGCATACTATGATTTTCTTGTGTTCCTGCACGGCCGTCAGGAGTTCGGAATGCAGCATGATGAAGCTTCCGTCGCCAACCATCGAATAGACATCATGCTTGTCTCCTATGGCGTACTTCACTCCGAGGGCACCCGAAATCTCATAGCCCATGCAGGAATAACCGTACTCCATGTTGTAGGAATCAAGACTGCGGGCACACCACATCCTCTGCATGTCTCCGGGAAGAGATCCTGCAGAACCGATTGCAACGTCGTCCTTGTCCATCATCAGGTTGATGGCACCCAGAACCGTTGTCTGAGCAAGGCATGCATCCAGATCCTTTGCAAAGCGGAATGCGCTCTGGGCATTGGCATCGTTCACTTCAGGCACATAGTCCTTGGAGAATGTGATGCTTCTCAGCCTGTCCAGCTCCTTGAACCAATTCTCCCTTGCCTTTTCCACTTCTCCCTTGTATGGAGCAACGTAGCCGCCGAGAGCTTTGAGCAATGCGGGAAGCGCCCTCTTTGCATCAGCGACGACGGGAACAGCGGCATCCATCTTCAGAGCCTGGAACTCGGAGACATTGATATTGACGAATCTGGCATCGGATTTGAAAAGCCACTTGGAAGAAGTGGTGAAGTCCGTGTATCTGGTACCGACTCCGATGATCACATCAGCCTTCTTGGCGATCTCGTTGGCTGCAGAGCACCCCGTGACGCCGATTCCGCCGAGATTCAGCGGATGGTCGAACAGAACGGCTCCCTTGCCGGCCTGAGTCTCTCCGAACGGAATTCCGGTCTTCTCCGCAAACTGTCTGAACTCCTTGTGGGCCTCTGAATAGCGCACTCCTCCTCCGCAGATCAGCAGCGGTCTCTTTGCACTTCTGATGACCTCGGCGGCTTCGGCGATGACCTCCGGCTCGGCGGCACGTCTTGCCAGTCTGTGGACTCTCTTTCTGAAGAAGGACTCGGGATAGTCGTAGGCCTCGCCCTCGACATCCTGCGGGATTGCAACGCAGACGGCTCCTGTGTTTGCAGGATCGGTCAGGGTCCTGAATGCGCTGATCATCGCGCTCATCAGCTGCTCCGGACGGACAATCCTGTCCCAATACTTGCAGACTGCCTTGAAGGCATCGTTGGTTGAAATCGAGAGGTTGTTGGTCTGCTCGATCTGCTGAAGCACAGGATCGGGCTGGCGGCAGGCATAGACATCACCCGGAAGAATCAGAACCGGGATGTTGTTTGCCGTAGCGGTGGCAGCGGCAGTAACCATGTTTGCAGAGCCGGGACCTACTGAAGCAGTGACAGCAATGATCTTCTTCCTCTTCATCTGCTTTGCGAAAGCCACGGCGGTATGGGCCATGCCCTGCTCGTTCTTGCCCTGCCAGACCTTCAGATTCCTGGCTTCCTGAGCAAGAGCCTGCCCCAGACCGAGCACGTTGCCGTGCCCGGGAAGCATGATCACGCCCTCGACAAACGGGTGTTCCTTGTCGTCGTAAGCGATGTACTGGTTCTCAAGAAAGCGGACCAGAGCCTGTGCCATTGTCAATCTGATAGTCTTTTCCATAATGCTCACCCCTTGAAGATGTGCTCATTGGCATCGGCCTTCCAAAGCCATGAGTGCTCTTCGTCATCTATTCTCGTCTTTTTCCAAGGATCTCCGTCCAGATGCCTGATACCCCAAGCATAGCACATCGCATATCCGGGAGCGGCACACTGGGAGTGCATGCCGCTGTTTATGACGGCAAGTCCGTTGTGGCCTGTCCGATAGACCTCTCCGTTGGCAAAACCCACCCCGAATCCCTGCGGGTAATCGAAGCGGTAGAAGTAGACCTCCGGCTGCGGATGATGGTGCGGCGGATAAGAAGACCACTTGCCGGGGAAATTCAGGACCTCGCCCAGAACCATGTTGGAGAACGGGGCGTTATCGTAATCAAAGAAAGTCTTGATTTCGCGCCTCATGCAACCCATCAGCTCTCCGTTTGCCCCGGCATGCTGAACCTGAACGGTCTCCGGAGTATACATGACGGGTTCGTAGTCCCTCTCGTTGTCGGTCTGCTGGATGTAGATCTCCGCATGGCCCAGCGCAGTGAGAACAATGCGTACCCCTCTGGGAGAAAGCAGACAGTAGGCCTCATGACGGAAGCAATCCGGCCTGCTTGCCCGGACCTTCTTTCCGGCATATTCGAACACGATATCGCCGGAGAACAGGAGAACCGCGCTCTCCTTGTCCTTTTCTTCAATAACATATATATCGCCCTTCTCCATTACGAGAAGTCCGACATCCATCATCGTACCCATATCATCCGAGGCCCTGTCTATGTAGCAGTTGTAGCCCCTGTTGATCTGCTTGCTGAAGTACATTCTCCCTCCAAATCCTCAACGTCAGAGTCCGGCATGCTCGCGGATATATTTCCGTCCCTTGATTGCATACTCAAGCGGATTTGCCTTTGCGGGATCCTGCTCCGCCTCTACCAGGAGCCAACCCTCGTAACGGGCATCGCTGAGCACCTTGAAGACAGGATCGAAATCCACGTCACCGTCTCCGGGAACAGTAAAGGCTCCGTTTCTGACGGCAGTCAGGAAACTCCAGTTGTTCTCCCGCACCTGCTTTACCACAGAGAGCCTCATGTCCTTGAGGTGAACATGCCCGACCCTGTTCACATACTTCTTGAGCATCAGAAGCGGGTCTTCTCCGGCAAATGTGAAATGGCCGGTATCATAGCAGAGGAACACATAACGCGGATCCGTGTTGGCCATCATGCGGTCGGTCTCTTCGGAAGTCTGGACCTCTGTTCCCATATGATGATGGTAGCAAAGCTTGAATCCACGCTCACAGGCGATCTTTCCAAGCTGGTTCAGACCATCACAGAACCGATCCCATTCGGCATCGTTCATGACATATTTGTGGCTGCCGGTAAGTATCGGGGTATCTGTCTTGCCCTGAATCGAATAGCTCTGCTCGCTCACGTTGATGCGGTTGGCACCCACGGCTGCAAGGAAGTCCAGCTCGGAAGAGAAGTCCTTCTTCACCTTCTCGATATCCTGCGTGAGGATGAATGACGAGAACCATCTGCTGGCGATCCTCATTCCACGGAGATCCAGCTCCCATTTGAGCTCCGCAGGATCCTTCGGGTACTTGTTGCCGATTTCGCAACCGGTAAAGCCTGCAAGGGCCATCTCGCTGACTGTCTGGCGGAAAGTATTCTCAGCTCCCAGCTCGGGCATGTCGTCATTGCACCAACCGATCGGTGCGATTCCAAGTTTTACCTTATCTTTATCAAACATCATTTCTCTCCTATCGTCGCCCCATGGCGCAGTGCCTTGACCACAGGCAGCTCTTCTCCGCTGAGGAATCGGATCAGCGCTCCGCCTCCGGTGCAGATGTAGCCGATTCTGTCGGTCAGGTTGTATTTCTCGGTAGCCGTGATGCTATCACCGCCTCCGAGAACAGTGAAGGCCTTGGTATCGGCAAGCGCCTGCCAGATGGTCTTTGTCCCCAGCTCGCTGGCTTCCTGCTCGAACACGCCGGCAGGTCCGTTTACGAACACGGTCCTGGCATTGAGGATTTCCTTCCTGTAGCGCTCTGCCGTGCCGCTTCCGATGTCGACTGCCGCGATTTCCTCGGGAATCTCTCCGATTCCGGCCTCATGACGTTTTCCATCGCAGACCCATGCCAGATCTACGGGAAGCACTATCCTGTCGGCATAAAGGCCGTAAAGCTCCTTTGCCACATCGATGAACTGCCCGTAATTGGACTTCATGATGAAATCAAGGCTTCCCTTTCCGATCTGAACCTTCTGCGAAGCCAGGAAGATATTGGCGACAAGGCCGCCGGTGAGAACCAGATCCGCACTTCCCTTCGAAAGCACGGTCTTCATCATCTGGAAGGCATCCGCAATCTTGGCTCCTCCCAGAACGAACACACATGGCCTCTCAGGCTCTTCCATAAGGGACGATACCGTGCAGTACTCCTTCTCGAAGAGTCTTCCCATAGCGCTGGGAAGGATCTGCTCGAAGCCGCAGAGCGTCGGCTGATCCCTGTGTGCAGCCGCGAATGCATCGCAGACATAGAGGTCACCCAGCGGAGCAAGCTTGGTTACAACCTGGGTCTTTGCCTGATCCTCATGGGACAGACAGAGCTTGGTCTCGAAAAGCGTCTGCTCCTCCGCCATGAACCTCACGTTGTCCAGAAGAAGAACCTCTCCGTCGTTGAGGCTTTCGATCGCCTTGCGGGCGGTCGGACCGCAGACATCCTCGACCCACTTCACATCGAAGCCCAGAAGCCGGGAGAGGACCTCTGCATGAGGCTTAGTGGTATAGTAGTTCTTGTACTCGATATCGCTGCCCTGATGTGCCATAAGCACCACGCGGGCTCCCTTTTCGGAGAGCTCGCGGATGGTCGGCACACAGGCCTGGATGCGGTTGATGCTCTTGAGAGTGCCTTTTGCCCTGTCCACAGGCTGGTTGATATCCACCCTGCAGAGAACGGTTTTGCCTCTCAGGCCGTCATTTTTTTCAAAATCATCGAGCGTCTTGATCCCGAATCTCATAATTGTTCCTCAAAACTTCTGCAGTGCCTTGAAGCGGCCGATCTTCAGATACTTGTTGGTCTCGGATGTTCCCTCTTCCCTTGTAAGCTGCATCTTCATGGCGGCTCTGATGGCATCGATTGTCTCCGGAATCGTCACGCTCTCCTGCGGGATGTTGATGGCGTACATGATATCGTTGCCGCTCTCTACGATCGAATCCTCCCAAAGGCCGATCTCATACATATCGCCGCGGCGGTTGCCGAGGTCTCTTGCATACTTGAACAGGCTGGCATTGCCCTTGAATCCTTCGTCGATGGTGACGGTTCTGATTCTGGGATGCTTGCGGAAGGCCTCGAGAGCCATCTCGCGGGTAATCTTCTTGCCGTCCTTTGCAGTTGCGAGGACAGTGATGATATGGCCGTGGGTTACGGGAGTATGCACCAGGATTCCGGTTGCCTCCACATGGGGCATGATGGTCATCAGGTCAACGGCCTGGTGGCTGGGAGCCTTGTCTATCTGCAGTGCGTTCGTCAGTCCTCTGTGATAATCTCCGGGATCCGCAACACGTCTGATGATGGTGATGGCAACCTTCTCGATTCCGATTTCCCTGTCCAGACAGTCAACGGTCCTGATCAGGCCTGTGGTGTTGCAGCTTGTGAGCTTGAGGTAGTTCTGTCCGATTCCCTTCTCATAATTGGCATAGCCATGGAAGAACACATCGGCAACGCTGTTTTTCTCTCCGCCCTGGAAGATGGCCTTCACTCCGAGCGGCTCATAGTACTTGGTCTTGTTTGAAGCACCGACTCCTCCGGGAGCGCTGTCCAGCATGATGTCCACGCTCTTGCAGAGGTCTTCGAACGTTCCTGCTACGGGAATGTCCTTTGCTTCGAAGGCAGCCTTGTCTGCGCCGTCAACCAGATAGAGGTTGTACTTCACTCCGTTGGCGCCGATCATGTCATTCTCTCTAAGAGCCTGAAGGGCAAGCGTAGGAGCAAGATCAGCAATTCCGACCAACTCCATATCACCCTGCATGGCAACACCGTCTGCAAGTCTCTGTCCGATTGTGCCGTATCCGGCCACTCCTACTCTTATTTTTTTCATAATGAATCCTCCATTTCGGAATAATGTTCTTTTACAGGGATATTCTACCCCAACTGTTTCCAATTTGAAAGTGAAAACGTTTGCGTAACAAAAAAATTGACTTGTTTTTCCATTGGTCTTATCATGTTCATAGGTTTAACGCAAACGATTGCGTCAGTTCATGGAGGACACAAGTATGGTCAATATCGGAATTATCGGAGCTGGAAGAATCGGACAGGTCCATGCCAGAAGCATAGTCTCGGGCGTCCCGGGAGCAAGAGTCGCCAAGGTGGCTGATCCCTTTATCAAACCCGAAGTCAGACAATGGATGGAAGGCACCGGAGCAAAGGTCGTCTCCGACTACCACGACATCCTCAATGATCCGCAGATCGATGCCGTTCTGATCTGCTCTTCAACCGATACCCACGCCCCTATTTCCATCGAGGCCATAAAAGCCGGCAAGCATGTATTCTGCGAGAAACCGGTCGATCTCAGTCCTGCAAAGATCAAGGAGGTCGAGAAAGCCCTTGCAGCATCACCCAAGAAGCTCTGCTTCCAGGTTGGCTTCAACCGCCGTTTCGACCACAACTTCGAAGCCCTCAGAAAGGCAACCCTCGCAGGCAAGGTCGGCGATGTCCAGTTCGTGCGCGTCAGCTCACGTGATCCCAATCCCCCTGCACCGCAGTATGTTGCAGTCTCCGGTGGAATCTTCCTGGACATGATGATCCATGATATCGATATGGTCCGCTATCTCTCAGGCGCGGAGATCGAGGAAGTCTATGCACGCGGTGCATGCCTCATCGATCCCGAAATCGGAAAAGCCGGCGATGTCGACAGTGCCACTGTTTCCATCAAGCTCTCCAACGGAGCCCTAGCCCTGATCGACAACTCCCGCCGTGCAGCCTACGGCTATGATCAGAGAGCAGAAGTATTCGGCTCCCTCGGTGCCGTCGCGATCACAAACGACAGCGAGTCCACGGCAGTCCTCTCCACGGAAGCAGGCGTCACGGCCGAGAAGCCGCTCTACTTCTTCCTCGAGCGCTACATGGCATCGTACCAGAAGGAAATGAGATTGTTCGTCGATGCAGTCACCAACGGCACGGAAGTCCCGGTAGGCCTCAAGGACGGTCTGATGTCCATCAGAATCGGCCTTGCATGCAAGAAATCTCTGGCCGAGAACCGCCCCGTGAAGATCGACGAAATCTGATCATTCGGCAACTATATTCCGAATCCACACGCCTCTTTTGACAAGAATGTAACCCAGGATGCATTTTATCAGCCCGCCTATCTGCACGCTGATGAATATCCACAGCACGCTTGCCGAAGTGAATCTGCTGAGGATGAATGCAATCGGATAGTTTACGGCTATGTTCGAAAAACCATCGAAAAGGAACGTTATGAATGTCCGTCCGCCGCTTCGTATCGTGAAGTAAGTTGCATTCTTGAAGGCATCGATGGGCATGCAGATTCCCTGGACAAGAATCAGGCTGGTGGCTATTGCCCTTGCGGCCTGAGTAGTGTTGTAGATGCGGGGGAACACAACGGAGAACGATATCATCAGAAGGCCGACAAACGAGCTTATGAACACACTGAATATGATGATCTTCCTGTCTGTCTCCCTTGCCTCCTCCAGCTTGCCGGCACCGAGCAGGCGTCCGACTATAATGCCCACGCTGCTGCCGAAGGCCAGGAACACAACCTTGAACAGGTTGTTGAGGGTATTTGCGATATTCACTCCGGCCACTGCATTCAGTCCGCGGGTTGAGTAGCACTGTGTCAGGAGGGTCATTCCCAATGACCACAGGGCCTCGTTTACAAGGAGGATCATGCCCTTGCTCATTATCCTGCCGACAAGGGCCTTGGGCACCTTCAGCGTACGGTACAGGGTCTTGGCGAACGGCATGATGTTCTGTTTCCCATGCGTCCAGACCATGACGACCGAAGCTTCGACATATCTGGAGATTACGGTCGCTATGGCCGCACCGCGGACGCCGAGGGCGGGAAAACCCAGCTTTCCGTATATCAGCAGGTAGTTGAACACCAGGTTCACCAGAACCGCAGCTACTCCCGCTTTCATGGGAACGACCGTCTGACCGCACTCACGCAAGGTGCTGGCATAAGCCTGGACCATGGCAAAGGCCGGAAGCCCGATCAGCATTATGCGAAGGTATTCTTCGGCGTAGGATAAGGTGGCGGCCAGGTCTCCCCCATCGGAGCTTTCACTGAGAAAGAACCCGATGAGCTTGTCCCCGAAAAGAAGGAACACGGACACTGCAACGGTTGTCAGTATGGCTCCCAGAATAAGCTTGAAACGGAAGGTGTTGCGGATTCCCTCGGCATCGTCCTTGCCGAAATACTGGGAGGTGAAGATTCCGGCCCCCGAGAAACCTCCGAAGATGCACAGGGAGAAGACGAATGTAAGTTGGTTGACGATGGCAACACCGCTCATAGGCTCGGTTCCGAGCCGCCCTACCATGATGTTGTCCAGGAGATTCACGAAATTCGTAAACCCGTTCTGCACCATGATGGGCAATGCAATGAGGAGAACAGACTTGAAGAGTGCCTTGTTCCGTTCTATGAGCTTCATACCGAAAAGAGTATGTTCTCAGGCGCCGATAAAGTCAATCGAGAGCTGTATCACATATACTTAACGTTTTTCGGTAATACATATATAATGACCCTAGGCTATTATTACGGAGACAATCCATGAAGATAATCTACAAAGACGGAACAGTTACCGAGTGCCCCGCAGAAGAAGTAAATCACGTTCTCAGACACTCGACGGCACACCTGATGGCACAGGCCATCCAGAGACTCTACCCTCAGGCAGACTTCGCCTACGGTCCTGCCACTGAGAGAGGCTTCTATTATGATGTGGACCTCGGAGACAAGAAGCTCACGGACGAGGATCTTCTGGCCATCGAAGCAGAGATGAAGAAGATCACCAAGGAGCACCTCCCCATCAGACCGTTCATCCTCAGCCGCGACGAGGCTGTCAAGCTCATGCATGAGCGCGGAGCCAAGTACAAGGAAGAACACATCGGAGACCTCCCCGAAGATGCAATCATCAGCTTCTACCAGCAGGGCGATTACATCGACATGTGTACAGGTCCCCACGTGACATACACAAACGCACTCAAGGCCTTCAAGATCACTGGTCAGGGCGGCGCCTACTGGAAGAACGATTCCAAGAACAAAATGCTCACCCGCATCAACGGAGTCGCTTTTGCATCCCAGGCAGAGCTTGAGCAGTACGAGAAGGAAGTCGAGGAAGCCAAGGCACGCGACCACCGCAAGATCGGAAAGGAAATGAGCCTGTTCATGACCGACGACCTTGTCGGAAAGGGTCTGCCCATGTTCCTTCCCAACGGCTACATCGTATGGCAGGAGCTTGAGAACTACATCAAAGAGAAGGAGCGCAAGCTCGGCTACCAGCATGTCATGACACCGTGCGTAGGATCGGTAAACCTCTATGTCACATCCGGCCACTGGGCACATTATCGCAAGAACATGTTCCCGCCGATGGAAGTCGAGGGAGAAAGCTTCGTTCTCAGACCCATGAACTGCCCGCACCACATGATGATCTACTCCTCAAAGCCCCACAGCTACAAGGAGCTGCCCATCCGCCTTGCAGAGATTGCCCATGACTTCAGATTCGAGTCCAGCGGCACACTCAAGGGAATCGAGCGCGGACGTCACTTCTGCCAGAACGATTCACACATCTTCGTGACTCCCGACCAGATCGAGCAGGAAGTAAAGCAGGTCGTAGGTCTGATTTCGGAAACCTACAAGGACTTCGGAATCACGGATTACCGCTGCGTGCTTTCACTGCGTGACCCGGCAGACACCGAGAAGTACTATCAGGACGACCAGATGTGGGAAACCGCAGAGAGCGCCCTCAGGAGAGTTCTCCAGGATCTCAAGATCGACTTCACGGAGGAAATCGGCGAAGCTGCATTCTACGGCCCCAAGCTTGATGTCAACGTCAAGCCCGCCGTCGGCGTCGAGTATACCCTCTCCACCTGCCAGCTGGACTTCTGCCTGCCCATGAAGTTCGACCTCAAGTATGTCGATGCAGAGAGCAAGGAGCAGACACCGGTTGTCATCCACAGGGCAATCCTGGGATCCCTGGACAGATTCATGGCCTACATCATCGAGGAAACCAAGGGTAAATTCCCCGTGTGGCTTGCACCGCTTCAGGTCAAGGTCCTCCCGGTCAGCGAGAAGAACAACGAATATGCAACAAAGGTCTACAACATCCTTGCCGATGCCAACGTTCGCGCCGTGCTCGATGACAGAAACGAGAAGGTCGGTTACAAGATCCGCGAAGCCCAGCAGGTCGACAGAGCTCCCTACATGCTTATCCTCGGAGCAAAGGAAGAAGAGGAAGGCACGGTGAGCGTCAGAAGCCGCGACACCGGAGAGACTGTCTCCATGCCGCTCGAAGCCTTTGTCGAGAAGGTTACGACCGAAATCAAGAACAGAACAAGATAATCTGGCTAATGACAATGAAAGCGGAGTCGTCAGGCTCCGCTTTTTTTATCTCGGCAAATAGACGGTCTGTTTGGGACCGGTATCGTTCATAAGGGTTGCGGGATCCTTGTATCTGAACAGCAGAAGGTATGTCATGTACAGGTCCCCTATGCATCCGCCCACATGGATTGCAAACAGAACCCCCGCAAGAGCATAGAAAAGCATGTTCACGCCGTGCAGCCAGATCAGAAGCGGAATGAATACTACCGTAAATGTCACGAAAGGCGTCAGCAGCGCAATCAGCGCGGTCTTCCTTGATACTATGATATGCGGCACACCGCAGAAGGCAACCGTCAGCGTGAAACCGAATGTAAGCTTCTGGTGTGTCAGGGCTTTATAGGCAGCTCCGTGAAGCAATTCATGCAGGACAACATAGGCGACCATGGAAAACATGAACACAACATACGGCAAACCGGCACTCCTGTCTCTCAGCGCTCCGAACACAGACCGGAAATCGCAGAAGATTCCGACGGGAACAAATGCCAAAACCGTAAGCGCAATGGAACAAAGAGTCAGGATTATCGATGTCTTCTTCTCCTTGGCATCGATGACCAGAGCCTCTTCATAGCCTGCCGGCAGTTCATTATAGTAGTTTTCCATCACAGAAGCCCCTCGATGAAGTTCGCGAAAACATCCAGAAGAACCTGAGCATCTTCCTTGGTATCGGCTTCTGCCATGATCCTCAGAAGCGGTTCGGTACCTGAGAAGCGGCAGATGACATAGCTATCGTCTTCAAAGAATACCTTGCAACCATCCATGTAGCTGATTTTCTTGATACTCTTTGCAAAAACAGGCACTTGTTTGTCTTCCAAAAGGATTTTATTGATTCTGGCCTTGTCTTCTGCGCTGAAATGAAGAGCATAATCAAGGAATACCGACTTGCCCCAGTTGGCGGCAATAAGGGATGAGATCTCCTGTACGCTCATATCCGTTACGGCAAGCATCTCGGCAAACAGGGAGACTGCATAGATTGCATCCTTTCCGTTGATATGACCGCGCACGGTCAGACCTCCGGAGGATTCGCCTCCGAGAACAGCATTGTACTTGTCTATGGCTGCAGACACCCACTTGAATCCCACGGGAACCTCTATGCACTCTTCTCCGAAGCTTGCGGCCATTCTGTCCAAAATGTAGGTTGTGGAGATATTGCGAACCACAGGACCCTTCCAGCCCTTCTTCTCATGCAGGTACCAGTAGAGCATTACTATGATCTCGTTCATGCTCACATAGCGCCCGGTGCTGTCGATGATTCCCAACCTGTCCCCGTCACCGTCGAAGGCGATTCCGAAATCATAGCCTCCCCTGATGACCTTGTCGGCCAACGGCCTGAGGGTATCGACGCTCGGTGCCGGATATCCGCCGTCGAAATAGGCGTCCTTATCGCTGTTTATGATATCAAGCGTACATCTGCAGGTATTCAGGATGACTTCAAGCGGATAGGTCCCGGAGCCATGCATGGGATCAAAGAGCACACGCAGTCCTCTCTGCTTGATGGCCTCCTTATCCAGAACCGCCAGGATGTCATCGATGAAGGCATTGAACGGATTCTTGATGAACTGAACCTTCCCCGAGGCCACAGCCTCTTTGAAGTCAATCCTCTTTACCCCTCTCTGTTTGGCAATGTACTTCTCGATTCTGTCCGTGACCTCGACGGAGGCGTCACGGCCCTCCTCCACTATGACCTTCAGTCCGTCATACTCCGGAGGATTATGGCTTGCGGTCACCTCGATACCGCAATGAAGATTGCGTTTCTGCACGGTGTGCATGATGAGCGGCGACGGTGCCGATCTTTTCATCATAAGCACATCGATGCCGTTGGCGGCAAAAACCTCAGCCAGCCACTTAGCACCCGGCTCAGAAAGGAATCTGCGGTCATAGCCTATCATCACCGGCTTATCAAGGAGATTATCCTCAATCAGGATATCCGAAATAGCCTGTGCGACCTTGTTCACGTTCTCACGGATGAAATCATCTCCGATTATGGCTCTCCAGCCACCGGTACCGAAAACTATATCACTCATGAGTCCTATTATTTGATTTCTGAAGGTTTATATCAATAGCAAGGATTCCTGTTAGTTGAGGAAGGAAAACGTCAACGTACAAATCCAACGTTTCACAAAACATGATTGCCTATATAGAAACAGGGAAAAGAACTCCCACGTTATCCACCCTCATCAAACTGTGCAGTGCTCTCAATATCAATCCATCTGTCTTATTCGCAGAAGAAGACGAGCAGAGGGATTCCATAAAAAACAACATAATCGCACTTGTCGGAAGACTTTAAGGCAGGTGTTCCAATGTACAAAAATTGTGGTATTGTCAGCTGCAGAAATAAGTTGTAATATACTGACAGAGAGTGTTTCGCGACTCTGACAGCGAGTTTTATCAGCAAGCGTTTCACGGCTTTGAACGAGAGCTTACAAGTGAGTTTTGCTTCACTCAAAAAGAAGCGCTTAACAGTTGGAGGTAGGCCAAGCCTACCTCTTTCTTTTTTGGGGTAATTATGGATCATCTTAAACTGTACGAAGTGGATGCAGATTATATCTCTTTCCTATCTTCAAGAATGCCTTTGCTCTTCCACAACAAAAAGGCAGAAGAGACTCATAACAGAAAGTACATTGGAATTGTTTTGTCGGTAAATGGTTTTAATTACTTTGCCCCGCTTTCTTCGTTCAAAGAGAAACATCTTCATATGCCGGACACAATTGACTTCATCAAAATAGGACGACGCGCTGTAATCAATCTGAACTGCATGCTTCCTGTTCCAGTCGAGAAACTCTTTTATGTGGATATCAATGCGGTGCCGGATTACAAGTATAGATCCCTGCTTCAGATAGAATACAGGTTCATCAGAAAAAACCAGGAAAAAATCCGCAAAAATGCGAATGAGATCTATAAACAGAAAAAGCTTCATCCTGAGACGAAGCTTGCAAAACGGTGTAATGATTTCACCGAACTGGAAAAACTCATAACCGAAACAACTCTCTAATCCAAGGGCCATTCCGCTTACAGGGGGATGAGATTCAAGGAGCAAACGAGGGACAGCGTGAAAAGGCGATCCGAAGGACATTTCCGTCCTGCAGCCGAGGCAATATCAAGGAACGAACGAAAGACAGTGCTCTCTGCACGGCTTGAGCGAAGTGACGATGAGATTGCCCGGATGATGGGCGGAAATAAAAAAAAGACTTGGCGGCTACCTACTCTCCCGCAAGAATGCAGTACCATCGGCGTGAGAGCGCTTGACTTCCGTGTTCGGGATGGGAACGGGTATTTCCACTCTGCTATGGCCACCAAGTCGGCTTTCAACCGGAATCCCG
>JAFUXI010000030.1 GCA_017470995.1 Spirochaetales bacterium
ACCGACGAGCAGTGCCGCGACTACTTCATAAGGGTCGTGTACGGAACAAGGGTATCGTTGGTAGTAGGTTTCTTTGCCAGCATAATAGTTCTTGTAATAGGAATGATTTATGGAAGCATTTCCGGTTACCTCGGAGGTAGGGTGGACCTGATAATGATGAGAATAGTCGACATCATCTATTCGCTTCCGGATATGCTCATAATAATCCTGCTTTCGGTTGTCCTCCAGTCTGTCCTGAACTTCAGGCCGGGTTCTTTCCTGGATTCTCTCGGAAGCAACATGATCTCGCTTTTCATTGTTTTCGGATTGCTCTACTGGGTAGGCATGGCCAGACTCATCAGAGGCCAGATCCTTTCCATCAAGCAGAACGAATACATCCTTGCAGCCAAATCCATCGGTGCTCCGACCGGAAGAATCATCAGAAAGCACATCCTTCCGAACTGTCTGTCGGTCATAATAATCTCCACTGCGCTGCAGATTCCGTCTGCAATCTTCACCGAGAGCTACCTCAGCTTCGTAGGTCTGGGAGTACAGGCTCCCATGCCGTCTCTGGGTTCCCTTGCCAATTCCGCAAGAGGTGGTCTTCAGAGCTATCCGTACAAGCTTCTTTTCCCGGCTCTCACAATCTGTCTGATAGTTCTGAGCTTCAACCTTCTGGGTGACGGTCTCAGAGATGCGTTCGATCCCAAGCTGAAGAGGTGATGTCATGGAAACCAAAAATACTTTTGAAAAACAGCATCTTCTCAGTGTTCAGGACCTTCATACTTCCTTCTTCACCGATTCCGGAGAAGTGCATGCCGTCAACGGTGTGTCCTTCAACCTGGATGAAGGAGAGATCCTAGGAATAGTCGGAGAATCCGGTTCGGGAAAGAGCGTCACCGCTTATTCCATCATGCAGATTCTTGCATCCACAGGCAAGGTTGTCGGCGGAAAGATCCTCTACAAGGGCGATGACCTTACGAAATGGAACGAGAGCAAGCTGGACAAGTTCCGCGGCAAATGCGTCTCGATCATCTTCCAGGATCCGATGACCAGCCTGAACCCGGTCTTCACGATCGGAAACCAGCTCATAGAGGCAATAACGCTCCATACCGACAAGAGGGGAGCCGAAGCCAAGGCTAGGGCGATAGAGCTTCTTTCGCTTGTTGGAATCAACGAACCCGAGCGAAGGCTCAAGCAGTATCCGCACGAGCACTCCGGCGGAATGAGACAGCGTGTCATGATCGCCATGGCCCTGGCCTGCGAGCCTGACATCCTGATTGCAGATGAACCGACGACTGCTCTGGACGTTACCATCCAGGCACAGATTCTTGAGCTTATCCAGAGTCTTCAGAAGAAGCTGGGTATGGCGGTCATCCTTGTAACCCATGATCTGGGTGTTATTGCCGAGATGTGTGACAACATCATAGTCATGTACGGCGGACGTATATGCGAGAGGGGAACAGCAAGCGAAATCTTCTATAACCCCAAGCATGAATACACCAAGGGCCTTCTGAGATCCATTCCCAACGTCAAGGATATGAAGCAGCGCCTGGTGCCCATCTCCGGTACTCCGATAAACATCCTCAATCTGCCGAAAGGATGCCCGTTCTGCGCAAGATGCGAGAACTGCATGAAGATATGCCTTCAGGAGCCGCCGATGGAGATCGATATCAACGAGAACCATAAGGCATCGTGCTGGATGAACATCAAGACTGCATTCGAAGGAGGGTCGATATGAGCACACCTCTGATTGATGTAAGAAACCTCAAACAGTACTTCCCGGTCAAGACGGGATTGTTCAAGACTGAGTTTCTCAAAGCCGTTGATGATGTCTCATTCTCAATCAATGCCGGTGAAACACTGGGCCTTGTCGGAGAATCAGGCTGTGGAAAGACCACTGTCGGCCGCTCAATTCTTCGACTTTACGAGCCTACTGCCGGAGAGGTCCTCTATGACGGAGTCCCTGTTACGGCAAAGAACATCGGTCGCATGAGACAGAACATGCAGATGGTCTTCCAGGATCCGTATTCCTCCCTCGATCCCAGAATGACGGTCGAGGACATAATCGGAGAACCTCTGGATGTCCACAAGCTCTATGAGAACAAGGCCGAGAGGCGTGAGAAGATTCTGACCCTGATGGATTATGTCGGACTGAACGCAGAGCATGCGACTCGCTATGCCCATGAGTTCTCCGGCGGACAGAGACAGAGAATCGGAATAGCCCGCGCACTTGCAGTAAACCCGAAGTTCATCGTCTGTGATGAACCGGTATCGGCCCTTGATGTTTCCATTCAGGCGCAGGTAATCAACATGTTCGAGGACCTACAGGTCAAGCTGGGTGTTGCATATCTGTTCATCGCACATGACCTATTGGTCGTGCACCACATTTCCCAGAGAATCGCCGTGATGTATCTTGGCAAAATCGTGGAGATGGGCAAGGCCGATGATGTGAACTACACATCGATTCATCCCTATACCCAGAGCCTGATGTCTGCTGTTCCGATTCCGGATCCTGACTACACCCGCCAGAGGCACAGAATCGTGCTCCAGGGCGATGTCCCCAGTCCGCTTCATATGCCGACGGGGTGTCCCTTCAGGACAAGGTGCCGCTATGCCTGCGACAAGTGCGCGCAGGAAATGCCGCCTCTTACCGATCGCGGCGGCGGACATATGGTTGCCTGCTGGGTTAAATGATAAGCGAATAAGTGGCGTATGCCATGTAAAATAAGGAGAGAAAAAGAAATGAAGAGAACAATTGCTATTCTTTTGGTACTTGTTGCATTCTGTTCAGCCGTTTTCGCCGCCGGAGCCAAGGAAGCTCAGCCGGCAGCAGCACCTGCTGCAGAAAGCGCAATCAACGCTGAGGAGTACAAGGGTGCAGACTATGTCGATCCTGTCAAGGGTTGGGCAAAGTACGATGCACTGATTGCAGCCATCAAGTCTGAGACAGATACTGCAAAGAGAACCCAGATGATGCACGAAGCCGAGGATATCCTCATGAGCAACTGGTGTGTCATTCCAATCTACTACTACAATGACCTTTACATGCAGAAGGGCTATGTCAGCGGTGTCTATTCCAACCCGTTCGCAACAAAGTTCTTCCAGTATGCAAGCCTTTCGAACGGCTCATCCACACTGAGAATCAACCTTGCTTCAGAGCCCGATTACCTCGATCCGGCACTCAACAGCTCCGTTGACGGTGCATGTCTTGCAGCCGCTTCATTCGCAGGTCTCTACACCTACAATGCACAGGGCGTCACAGCTCCTGCTCTTGCTGAGGGTTACAAGGTTTCCGCAGATGGTCTGACCTACACAGTCACTCTCAAGAAGGACCTCAAGTGGTCAGACGGTTCTGCTCTCACAGCCAATGACTTCGTCTACTCCTGGAAGCGTGCAGTTGCTCCCGAGACAGCTGCCGACTATGAGTACATGTTCAGCGGTTTCGCAGGTTACGAAGAGGGTGATCTTGCTGTCAAGGCAATCGATGACAGCACTCTCGAGTTCAAGCTCATCGCTCCGTGTGCATACATCGAGGACCTAATGGCATTCCCGACATTCTTCCCTGTCAAGCAGAGTGCAGTCGAGTCCTATGCCGACTATCTTACAAGCCCGGGCGGATGGTGTCAGGAAGCAGGTTTCATCTCCAACGGACCGTTCGTCTGTACAGCATGGAACCACGATGTTTCAATGACATACGAGAAGAACCCGTACTACTGGGATGCAGCCAACGTCAAGCTCGAGAAGCTTGAGTTCATGCTTTCAGCAGACGATAATGCAATCTATGCAGCTTACAACGCAGGCGACCTTGATCTCATCGACTCCGTTCCTACTGACGAAGTTGCCAAGCTCATCGAGTCCAAGAATCCTGAGTTCTATGTCGTTGACGAGCTCGGAACCTACTATGTTGCATTCAATGCAAAGAGCTCTCTGTTCGACGGCAAGACTCCTGCACAGGCAGCCTGCATCAGAGAAGCCTTCTCAATCCTGATCGACCGTGACTACATTGTCGACAACATCGGACAGACCGGACAGGTTGCAGCAAACGCCTACATTCCTCTCGGAATGGCAGACGGAAACGGCGGCATCTTCAAGGAGAGTGCCGAGGTCGGTTACTACGATGCATATGCAATCAACAAGGATCCCGCAGGAACAGTCAAGAAGGCTGTTGACCTCCTCAAGGCCGCAGGATACAAGTTCGATGCTAACAACAAGCTTTCAGCAGAGACTCCGATCAGCATTACATACCTGACCAACCAGAGCTCCGGACACATTGCAATCGCAGAGTCCATCCAGCAGGACCTTGCAGCAGTCGGAATCAGCCTCTCGATCCAGGTTCAGGACTGGAACGTCTTCCTCGAGGAGAGAAAGCAGGGTAACTTCGACTTTGCCCGTGAGGGTTGGATTGCTGACTTCAACGACCCGATCAACATGCTCGAGATGTGGACAACCACATCGGGAAACAACGACTGCCAGTACGGCCGCTGATTTCCTCCATAAACCGAAAAGGCTGTCACAAACGTGGCAGCCTTTTTCATTTGAAGTATCCTTCTTCAATCAGTTTCTCCAGTACACGCGTCTCGCGTTCTATCTGGACTCCGATAAATCGGTTTTTGCTATAATCGGAAGCTCTCGATATTCTGATTGCTTCATGCGGATCAACAAATTCAAGCTTATATCCGCTTTCAGACTCTGATTGTGTCAGTTCCTGTGGAACAATTCTGTCTTCTGCATCACATAGATAATAGAAGTTGTCCTGACAGTAACGGTCCCCGATTCTGCTCAGCTGCGACCTTGTGACAATGCCGTAGGGCCGTGCTGTTTCAGGCTTTACGACAAGGCCCGCTTCTTCCCTTACTTCGCGTATCAGGGTTTCTATCTTGGTCTCATCTCCTTCCGAACCTCCGCCGGGGAACTTGTAGCATCCGTGTTTCTGTACAAAGACCATGGCGATCTTCCCGTCTCGGATTATTATTCCTCTGACCGAGTGCCTGCAGTGTATTGGGCCTTTTTCATCATAGTCCTTCCTGTCCAGATCGAAGAGCTTTCTCATGTCATGCAGCAGGACCTTGTAGATTCTGACTCGTTTTGAACCTTTCCGATACTGCTCGTAGTCTTGGGGCACGTCCTGCTCGGCTATGAACATGCCTCCTGCAAGCTGGATGGACCGCTCTGAAGCGGCATTGCTCACATTGCATGTGATGATCAGATAGTCCAGTTTGTGTCTGATGGCAAGCGGGTAGAGGAGCCTGCATGCTTTTGCGGCATAGTGATGTCCCCTGTACGGTTCATAGACTTCATAACCTATGTTTCCTGCAAACCAGATGACCGGAGTATGCCAGATCTTGAGGCTGCAGTTTCCTACTACTGTTCCGTCCAAAAGGGCTATATCGAAGCAGTATGCAGGCACATGCTTTCTCTCCGGGATGGCCTCTTTGGTTTCCCTGAGCACAAGTTTCAGCTCGTCGTCATGAAGGTCAATGTCTTTGAAAAACATGACAATATTATAAACAAATGTGATTTATTATTGCAATTTGTTACATAAGTCATAAAATGATAACTATCAAACCTAAAGCAAAGGAGTTTATCAAGATGAAGAGATTTCTTATTTTGGTTTTGGCAATCTTCATGGTTTTCGCCATGGTGGCATGTAAGAGTGAGCCTGAAGAAGAAGGCGGTGGCTCAGCTCTTCCTGTTTCGGAAGAAGAGAGCAAGCAGGCTCTGATTGATCAGGGTTCCAGCGCCTCTGGTGGAAAGGGTATCAAAGTTGACCATACAGGTTTCAGCTTCGATATCAATGCTGTTAACAATGGAGAAGCTCATAAAATATACCTCGGCGGAAAGGATGATATTTTCTGGGTTGGTGCTGAAGTTGATGCTGTTACTACCTATGCTTTCTACACTGAAAAAGCAGGGAAAGCCTACATGATGTTAAGTAGTTATCCAGTTTGGATTGAAGTATCTCAGGGTGTCTCATTGAAGGAGTCTATTTTCCAAACTGCTGATTCTTTCCTGTTCTGGGCACATACTGCAGAAGAATACCTGATTAAGGGAGCTGATGATACTGTAGGCGATAGAATCTGCGCCACATATAGCGCAACAGTACCAATTCCTGAAACAAAACAAACTGCTTCAGTCAAGTTCTATGTCGATAAAACGTGGGGTGTGACTCTGAAAGTAGTTTATGAAGACCCCAGTCTCGCAGAATCCTTCTCTCTCTCAGTTGATCCGAAGTATTCTAATCCGACTCTACCTACCGGATATGAGACTGCAAAGTCAACTCCAATTGTTTGATTGTGTAAAAGATGCTATTTCATGGCCGTTGCGATTGCAGCGGCCTTTTTTATTGCAGATATAGAATAAGTCAGAGTAGAATAAATGCGTTAAATCTGTTTTAGCAAGGAGATTGGGTTGGAATGAAGAAGAATCTGTTACGCTCCCTTCTGACCATTGTGCTGTTGTTCGCTCTGGCTACTCCGCTGATGGCGTACAGCGGCTTCCAGGATTTCCTGAGAACCAATGGACGCCTGAGTTATGTGGATTACACCCGCATCAAGCAGGACACCCGCAGGAGCATCCGTGTTTCCTTTGAAATCGGCAATCAGTCCTTCAACGGAGTGTTGAAGAAAGGCTATCGTCTGGATGATGCAACAGCGGATAGCCTCATCAGAAGCGTCATGGTTGAAATGGGCCTGAACAATGCTGCCTTGGTTGTTCACGAAACGAATATCGAAAGGGCGAAGAAGATAGATCCGGCGTTCAAGCCTCAGTTCTGGATCGAGATGATAGGTCAGGCCCTCGGCGCAGGTAATGCCATGGCCTATGCAGATTTATTGAGAGGAAAGATCAGCGGTACTGAGTATTTCATGGGGCAATTCGAGGGCAAGCTGCTTTCTTACGGTACTGCTGTCTTCGCCGAAGCAACGGCTCTCAGTCCTGCAGGGATGGTCGTAATGAACCTGATTACGGACTGTGGAGAGACTGCAGTCAAGGAAGCTCTGAAAGCCGTCAAGAACGATGAGATCAAACAGCAGGCAATCACAAGTGCAGCAATACTTGATTCCTTCTATAAGCGCTGCAATCAGAAACTCAAGGCAGAAGCGGAGAAGAAGGACGATACCCGCTGGCACCTTACCGCCAACAGCAAATCACAGGAAATCAGGACGTTCTTCGGCGCACAAGTAGTACAGAATTGGACACTTTCCTGTGATCTTAAGATAGAGGAAAACACGGAGAGCCCTGGAGGCATCTATTCCGGATACATGACTGTGGACATCAGCCACGACATGACGAAGTTTGATGGCAAGTATCTTTGGGATGTCGTGAATAAGCTGCCCCTCCTGTCTCAGATCCACCAGAAGTTCCCATGGCAGAGCTTCTATGATTGCTGGAATCTGAGTTCGAAACTTGAGAAGCAGCTCGTTGCAAAGAAAGTGCGTTTCGTCATTCCTGACAATGTAGAGAAAATCCCGCAGAATTCCTATATCGATTCAGTCGTGATTTCTGATTTCTTCAAATCCCGCGAGGATTTCTGGAGTCTGCATCCAATCTGGCTGGTTCCGGATGGTGTAGTACCTCTTCTGGATGAGAAAGGCCGTTACAAACTTCCGTTTACTGATGCACAGCTAGGCGCGGTTGTTTACCTGACGGGAGAGTTTGGAGAAGACAAACTGAGCCCTCAGCTCTATGCATTGTCCAGCTCCATGCAGGTATGGATGGAGACCAATGCTCCGAATTACCACCATGAAACAGACATGAGTAAACTATCAGAGGGCGGTGGAGTACTTGCGGTGAACCACGATATTTTCCGTGACCTTGAGTCCGGAATTATAATTCTCAGCATGGGCTGGAGGGGAATTGACGTATGAAAAAACTATGTGTAATTCTACTTGCTTTTGCTCTGGTTTTCATGCTCTGCGCCTGTAAAACCCTTCCTTGGTCTGAACCTTTAGAGATTCAAACACAAACCCAATCCCAATCCCAATCCGAATCTGAATCCCAATCTCTACCGCAGACCCATAATCCTGCAGTTTCCCTGAAAGAAGGCGTGCTTGACATCAATGATCCGTATTATGCCGACGGACTGAATGATTACGGACTTCCGGATCTCTCCCGTTTCTCCGCCGACCAGATCTGGGACATGTATGTTCATCCGGAAAACTGGAGTCCGGACGTTCTGAATATGGCCGACAGCACCTTTGACTTCGATGAATCTGGTGTTTATTCCGATACCGAAGTAGACCCTCAGTACACCTTCGATCTGGGGGAATGGCATGACTACAATCCCGGAAACTGGACCCCTGGTCCGGAAGAGATCACGGAGTTTGATATCGATGATTCAGAGTTCGATGATAACGGAGGTTATGATCCTTCAATCCTGATACTGCCTGAAGAGTATGCTTTCCTTGTACCGGGAGGTTTGCGCCCTGAAGATATTGTCGTTAACGATGAAGACGGGCTCAATATTGCGCTCAAGAACCGGACTTCCGAGGAGTATGCGGCCATAGTACAGGCTGCCAGGGATCATGGCTATACCAGAAATGCTGAAAGCAACAGTTATTTCATGCCATATTACACTGCAGGCAACGGAAAAGAAGTGATTGCAATCGCCTATTATCAAAAAAGTGTCATGATTTCATTTGATTAGAAGTCGGACACCCAAAGGGCCGTTGCGGTTGCAGCGGCCTTTTTCATGCCTTGTTGCCGGTGTAGAGGGTGTAGTACTTGCCTTTCTGCTCAAGCAGCTCCTCGTGGGTTCCGCGCTCTATTATGCGTCCCTGTTCCATGACCATGATGCAGTTGGCATTCTTGACGGTAGAAAGCCTGTGGGCAATTACAAAGCTTGTACGGCCTGCCATAAGGGCATCCATGCCGCGCTGGACAAGGACCTCTGTTCTGGTATCGATGGAGGATGTCGCCTCATCGAGAATCAGGGCAGGGGGATCTGCGACAGCGGCTCTAGCAATGGCAATCAGCTGTCTCTGTCCCTGGCTGAGGTTGGCTCCGTCGTTCTTGAGAACCGTATCATATCCGTTGGGAAGCCTTCTGATGAATCCGTCTGCGTTTGCAAGCTGTGCAGCCCTGATGCACTGCTCGTCGGTAGCATCAAGCTTTCCGTAGCGGATGTTTTCCATTACAGTGCCGGTAAAGAGGTGTGTGTCCTGAAGAACAACGCCCAGGCTGCGTCTGAGGTCGGTCTTCTTGATCTTGTTGACGTTGATCTCATCGAAGCGGATCTTGCCGTCCTGGATGTCGTAGAAACGGTTGATCAGGTTTACGACAGTGGTTTTTCCCGCACCCGTGCTTCCTACGAATGCAAGCTTCTGGCCGGGCTTTGCATACATCTTTATGTCGTGCAGGACCATTTTTTCCGGAGTATATCCGAAGTCAACTCCATCGAACGTCACGGCTCCTTCAAGCTTGCGGTAAGTCACTGTTCCGTCAGCCTGGTGGGGATGCTTCCAGGCCCAGATGTGGGTGTTCTCATCTGTCTCTGTAATTGTTCCGTCTTCGGCAATCTTTGCTCTGACAAGTTCTACATAGCCGTTGTCATCTTCAGGCTGCTGGTCCATCATCTCGAATACTCTGGTAGCTCCGGCGCTGGCCATGACTATGCTTGAGAACTGCTGGCTGACCTGGGTTACGGGCATCGAGAAACTCCTGTTGAGGGATATGAACGTAACCAGAGCACCCAGAGTCAAACCGCCGAAGCCGTTGAGTGCAAGTATTGCACCAGCAATGGCGATGACGACATAGCTGATGTTTCCGATATTGCCGTTGACAGGCATGATGATGTTCACGATCGAGTTGGCATTCTTGGAGCTCTCGCGGAGCTTGTCATTGAGTTTCTTGAACTCCTCTGTGCTCTTCTGTTCATGGCAGAATACCTTGACGACCTTTTGTCCATGCATCATCTCTTCGATGTAACCGTTGACTGCACCGAGATCCCGCTGTCTTTCGACGAAGTACTTGCCGGAGAGGGAACTGAGTTTTGCGGTAACCTTGACGGCGATGAAGATCATCAGGACTGAGAGAATGGTCAGAGGCACATTGAGAACCAACATGCTCACGAATGTGGAGACAAGCGTTATTGAGGAACTGAACAATTGTGGTATGCTTTGGCTGATAACCTGACGCAGCGTATCGATGTCGTTGGTGTAGACGCTCATGATGTCACCGCGCGAGTGGGTATCGAAGTACTTCAGAGGCAAGCTCTCCATCTTGTTGAAAAGCTGGACCCTGAGTTTCTTCAGCGATCCCTGGCTGACGGTTACCATTATCCTGTTCATGCCGTAGTTGCACAGTAGTCCCATGAACATGATGCCGGCCAACTTCAGAAGTCTCTGGGCAAGAGGGGAGAAGTCCGGATTGGTCTTTCCCATCAGCGGAGTGATGTAGGTATCGATCAGGGTCTTTGTGAACAGGGTCATGGTAAGCGTTGCAATGGCTGCGAACGCGATGCACGCAAGGACTGCCAGGAATGCGAACTTGTAGTCCTTGAGGACGAACTTCATTACCCTGATGATAGGCTTGAATGCGCCTTTCTGAGGTTTTACCATCATCCCTCTGGGAGGTCTCTCGGGTCTCTGCGGTTTCTTGTATGTGCTGTTATTGTTGTTTTCGCTCATTTTCCGCTCCTCAGTTCATCTTCTCGTCGAAGTCGCCGTTGCCCTGCATCTGCACCTCGCAGATTTCCTGATAGATACTGTTTGTCTTCAGCAGGTTCTCATGTGTATCGAAACCGTCGATTCGTCCGTTGTCCAGAACAATGATGCGGTCAGCATCCTGGACGCTGGAGATTCTCTGGGAGATTATAAGTTTCGTGGTTTCCGGGATATCCTCTCGGAATGCCTTTCGTATTCGAGCATCGGTTGCCGTATCCACGGCGCTGGTGGAATCATCGAGGATAAGCACCTTCGGTTTCTTCAGAAGAGCTCTTGCTATGCAGAGCCTCTGCTTCTGCCCTCCGGAGACGTTTGTTCCGCCTTGTTCGATCCTCGTGTTGTATTTCTCAGGCATCTGCTCTATGAAGTCCGCAGCACATGCAAGAGTGCAGGCATGAATGCACTCCTCCTCAGTTGCATCCTCGTTTCCCCATCTGAGGTTTTCAAGAATCGTTCCGCTGAACAGCTCATTCTTCTGAAGAACCACGGACACCTGGTTCCTCAACGCTTCCATGTCATAGTTCCTGACATCTACTCCGCCGACTTTCACAGCGCCTTCATTGACATCATAGAGACGGGAAATAAGGCTGACGAGAGTCGATTTTCCGCTACCTGTTCCGCCTATGATTCCTATTGTCTCGCCCGATTTTATATGAAGGTCAATATTGTTGAGAGTATAATCTCCGGTGCCCTTTCTATAGGAGAAACTTACATTTTCGAAATCTATCGAGCCATTCTGGACTTCTGTTACGGGTTTTTCCGGATTTGTCATATCTGCCTTCTCATCCAGGACCTCAGCGATTCTCTTTGCAGCGGCAAGGCTCATAGAGAGCATTACGAAGACCATTGAAACCATCATCATGGACATCAGCATGCTCAGTACATAACTGAACAGGGATGTCAGGTTTCCGGTGGTCATGGAACCGCCTACTATGAAGTGGGCTCCGAGCCATGCAAGAAGAAGCATGCTTGTATAGATGACACCCATCATGATGGGACCGTTGAATGCCAGGATGCTTTCGGCCTTGACCGAAAGGGAGTATAGAGCGTAGGCAGCCTTGCCGAATTTCTCCTTCTCGAAGTCCTCTCTGACAAATGCCTTTACGACTCTGATTCCGGTGACGTTCTCCTGTACGCTGGCGTTCAGTTCATCGTACTTCTCGAAGAGTTTCTTGAACACCGGCATGACCAGATGCATGATGGTGAACAGACCGATGGCAAGGATCACCAGACCGACCATAAAGATGAGTGTGAGCTTAACGTTGATCAAAAAACACATGATCATGCTGAGTATCATCATCATGGGAGCACGAACAGCTATACGCATGGTCATCTGAAAGGCATTCTGGACGTTCGTGACATCCGTTGTCATTCTGGTTACCAGTCCGGCAGTGCTGAACTTGTCGATGTTGGAGAACGAGAAGGTTTGGATATTCCTGTAGATTGCCTCACGGAGGTTGGTGGAGAAGCCGGTAGCTGCTATAGCTGCTGTCTTTCCTGCCTTGATTCCGAAGAAAAGGCTTATGAAGGCCAGAACCAACATTATCCCTCCATAGAGGAATACGTTTGGAAGGCTTCCTGCTGAAATGCCTCTGTCGATTATCATAGCTGTTACGAAGGGGATAAGGATTTCCATGAATACTTCGCCTGCAGTCAGGATGGGCGTAAGTATTGCATATTTCTTATATTGCCCTATGTATTTGAGTAGTGATTTAATCATAATAGAAAAATATACAGATAAACGGATGAATAGACAATTATGATTGTGTTACAATGCCCGCAGTACTGTCTGTTTGGAGGGCCGAATGTCAATCCTGTTCAAGAACGCAAAGATAATAGCTACCGAAAAAGACCGTCTCAAAGTGCTTGAGAATGCCTATCTCGGTGTGGATGGAAAATGCATAAAATATATCGGCACCGAGCGTCCCCGCACCGACTATGACAGCGAAAAGGACATGTACGGCAAGCTCCTCATGCCAGGTCTGGTCAACTGCCATGCCCACAGCGCCATGAATCTGCTCAAAGGTCTGGGAAACGACCTGCCGCTCATGGAATGGCTGCACACGGTCTGGCCGATAGAGGACCGCATGCGCGATGAGGATTTCACTTCCGGCATGGAGATGGTCATCCTTGAGATGCTTGCAGGCGGAACGACCAGCTTCTCAGACATGTACTGGAGACCCATCATCACCCAGAAATGCATCGGCGAGAGCGGAATCAAGGCAGACCTCACGAGGGTCATGATGGGAGGCAGTCCCGATGCCGATTACCTCACATATCCCAACCGAGTCGAAGCCCTGGAATTCTTCAGACAGTGTGACGGAGCCTTCGAAGGCAGACTTCATGCCGATTGGTCGGTGCATGCCGAGTACACGATAGACGAAGGTTTTGCCGCAAAATGGGCAGAGGAAATCCAGACTCTAGGCGGAAGACTTCACATCCATCTTTCTGAAACCAAGAGCGAGCACGAGCAGTGCATAGCAAAGTATGGAGTCACTCCTGCCAGATGGTTCTATGAAAAAGGATTCTTCAATGTCCCCACCTATGCTGCTCACTGCGTTTGGGCAACTGAAGAGGATATGGACCTTTTCCTTGAAAAGGGTGTGACACCGGTCCACAATCCGACAAGCAACCTCAAGCTCGGAAGCGGATTCGCTCCTGTGCAGAGAATGCTGGACAAGGGTATTCGGGTTGCCCTGGGAACCGACGGCAGTGCAAGCAACAACAACGTGAACATGTTCGAGGAGATGCATCTGGCCTCTGTGATCCACAACGGCTATCTCAACGATCCGACACTGATGAAGCCGGAGACAATAATAAAGATGGCAACCGTCAACGGTGCGTTGGCACAGGGAAGACCTGATACCGGAAGCATCGAGGTGGGAAAGAAGGCGGACATAATTGCCCTGAACCTGGATGCTCCGCACCTGGTGCCGGACCATGATACACTTGCCCTTGTAGTGTACTCCGCTCAGGCAAGCGATGTGTGCATGACGATGGTTGACGGAAAGATCCTCTATGAGAACGGTGAGTACCTGACAATGGATAGAGAGCGCATTTTCCGTGAGTATAATAAGTCTATGGGCTATCTTTTCTGATTTTAATGGAGGTTGACTATGGGAATCGGAACACTGATCTACAAGAAAGCTTTTGTAAATCGCTTCGATGATGACAAAATCATTTTCTACTTTTCATACAAGGATTTTCCCGGCCTCAGAGCAGAGCCGGTTGAATTCAAAACTCCGCAGGGGCTTCTGATCAAGGGCAATATCTACAGCTATGAAAACCACAGCAAGGATGACCTTGTTGTCTTCTGCCACGGAATGGGCGGAGGGCATCGCTCCTACATGCGTGAGATCGAGACTCTATGTCAGCAGGGCTATGAGGTTCTGGCCTACGACAACGTCGGATGCTGGGAATCGGAAGGCGAGAACGTAAGGGGCCTTACGGAATCCATCAACGATCTGGTGTCCTGCCTGGACTTCATCTGCGGTTCCGACAATCTCAAGGACCGCGGTCTTCATATCATCGGCCACTCATGGGGCGGTTATGCTGCAGGCAATATCCTGAACTTCCGTACAAAGAACATCAAATCCGTTACCGTCATTTCCGGTTTTGCCAGTGTAGAGAGCGTAATCTGGGGTGGTTTCGGAGGAAAGCTCAAGATGTTCAGGAAAGCTATCCTTGCATACGAGCGCAAGGTCAATCCCCAGTATGTCGACAGTTGCAGCGTGGATGCATTCAGGAATACCGATGCAAATGTGCTTCTGATTCACTCCAAGGACGATGCAGTCTGTGATATTGCCTCGGGTCTCGGTTATGTGCGTTCCCAGATCTCCAATCCGAACGTCCGTTACCTCGAGGTAGAGGGCAAGTTCCATAATCCCAACTACACCGTGGATGCCGTTACCTACATGCAGCAGACCTTCGGTGAGTATCAGAGCCTTCTGAAGCAGAAGAAGCTGAAGACCTTCGAGGAAAAGAAGGCGTTCATGGACCTCAGGGACTTCAGCCGCATGACAGCCCAGGATCCCGAAATCTGGGCAGAAATCTTCAGGAACATGGAGTAACTGATGGACGACCAGCTTGAGCGACTGAGAAGACTCGTCGGTGATGCCAAGATAGAAAGACTCCGAAACAGCAGGGTGATAGTATTCGGCCTGGGCGGTGTAGGAAGCTATGTGGTGGAAGCCCTTGCCCGTTCGGGAGTCGGAGAACTTGCAATCGTGGATTCTGACAGGGTCTGTCTTTCGAATCTCAACCGCCAGATCTATGCGCTCCATTCGACTTTGGAAGAGCTCAAGGTGGATGTAGCAGAGAAGAGAATCCACGACATAAATCCGGACTGCAAGGTCACCAAGTATCCCATCTTCTATCTGCCCGATACTGCCGATTCAATCGACCTTTCCCGCTATGACTACATTGTTGACTGCATTGACACAATAACCGCCAAACTTGAATTGGCTGTCCGTGCCACAACTAAGAAACTTAACATCATCAGCTGCATGGGTACCGGGAACAAGCTGGATCCATCAAAACTCCAGATTGCAGATATATCCAAGACCTCGGTCTGTCCGCTTGCACGGGTGATGAGACTTGAGCTGAGAAAGAGGGGAATCCATCACCTCAAGTGTGTGTTCTCGACGGAAGAGCCCATCAAGACCGGCATGTCTGAGCCCGGAAGCACAGCGTTTGTCCCGTCCGTAGCGGGACTTATGATAGCATCAGAGGTAGTAAGGAATCTGATTTCAGATAAGTGAGATATATATCTCGTGGTCCCTTCCGAAGGTCCTCAGAACGAACATTTCAGAGGATTCCAAAACAGTATCTGCAATGTAGCAATTGTTAATAATCTTGAAGTATCTATAGCCTTCGGAGCCATCGTTCTTGATTCTATAGATCTTCATGTCCGTTCTTGCTTCTTCATCGCCGAAGTCAATCACGGTGCATGGAACATCGCCTGCGCAGTCGGACTGGATACACATCCATACAATCGAAATGTCATCCGGAAGCCTCTCTCCTGTGTAGGTGAATGCCCTGAACCCGCTTTCCGGATAGAGTTTCTCTCTGAAGATTTTCTGCACATAGATCTCATGCGCTCCGTCATCGGATTTTAAAACGAAGACTTCACCGGCTGTAAGGTCGTGGTCCGTTATGTAGGTTCCGTCCTCATACACGAAATATCTTCCCAAAACGGTTCCGTCCGTCATGATGCGGTATATCTTGAAATCCATGTACTTTGTGTTCCTGGCATCCGAGAATACGAATGCGGTGCAGGGGAAATATCCGACGCACTCGGAGACTATGCACATATCCGCAGTATAGATTTCATCCGGAAGGTTCTTGTCCGCGAAGGACCATGCCTCGAAACCTGTTTCGGGATACGACTTATAAGACAGTGCCCCTTCGGGTTTCTCTGCAAATGCAGAAAGAGCCAGACAGAACATCAGCAGCAACAGAACAGATCTCTTCATTTTACCTCCGACCTTGCCCAAAGGGATATTCGATAGTATTATACCATATGAAAACACGTTCCTTTCAAGGAGGAAATGTAAATGAAAGAGATTCTGATCGGCCTGGGAATCGGCCTTGTAATAGCTCTTATCGTCTACATCTGGCAGAAGATCGGCAAAAACGATATCGAGAAGAAGAGCAAAGCTGAGATAGCCAGACTCAAGGGCATGCTTGCCGACCGCATGGACATCGAGTCCGAAGGTCTGAACAAGCTCAAGGCGGAGAACGAAGAGCTCAAGAAGGCAAATGAGAACCTCCGCATCACCAACGCAAATCTGATGCAGAAACCGGGTAGGGCAGAAGTCAACAGACTCCACATCTATCAGCAGGCGGTTGATCGTCTTGTAATCAACAGCCCGGGCTTCGGTGCCGCATGGCAGAGCGCTCTCAAGGAAAGCGAAGAGGAATTCGCAAAGACCTACACGGGCACACAGGCCTTCTGGAAGAAGATCCTTCCGGGCAAGACCAATGCAAAGCTCATTGCCAACAACGATGTTGTAGACGAGCAGTAAAACAAAAGACAATCAGCCATGATGGTGGAATGGTAGACACCGGGGACTTAAAATCCCCTGCTTGCAAAAGCGTACGAGTTCGAGTCTCGTTCATGGCAGAAACGGAGCTTGGTTCAATGACCTTGGCTCCGTTTTTGTTTATAAAAGGCGAGACTCGAAACGAGGAGAAACGCAGGTGCATTGCGTTTCGACGAAGGCGTGTTATTACGGCTGTATAATGCAAAGAATCAGCCTTAAAATGACTGGGTCAAGGACGGCTGGCCGTTCATCTTGATCCTTGACGCAGTCTTATTGGAGCGTCGAGTCTCGTTCATGGTGCCAATTTCCTGAAATCAACAGGAGAAAGGTAACCATATTTTCTGTACAAAAGAAGCTTTTTTGGTATATTAAGGATGCAAAGAATCCGCGTCAGGAGGTTCTGCTGTGATCAAAGTTGCGTTCTATGATGCCAAGGCATATGACATGCCGTCATTCGAGAAATACGGGAAACTGCATGATGTGCAGTTCAGGTTCCTGGAGACCAAGCTGAACGAGGATACCGTTGAGCTGGCAAAAGGCTATGACGCAGTATGTGTTTTCGTTAATGATTCCGTGACCAAGACTGTAATCGATAGGCTTTATGAGATGGGTGTGAAGCTTATTGCCCTTAGGTCCGCCGGCTATAACAACGTGGATATCCGCTCTGCATTCGGCAAGGTCCATGTGGTCCATGTTCCGGCTTATTCTCCATATGCAGTCGCCGAGCACGCCATTGCACTCTTGCTTACATCTGTGCGCAGGATCCACAAGGCCTACAACAGGACCAGAGAGTTCAACTTCTCCCTCAACGGGCTTACGGGATTCGATCTCCACGGAAAGACCGTGGGTGTTATCGGAACAGGAAGAATCGGAAGGATTTTCATCGATATCTGCCGTGGATTCGGAATGAATGTGATTGCCTATGACTACTATCCTGCAAAGGACAGCGGCATAGAATACGTGACCTTGGATGAGCTGTTCATGCGCAGCGATATCATATCCCTGCATTGCCCTCTGACGGATGAAACCCGACATATCATCAATGATGAGGCCATCGGAAAAATGAAGAAGGGCGTTGTGATCATCAATACCTCCCGTGGCGGTCTGATTGACTCGGAGGCGTTGCTTGACGGAATCAAGGCCAGGAAAGTAGGGGCTGCATGTCTTGATGTCTATGAGGAGGAGGCTGACATCTTCTTCGAGGACCGTTCCGGTCATATAATGAACGACGAGCTGCTGTCCAGGCTGATTTCAATGCCCAACGTCATCGTCACTTCCCATCAGGCATTCCTGACGGAAGAGGCCCTGAACAATATCGCGGAGACTACGGTGAACAATATCGTTTCGTGCTTCGAGAAGGACGGGATGTGCGACAACGAGCTATGCTACCGCTGCGGTAACATCGAGCATTGCAAGAAAGAGCGCAAGGAGCGTTGTTTCTGATTTGTTGAAGCTATCGCTTTCATGTGCTAGAGTACCTAGAGTGGTTTGATATGGGTATTCTACAGGTTCAGAATATTGATTTGTCATTCGGAGACAGGACTCTTCTTTCAGGTGTTTCACTCACTCTGGGTGAGCATGCACGTGCAGCCCTTGCAGGCGGCAACGGAGAAGGCAAGTCTACTCTGATGAAAATCGTAGCCGGTCTGATGCCCTGCGACGGCGGCCAGGTCACAAAGACCAGGGGAATGCGCGTATCATATCTGCCTCAGAGCGACATAGTCCTGAAGGACAATACCGTCTATGAGGAGATGGAGAAGGGTTTCTCCCGTTTCGATGAGAATCTTAAACGCCAGAGGGAGATCGAGACCCAGCTTCTGACCAATCACTCCGATGCCCTTCTGATTGAGCTCAACGAGCTTCAGGAGAGTCTTCTGGAAAGCTCCTACTACGACCGTGAACAGGTCATCTATGCCATAGCAAAGGGCTTGGGCTTCACCTCGGGAGACATGAAGCGTCCGTGCAATGAGTTCTCGGGCGGATACCAAATGAGGATAGCCCTTGCAAAGGTTCTCTGCGAGAGCCCGGATCTGATGATGCTGGACGAGCCTACCAACTATCTGGACATCGAAGCCCGCCTCTGGCTTGAGAGCTTTCTCAAGACATTCAAGGGTTCGCTTCTGATTGTCTGCCACGACAAGGGCTTCCTGGACGATACCGTCAACGAAGTCTATGAGCTGTTCAATGCAAAGCTCACCAGATACAGCGGAAACTACTCTTTCTATGAGAAACAGCGCAAGCTGGAGATAGAACAGCTGGAAGCCGCTTACAAGCGTCAGCAGGCTGAGATTGAGCGCACGGAGCAGTTCATCGAGCGCTTCAGATACAAGGCAACCAAGAGCAAACAGGTACAGAGCAGAATCAAGATGTTGGATAAACTAGAGCCTGTAGTCGTACCAAGCCACCTGAAAACGCTGCATTTCTCGTTCCCTGAGCCACCGCATAGCCCAAATGACATGGTTGTCATAGAAAAGATGACCAAGTGTTACGGACCGCAGGTCGTGTTCAAGGATTTTGATATGATCGTCACCAAGGGCCAGCGTCTGGCCGTCACCGGTCATAACGGAATCGGAAAGAGTACTCTGCTCAGGATCATAGCCCAACAGGATTCCGAATTCTCCGGAGTCGCGCGTCTGGGAACGGGAGTTAAGGTAGGTTATTATGCCCAGGATACCGCCGATTCACTGGACATGGACGGGACCGTCTTCTCACAGGTCAGTTCCTATGGAACAGAGGGTGCAATCAGAAATGCCCTGGGGTCTTTCCTGTTCTCCGGAGATGACATCCAGAAGAAGGCTTCGGTACTCTCCGGAGGTGAAAGGTCACGCCTGGCACTGCTGAAGATACTGCTTCAGCCGGCATCGCTTCTGATCCTGGACGAGCCCACCAACCATCTGGACATAAATTCCAAGGATATGCTTCTGAGGGCGCTTCAGGCATACAAGGGTACGATAATCTTCGTTAGCCATGATGCATACTTCATCCGTGCCATCGCTGACCGGATACTGTATCTGTCCGACGGTGAGCCTGAGTTCTTCAACGGTGACTACGACTATTTCCAGTGGAAACTGGACCAAAGACTCGGAATCGAGGCCGATGCCCCCAAGGCTGCCAAGGTCCTGAAGGCTCCGGAGAGTCAGGCCAGCCGCGACGAGGCTTTCAAGGCATCCTTCAATTTTGATTCGGGTAATCCGGCTATGGATAGGGCGGAGGCAAACCGCAGAAAGAACCGTAGGAACAAACTCAAAGCCGAGCTTGAAGAACTGATGAAGAAGGTTGATGAACTTGATCTGAAGATTTCCGAGGTCAATGCATTGATGAATCTGCATGAGAATTACAGCAATGCCCAGAAGATAGTGGAGCTTGTGAAGCAGAAGCAGGATCTTGAAAATCAGAAGAACGAAATGGAACTTCAGTGGATTGCTAAATCAGAGGATTACGAGAAGGAGTTCGGAGAAGAGCTCTGATTCACTTCAGGGACCATCTGAGGACGGTCACCTTAAAAATAGATGAAATCGAAATGCTTCTCTCCTGTCCGTCCGGCATGACTTTGGACCTGAGGACACTTGCAGTCTGGCCTGTCCTGACGATTTCAAGAGGCTGCACGATCAGGTTCTCCGACGGCAGTTCCAGTTCAAGAAGATCTGCTTCCTTGTTCTTTGCCTTTGGCAATGCTCCTTTGATTGCAGAAAGCTTTGCGTTGTAGTCGAATCCGCTGACACTGATTCTTCCGGCATATCTGAAGTTTTTGTCTATCTGGGATTTTGATACGATAATGCGGTCTGTAATCAGAGGCTCGACCTCAGTTAGGTTGCAGCCGCTGGATTCTGCGTAATCAAGAAGTTCTTTTGAGACATCATCCCAGGAACGGTCTTTTCCAGATGTTGCAGTCTGTATCTGCTCCCCGAGTTCAAACGACCCGGATGAATCATCCTGCTCGGTTTTATCCTGTAGCGATTCGTCATTGTCCAGGACAACGGGCAGATGCTTCAGATCCAGGGCATAGGAGAGCGTCTGCTGCCAAAGCGCATAGGTGGAGCGCTTCATGAGAAGCAGATTGTCTCCGAAGCTTTCAACGATATGATCCTTGAGGTCCGGATGACGTTCTATCATGTTCTTGATGTCCGAATCGCATCTGATAAGAATTCCGTCATAGAGCCTTAGCCGTGAAAATGAGTTCTCCCACTGGATGAACCTCTGTTGTTCTTCCAGACCCAGGAATGATTCTATGCTGCTTCTGGTCAGACCAAGCTCGATTGCCCGGAAAAAGCTGTCATTGGTAATGGCATAGCTTATGAGTTTGTCACATACCTCGATGTCTGCAAACAGATAGAGAATGTCATCGGGACTTTGGCTTCCGAAGAATCTTACTTTCATGTCGGAGTCTGTTCTGAGCTCAGAACGCTCTTGCTGAGGATCTAAGACTGATTGGTTAAAATAGACTGAAGTTCCGATTATCTTAATAAATCCAAAGCATTCAAGCAGATCTAGGATATTGTTTGTCTGTTCTTCATCTGTCTCTGAAAGAATACGGGTAAGCGTGGAGAACTTTTGGATTTCCATGCTGTGACACCTGAGCGCATCAAGAGCCCTGACAATAGAATCCCCAAGTCCGGGGTCAATCGCCTGTATCATTATATTGAGCGGATCAAGTTGAAGGACGCTATCAATTCTTTGCCTGTCTGCAATGAACCTTCCATCCCTGATGTTGACCGCCTTTCTTGATAGCAGAAGCTTTTTCAATGCCGAAAAGAATGTGATGCTGCTTCTCTCGGAGAACTGCGGGAATACAGCAAGAAGCTTTCCGGATTTAATGAAGTGATGCATGTTGGCTTCACGCACCGGTGCCTGGCCGCTTATCATTAAATTGGTCACGGCGAACAGAATATTCCGGTCTACGAACGGGCCGTTCTGAAAGCCGTTGTCTTCATTGCCGAACAGTAGGTCTGCATCAAAAGCCTGTTGTGCTATGCCTATAAGTACCGGGTTTACTCTGTATCTGCCTTCTTCCTTAAGGAGTATCAGCCTGTCTCTTAGGTTTGACAGTTTTCTGGCAAGCAGGATGAAGCTATCCGATGAGAAGAATCTGCTGACAAGTTTTGCCGGGGTTCTGCCGGTCAGCAGAATCAGGGATATATATCTTCGGTCGTCATCATCCAAGGCGGCAAGAAGGTTGCTCCGGTTTTCTTCGTTGAGCAAAAATGACAGTATCTTCTGGTTGAGAACCGGTTTGTGGAAAGGCGAGGGAATTTCCCCCAGGACAGTATTGGCCAGGAAGAAGTAGTAATCGTCATCGAGTGAATTCAGATATGTGAAAAACTCTTCTGATCTGTCCATCAGACCTCCATCAGTTCGTACTTATATCCCTGTTCAACCAGAAAGCACTGTCTGTTCTGGGAGAACTCTTCTTCGACCGTGTATCTTGAGATCACCGAGTAGAAGAAGCTTGTCCTGTCCTTGGGTCTGAGGATTCTTCCCAATCGCTGGGCTTCTTCCTGCCTGGAGCCGAAGGTACCTGAAATCTGTATGGCAACTGAAGCATCGGGTAGGTCGATGGCGAAATTGGCAACCTTGGAAACTATGATTATCTTTTCCTTTCCCTCACGGAAGGCGGCATATAGTTCATCACGCTTGGTGTTTGAAGTACTGCCGGTTATCATCGGGAATCCGAAATGCTTCTGCACTTCTTTCAACTGGTCCAGATACTGGCCGATGATCAGAATGCTTTCACCCTTATGCTTTGCCAGAAGGGCTTCGATGACCTTCTCCTTCCGGATGTTTGTGCTGGCGATTTTATACTTCTCCCGTTTGGATGCCATGGCATAGGGGAGGGAGCTTTCCTCCGGAAGAGGGATTCTGACCTCAACGCAGTAGGCACTGGCTATCCATCCGGACTGGGAAAGGTCTGTCCACGGAATATCAAATCTTTTAGGTCCTACGAGGGAAAAGACGTCCTCTTCACGTCCGTCTTCCCTTATCAGGGTTGCAGTAAGACCTGCACGGTAGATTGCCTGAAGCTCGGCTGTGATCTTGAACACGGGAGCCGGAAGCATATGGACCTCATCATATAGGACAAGGCCCCAGTTTCCCTTTTCGATTATGCTCATGTGCTCAAATGGATCGGTCTTGCTGGCCCGATATGTAAGGACCTGATATGTACAGACTGTAATCGGCTTGATTTCCTTCTTCTCTCCGGAATACTCCCCTATGAGGGAGCTGTCGATGTCCGTTTTGGCCTTGAGCTCCGCAATCCACTGGTGGACTGCAACGACGTTGGGACAAAGAATGAGAGTGCGCGTCTGAAGATGGGACATGAGGGCCATGCCCACAAGTGTCTTTCCGCTTCCGCACGGCATGACTATGGTCCCGAACCCTGTACCCGGACCCATGTCTCCGAGAATTGATTTCACTGCCTGGTCCTGATAGCTTCTGAGCTCTGCCTTCAATGAAATCAGAACCGGCTCCGATTTGACCAGCGGTATCAGGTCATCCACGGGATAGCCCAGCTTGATCAGGGCAAGCTTTGCAGTACCTCTGTCATATTTGAGGATTTCGAATTCTCCGGCTCTGTCGGTGCGGTGCACAAGATCCTTAAGCTTCTGGTCTGAGGCAATCGCATGGGCAATCAGAGAATCAGATACTTTAAGAAGATATCTTTCTTCATTAAATGGATATAGCTTGAGCTTTCCATATCGTGAGGTAATATCCTCGATGAATTTGGCTACATTTGTCGGAATCGGGAATCTTGTCCATCTGTCCAGACGCTGTAAAATCTCATCTGCGCTGATTCCGGCACTTGCTGCATTCCATAGAGAGATTGGACTGATGTTGTATGTGTGCACATGCTCCGGGGCCTTGATGAGTTCACTGAAGGCGATGATCTGGTTTCTGCAGTCATCGAAACTCGGGGAGTGTACGTCTAGCATGAGCGTTCTGTCGCTCTGGATTATCAGCGGTTTGTCTGTAGCCATTCCGTGCATTATAACACAAAACGGCTCAATTCGAACATAAAATCAATCGATGGGTGAGGCTTTCCTGAGTTTGACCATTGCAATCGGACCTTCTTTGTAGAGGTCTGTCTTGCGTACTCTGGATTGCTCTGCTTTATTGATGGAGCTGACTCTTGCAATCTCTGCTTTGGCGGTTGTTCTTCTGTCAGCGGCAATCCTGTATTTCGGCTGGGTGCGCTGCTTGATGTAGTTTGCCTCATTGAGGGCCTTCTGATCCTCGGCGATGATGCGGTTAGGCTTTGTCCGCTGGGCAAAGGCTATGATTGTAATCAGCCAGAATACCGAAACCACGAAGAGGAAAAGCGACATGTAGGAAGCTACCTGCGTGAGTGTTTCTCCTGCGATGTTTGAAGCGGTGGCAAGAAGACAGACTGCAGAGCCCAGAAGCAGTGTGAGGCTGAGAGTCATGGGAATTAGCCATACGGGACCGCGTTTTGATGCTGCCAGACGGATGCAGAACAGCATACAGAAAAAGTCAAGTACAACCGATGCAAGGGGATAGATAAAGTCAATCATTGTTCCACCACACTTCTAGAATTATTGCCTTTATAATGATAGCATACACATGAAGTTGAGGAAATAGCTATGCAATTCAAAAATGAACTGCCTGACAGTGTTCTGCTTTCAAGAGTCAAATCCAGAAATTCAGGGGATCTCAGATCTCCCTATTATCGTGATACCACTGCAATACTCCACAGCTCTCCTTTCAGGAGACTCAAGCACAAGACCCAGGTATTCTTTGCTCCGAGCAATGACCATATCTGCACCAGAATGGAGCATGTACTCCATGTCGCTTCAATAGCAACCTCCATCTGCAGGGCCATGGGGCTCAATGACGAGCTTGCATGGGCAATCGGAGTAGGGCATGATCTCGGACACACTCCATTCGGCCATATCGGCGAGCATATTCTTTCCGATCTGATGGTTCAGAAAGGTTTCCCACCGTTCGAGCATGAGGTGAACAGCCTTCGCGTAGTGGATTTCCTGTCTCATCTGAACCTCACATATGCAGTCCGTGACGGAATAGTGAGCCACTGCGGTGAACACTTCATCAGAACCATCTCTCCGGATTTCAGGAAGAAGGATCTTTCTTCCATAGTCACGAAGGCGGGCATACTTCCCAGCACATGGGAGGGTTGTGTGGTCAGGTTCTCCGATCAGATAGCATATCTCGGAAGGGACTTCGAGGATGCCGCCAGACTCGGAATAGTCCGCAAGGAAGATATTCCTCCGATGTGTCTCAAGGTGCTCGGAAAGACCAACGGTGAAATCATCAATACCCTTGTTGAGGACATCATCGACAATTCCGAGAAGGAAGGATGCATTGCATTCAGCGAGGAGGTCTATGAGGCGGTTCGCCTGATGAAGGATTTCAACTACAAGAACATCTATCTTTCTCCGATGCTCCAGGGATACGAGAAGTATTTCAGACGTCTTATCGGCCTGATCTATGAATACCTGACTGAGCTGCTGGAGAAGAACGGTTTCGAGAAGGAGCTTTACCTTCAGGAAGGAAACATGCTCAGCGCCGGCTTCTACAACTATGTCATCGAGAAGAAGGATTCATATATCGAGCATGACGGAAATCTCGACAGGATCGTTTTCGACTACATTTCCGGAATGAGCGACAACTTCTGCCTGGACTGCGGAAACGAGATACTGAGGCCTGAGCATCTGAATGAGATGATTGAACGCTCTCTGACAGGCAAATGGTTTGATGCCGTAAAAAGCTGAAATACTTTAATTATTTCGAACATTGAAGGTCCTGGAGGACACGATATGCTTCAAAACTATCAGTTCTCTTAATGACAAATGACAGCTCCGTAACGGTTGAGAATATCTCCAGGACATTGATGCTGCTCCATGCAAGGCGGCGAGCGGACTCGTATACTATTCCGGGGTTCTGAATCTCCGGCGAGCTCCAGACCATAGAGAGGGCGACCATATCGGTCTGCTTGTATAAGAGCTTGCTGTTCTTGGTGATGCTCTCGATGCTTGGAAGAAGAGACTCCGATACTCCTATGGTGACGGTGTCCGAACTGGTCAATACGTTCAGGAAGTCATTGGCGTTGTTCTTTGCGGCAACCTTGTAGAGCAGGCCGATCTGCTGAACCAGCTCGGGAGTCTTCACGAAGTCCATGTAAGCAATGTTGGTATGCATTACCATAGTGTATTTGAGACTCTCCACACTTACCGGCTCGGCATTCTTCTGAAGATCCGCTCCGTACCTTCTAAGGGCCATTATGATGGCAGTCTCATGGACTTCCTTCTCGCAGGACTGCGCAACTTCTTCCCTTATGCTCTGGGCAAAGTTGGAGTAGTTGAGAAAGCCTTTTCTCAGAACATCCCTGAGAAACGGAGTCTTGTCCACTATTTCCCTGACTTTTCTGCTTACCGATTCAGCCATATCAACCTCCCTGTTTGTCCTTTTTCTCCCAAAGTTTGTTGCTATAATAACCGATTGATTTGTTTTTAACAATACTGTTGTTTAGAAACCTTGTTTTCTAGTGTTTCTATGCTGTTTTTATAAGAAGTTACGAAAAAGGTAGACACTAGATGTTGAAATAGTGTAGTATTCTTTCACCAAGGAGTTTTTAGACACTATGAGATGCCCAGCCTGCGGTGATATGGAAGATAAGGTCCTGGAGACAAGGACAACCAATAACGGAAGCGCCATGAGGCGCCGCCGTGTATGCCTCAAATGCGGTTACCGCTTCACAAGCTATGAGCGTGTCGAAGACAAGCCCATCACCGTTATTAAGAGAAACGGTGATCTTCAGAATTTCGATATCACCAAGATAGAGCGCGGAATCCGCATGTGCACCGACAAGAGAAACCTGAACTCCGAAGTCATCGAGAATCTGATAAGCGATATTGAGGAAGCTATAAAGATTCAGGCCGGTCCGAAGCATGAGATTTCCAGTTCGGCAATCGGAGAGGAGACTCTCAAGCAGCTCTACAAGGTGGACAAGGTCGCATATATCCGCTTTGCTTCCGTATACAGAGCATTCGACAACGTCGAGCAATTTATAAAAGAGATTGAAAGTTTAGCTCAAAAGGCAGAAGCTTAATACATAATCAGATTATCCTGCATCCACTTGACGCACTGTGCGCTGCCTACCAGAATGGGCATGCGTACTTCTTTGCGTTCCAGAAGCAGTCTGTCATCGTACTCAAGGACATCCCCGTTGAAGTATCTTAGGGTGAGCCCGCTCTTTTCGACGATGGCATGGGCTGCGGCTACATCCCAGGCATAGCAATAGGGATTGATGGTGCAGTCCAGATTCGAGAACACGACGGGTGCGATCTCGTGGACGATACTGCTTCCGAAGCAGCGGACCTTGCCCTTGTACGGTCTCATATCGACGAATCTGAGCATATTCGAACCCATGACCATCTGTCTTGGAACATCATAGTGCTCCGGGGTCCTGTGAAGCTTTCCGTTGAGGAAGATTCTCTCGTCATCGGGCATGGAGCAGATAAAGAGATCCTGTGTTCCTGCACCGAAGCGCGGGGCGTAGATGACTGCTCCGCACGGACGGCGGTCTTTATCAAGGATTCCGAGAGCGACGCACCATGCCGGAAGGCCCTGGCTGTAGGCATCGGTTCCATCGATCGGATCGAGCACGAAGGTAAGGCGCTTGTCGTCGCTGAAATCGTGCAGGTCAATTTCCTCCGTGATGATGTTGCAGTCGGGATAGAGCTCCCGCAGCCTTCCGATGATGGCATCTGAGACAGCAAGGTCTGTCTCCGTGAGAATGGAGCCGTCCTGTTTGAGAGAGCGGTGGATGAGTGCCTGGTTGCTGCGGGCGGCCTCTCCGCACTGTCGAATGGCGCTGCAGATTCCGAAAAAGGCTTTCTCATTGTCCGTGGATACATCAAAACCATAACGGGTGCTGTATGCTTCCTCGATGATATCGATTCTGGTGATTCTCTCATCGTCTTTTGAAAGGGTTGTTTCCTGCATGCTGGACTCCTTGAACTGATTCGGCGGTTGTGGTACTTTTTCACCGATGCAGACGTTGCAATCGTACATCAAAAAAAGCGATGCCTTCAAGGCTTTGCTGAAGAACAGAAAGAGCAATATCGAAGTGGAGGGTCTTGATGGTTTTCCACTGTTTCAGTGCGCCCATCTGATATCCGAACGCATTGACGGCATCACCTGGATGATCTGTCCGACGGAGGAGATTGCCAGGGTTCTGTTCTCCAACGCATCCCTTGTCTGTGGAGTGCCGGTTCTCATGCTTCCGACCTCGGGTAGGGTTCTCTATTCTCCATGGGAAGGATCTTCCAAGGAATATGACCAGATAAGGTGTCTCGGGGCCATCATAAGAGAGGACAAGGCCCTTGTGATAACATCCATAAGGGCAATCTGCTCTCCTATACCGAAGCGCAGCGCAATAGAGAAGTCCAGTCTGTCATTCAAAGTCGGGCAGACTCTGGATACCATGGAGATTGCCGAAACCCTGGCTGACGGAAACTATTTCCGATCTCCGAATACGACAATGCCCGGAGAATTCACCATAAGAGGTGAAGTCCTGGACGTCTTCCCGTACGGAGCGGAGCTTCCTCTGAGAATCTACCTTGATTGGGATAAGATCGAACGCATCTGCAGATTCGAGCCCCTGTCTCAGCAGGTTACGAAGAGCCTCGGGCATGTGAGTTTCCCGATCATGGCCGCATCCGAGGAAGACAACCTTGAGTGCGGAGGCATCAGGGATTATTTCGGGCAGTCCGACTACTTCATCTTTGTCGGAGACAAGAGGCTGGAGAGCAGCTTCAAGAGCATGCAGCTCGAGGCCAAGAGCCTGTACCGCCATGCCTATCAGCAGGATCGCAATGCCATCAGACCCGATGAGATCCTTTTCGATTGGGAAGGCTTTCTCTCCGGCGCTTCGGGGTCCGTGACGCTTCTCGATATCAGCGGCCAAAGGGATGGAGCTTTCCGGTTCGATATAGACGGACCGCGGTCTTACTTCGGGAATTTCACATTCTTCAAACAGGATCTGGAAGGGCTTTCCTCCGATGGATGGAACATCAACATCTATGTATCGACGGATGTCCAACGACAGCGTCTTGAGACGATGTTGAGTGATTTCTCGAACATTACCTACAAAGTAGGCAGTCTTTCCGGTGGATTCTCCATCAGGAGCGAACGATTCATAGTCTTCTGCGAGAGTGAGATCTTCGGACGCAAGAAGCAGGTTGTAAAGACGCTTCAGCATACCCAGAGTTCGGCCCTGGACAGCTTCGTGGAGCTGCATGAAGGCGACTATGTTGTTCATGTTAATTACGGCATAGGCATCTTCCTCAAGATAGACCGAGTCCGAGAGCGCGATTACATCAAGATCCAGTTTGCCGACAAGGAGAACCTATATGTTCCGATCGAACAGGCTAACCTTGTCCAGCGCTACATAGGCTCGGCAGGGGAGGCTCCCCATATCGATAAGCTCGGATCCGCAGGTTGGGAGAACAAGAAGGCCAAGGCCAGAAAGAGCGCCGAGGAGCTGGCAAGCAAGCTCATCTCTCTCTATGCAAGGCGCAAGAACAGCCAGGGCTATGCTTTCGACAGGGACAATGACTGGCAGCTGCGCTTCGAGGCGGAATTCGAATATGACGAGACCGAAGACCAGCTTACATGTATCCAGGATGTGAAGGACGATATGGAAAGTCCCCATGTCATGGACCGTCTGATCTGCGGTGATGTCGGTTACGGCAAGACGGAGATTGCCTTCAGGGCTGCCTTCAAGGCCGTAATGAGCGGCAAGCAGGTTGCTTTCCTTGCTCCTACAACGATTCTGGCCGAGCAGCATTACTCGAATTTCAAGAACCGTCTTCATGATTTCCCGCTGAAGGTAGGGCTTCTGAGCAGGATGGTTGCACCCAAAGAGCAGAAGAAGGTCCTCGGTGCTTTGGCCGACGGCCAGCTTGATGTCCTGTTCGGCACCCATAAGATCATCCAGAAGGATGTCCGGTTCAAGAACCTGGGTCTTCTGATTGTCGACGAGGAACAGCCTTTCGGTGTCAAGGATAAGGACAGGATCAAGGAGATGAAGACAAACGTCGACTGCCTCAGCCTATCTGCAACTCCTATTCCCAGAACGCTTTACATGTCACTGCTTCAGATAAGGGACATGAGCCTCCTGACAACTCCTCCGATTGACAGAAAGCCGATCAAGACCTACATCGAGCGTTTTGATCTGGACACCGTGGAAAGGGCGATCCGCTTCGAGGTGAACCGCCACGGTCAGGTCTTCTATCTGCACAACAGGATAGAGACCCTGGAAGAAGTGGCCACCATGCTCAGGATGCGCATGCCTGACATCATTTTCGAGACAGCCAACGGCCAGATGAAGGGCGATGCACTTGAGGACACCATGCGGCGCTTCGTCTATGAGGGAATACAGGTCCTCATCTCTACAACGATAATCGAGAACGGAATAGATATTCCCAATGTCAACACGATAATCATAGACAGATCCGACCTCTACGGTGTTTCGCAGCTCTATCAGCTTAAGGGCAGGGTCGGAAGATCCGACCGTGAAGCATATGCCTATCTTTTCTATCCTGCTGACAAGCTTCTGTCCGAGACAGCGATCAAGAGACTTCAGACTATAAGCGAGCATACCGAATTGGGAAGCGGCTTCAAGGTAGCCATGAAGGATATGGAAATTCGCGGTGCAGGAAATCTCCTGGGGCGTGAGCAGAGCGGTTTCATGTCCGCCGTAGGACTGGACATGTATATCCGCCTTCTGGATGAGGAGATCGCCAAGATACAGAAGACGGGCGAGAAGCCGGAGACCGAAGTCTTCCTGGAACTCGATTACAGCGGCTACATTCCCGATTCCTATATTTCCGATCCCACGGTCAAGCTCGAGATCTACAAGAAGATTGCCGGAACAAGGACCAGGGAGCAGCTTGAGAGGCTCAGGGCGGAAATCAACGACCGTTTCGGCAATATGCCGGACCAGATGTCCAATCTGCTGTACATATCCGAACTCAGGATCGTATGCCGCATTCTGGATATCTACCATATGAAGGAACGTCAGGGAAGCGTGACCGTGGAGTTCTCCAAGATCGCATCCATAAGTATCGACAAGCTGATCAACCTGATCAGGACTTCAAACGGGGCAGTGGCCATAGACCCGAAGAGACCGTACATTATGACAATGAAGACAGAAGCAATCTCCCTGAGGGACAAGGCCCTGTTCATTCTTGAGAAACTGCAGAGGATAATGCCATGAGCGAAGAAAGACTTGAAGAAGAACTGACAGAAGAGGAGAAGGGAATCTTCGACCTGTTTCCACAGCTTGCCAGAGTAGAGAGAAGGCAGGAGAACGGACATAGGGAAATCAAGAGTTTTGTGCTCCGCGGACAGAAGCTCAAGGACTTCCAGATCAAAGCTCTCAAAGAGCACTTCTATGAATATGCAATAGTCTATAATCATAATAAGCCTATGGATTTCGAAGCCATATTTGGAAACAAGAACCCTGTTATTATTGAAATAGGTTTCGGAATGGGCGAAAGTACGCTTAAGATTGCAAAGGAAAACCCTGACAGAAACTATATAGGGATAGAGGTCTTCCTCTATGGTTTCTCCAAGTTGCTGGCCAATGCCTCCAAGGAGAATTTAAGCAATCTCAGGCTGATGCGTTTCGATGCGGTACAGGTTCTGCAGGATATGGTTCCCGACAACAGCGTAGATGGCTTTCATGTTTTTTTCCCGGATCCCTGGCCCAAGAAGAGACACCACAAGAAGCGCCTGATCCAGGTCCCGTTTGCCGAGCTTCTGGCATCGAAACTCAAGTCCGGCGGGTATATCTACTGCGTCACAGACTGGGAGGATTATGCAAACCAGATGCTTGAAGTCTTCGGCAAAGTGGACATACTCAGCAATCCTTACAATGGATTTGCGCCACAGGTTCCCTGGCGGCCCGAGACGGGCTTTGAGCGAAAGGGCCTGGAAAAGGACTATAAGATCAACGAAATCTGGGTTGAGAAGAGATAAAAAAAGAGCCGTCAATCGACGGCTCGTATTTTTCATATCTGATTCAATCAGGCATTTGCCTCAGCAGCGGCTGCTTCCTTGGAAGCCTTGATGACATCCTCGGCGAGCTTGCCTGCGAGAGTCTCATAGTGGTCGAACTCGAGCTCGAATGAACCTGTACCTGAGGTCATTGACTTGAGGTCGATTGCGTAGTTGAGAAGCTCTGCCTGCGGGACTTCTGCGTTGACCTGAACCATGTTTCCACCGAGATCTTCCTGTCCGAGAACTCTTCCGCGCTTGGATGAGAGGTCTGAGAGGATGTCTCCGAGGTACTGGTTATCGACGTAGACCGAAAGCTTTGCAAACGGCTCGAGGAGAACAGGACCGGCCTTCTCGATGGCGAGCTTCATTGCGCCCTTGGCAGCAAGTCTGAATGCCATTTCTGAGGAGTCAACCGGGTGCTCCTTACCATCGACAAGAGTTACACCGATATCGACCATCGGATATCCGGCGAGGAAGCCTTCTTCCATCTGGTCATGCAGTCCTTTCTCGATTCCGGGGACATAACCCTTGGAAACCGAACCGCCCTTGACGATGTTATCGAATGTGTAGTACTGGCCGCGCTCGGTCGGTGCGATCTCAATGAGAACCTTTCCGTACTGGCCGTGTCCGCCTGACTGCTTCTTGTGTGCATACTCGACGATTCCGCTCTTCTTTGTGATTGTCTCGCGATAGGCGACACGCGGAAGCTTGGTGTTGATCTGGATCTTCTGCTTGTCCTTGATCTTGTCGAGGATCATGCCGATATGGAGCTCTCCCATTCCGGAGACTGTTGTCTGCTTGGTCTCTTCGTTGTAACCGACCTGGAATGTCAGATCCTCTTCAGTGATCTTGTGGAGGGCATCGTTCATCTTGTCTTCCGACTTCTTGTCAGCTGCAGAGATGGCAAGTGAATAAATCGGGTTGGGCAGGCTGAGCGGCTTGAATGAATACTTCTGATCCGGACCGGAGAGGAGAGTGCAGTTTGTAGCTGCGACGTTGCTCTTTGCGATGATTCCGATGTCGCCGGGAACGAGGGCATCGGTCTCGATGAGCTTCTTTCCGACTGCGCGGTAGACCTTGCCGGGCTTTTCCTTCTTTCCGAGTGCCGGGTTGAAGATGTCGGAATCGCCTGTGAGTGTTCCGGTGATGACCTTGAGGAAGGAGAGCTTTCCGGAGAACTGGTCGATGGCTGTCTTGAAACAGATAGCTGCAACAGGGCCTGCGCCGACTGCCAGCGGAGCCTCTGAGCCGTCTTCCTTGACGATAGTGTCTGATGCTCCCTCCGGGGAAGGTGCGATGTCTGCGATGAAGTCAAGAAGGTTTGTGATTCCGGCGTTGTTGATTGTGCTTCCGCAGAAGACAGGTACCAGAACGTTGTTCTTCAGACCTTCCTTGAGACCCTCATGGATCTCTTCCGGCTCAAGAGTCATCTCTTCGAGATACTTCTCCATGAGCTCCTCGGTTCCTTCGGCTGCTGCCTCGATGAGGCTCTCGCGGTACTGCTCGACTTCGTCTGCGTACTCTGCGGGGATGTCACCTACGGTCTCTTTCTGACCCGGGTGGAAGAAATATGCCTTGTTCTCGATGAGGTTGATGACGCCCTTGAATGCTGTTCCGTTGCCCATCGGGATTGTCACGGGAACGAATGTGGTCTTGAACTCTTCCTTGAGGTGACCGAATGTTGCACCGTAGTCGACTCTTTCGCGCTCCATCTTGTTGAGGAAGACCATTCTGGGCTTCTGTCTCTGGTTGAGGTTTCTCCAGAGCTTGATGGTCTCGATCTGAGCACCGTCACGGGCATCGACGACCATGAGGACTGACTCACAGGTTCTGAATCCGCAGATGACCTCTCCGACAAAGTCTGCCGTACCCGGAGTGTCGATGAAGTTGAGGGATTTGCCCTGCCATGCGATGTTTGCAAGTGCCGAGTGGACGGAGATCTTTCTTGCGATTTCCTCTTCCGTGTAGTCACTTGTTGTCTTTCCCGAGTCAACTGTCTCAGGTCTTGAGATCACGTTGCTGTAGTACAGGAACTGCTCGAAAAGAGAAGTCTTTCCGGTTCCGTTGTGGCCAGCAATTGCGACGTTTCTGATGTCTTTTGTTGAAAGAGCCATAATTCCCTCCTAGAACATTGGCAATATATGAAAATTGTAATCACAATTGATCAAGGTCATCCTCAGAAGGACAACCTTTCATACTATATAATATAATTCTGAAAAATAAAAGGTCTGAGAGGCAAATGGCTTAAAATAGTTCAAAGTGTTGCTATGTAGTACTTTATCTGTCGGTTTTCGGTGCAAAGTGGCTGAATTCCATCGAGAAGGTTCCTCTTCCCTGAGTGGATGAGCGAAGTGCAGTGGAGTAGCCGAAGAGCTTTGCAAGCGGTGCCTGTGCAAGTATATGGTCCGCACTTGTCTTGCTCTCCATGCTCGACACAATGCCGCCTCTCTGTGTAAGGCTTGAGATGGTATCGCCGACATACTGGGACGGAACTATCAGAGTCACATCCATCACCGGCTCCATAAGTACGGGACCTGCTTCCTGGGCTGCTGCATCGAAGCACATTGCCGCACATGCCTCATAGGCAAACTCGGTTGCCGTCAGCTCGCTGTACTTGATGTCCACAAGCTCCACCTTCATGTCGCAGACCTCGTAGCCATATCGGATTCCGCTTCTGAAGGAATTCTCAATGCCGCGCTGGACGGCATCGAATATCTCCTGCGGGATTGTCCTTGAGCTGACGAGGTTCTCATATACGGTTCCGCTCTTGGCCTCAAGCGGAGAAAGACGCAGAGTGAGTGTGGCGCTGTTCTCCTTGCCTGCAAGCATCTTGCTGAATGTATATGTCTTTTCTGATGCAGAAGTTATGCTCTCTCTATATGTGACCTGAGGCTTACCGATATGGCAGTCTACCTTGAATTCCTTGGTGATTCTGGTAACCAGGACATCAAGATGCAGTTCTCCCATTCCGCTGATGACAAGCTGGCCTGTTTCCTCATTGTCCTTGTATGTGAATGTCGGATCCTCGAGTGTCAGAATCTCAAGGGTCTTCTTGAGCTTGGCCTGTTCCGTGGCATTTGCGGGCTCGATGGCAATCGAGATGACCGGCTCCGGGAAGCTCATCTTCTCAAGAAGGATCTGAGCACCTTCCGAACCGATGGTATCTCCGGTCTGAGCCAGCTTGAATCCGACGATTACGCCGATATCGCCGGCCTGGAGCTCCTGAAGCTCCTCGGGCCTGTTTGCATGCATCCTGAGAAGACGGTTTATCCTCTCGCGCTTCTTCTTGGAGATGTTGAGAACAGCAACGCTCTTTCTGAGCACTCCGGAATAGACTCTGACAAATGCAAGCGGACCTGCCTCGCGGTCATACTGGATCTTGAATACCAGAGCAAGAGGGGGAGCCTTGGGGTCGTTCTTGACCTGGACTTCTTCTTCCTTGTCCTTCTTGAGATGGATTCCCGTTGCGGGAGGAATGTCGTCAGGGGAGGGCAGCAGGTCGACGATTCCGTCAAGAAGGCACTGCACTCCGATATCCTTGAGCGATGATCCGCAGAACACCGGAAGGAGATCCCTTCCGATCGTGCACTTGCGAAGAACGGAAATGATCAGGTCCTCGGGAATATCCTCTCCTGCGAAATAAAGCTCAGTAATCTCATCCGAATAATTGGATACACTGTCCAGGAGTTTTTCTCTCCACTGCTGGGCCTCATCCTGCATGTCCGCAGGGATGTCCTTGTAGCTGTATTCATAGCCTGAAGTCTCGGGATCAAAGACCACCATCTGCATTTTCAGCAGGTCAATGATACCTTCGAACCTGCTTTCTTTCCCAACTGGGATGAATAGTGGAACAGGTTCTTCCTTGAGCTTTGTCTTGATATCATCGATGGCCGCATAGAAATCTGCTCCGAGTCTGTCCATCTTGTTGATGAAGGCAATCCTCGGGACCTTGTAGGTGTTGGCCTGTCTCCAGACCGTTTCGCTCTGGGGTTCGACTCCGCCTACCGCGCAGAAGACTCCGACGGCTCCGTCCAGGACCCTGAGTGATCTCTCGACTTCGGCTGTGAAATCCACGTGCCCCGGAGTATCTATGATGTTGATCTGGACACCCTTCCAGTAGCAGATGGTTGCAGCGCTGGTGATAGTGATTCCGCGGTTCTGTTCCTGCTCCATCCAGTCCATTGTGGCTTCGCCGTTATCGACCTCTCCGATGCGGTGGTTCTCTCCGGTATAGAAGAGGATTCTCTCGGTGGTTGTGGTCTTTCCGGCATCTATATGAGCTATGATCCCTATGTTTCTGGTCTTATCGCTTGTCATGGCACAAATGCTAGCATAAAAAGCCTTCTTTGTTAATTGAAAACACTTTAGCTATGACGTGTTATTCATAATCTGACTTGTCCATACCAGTTGACAACCTCATTCTCTTCTGTTAATCTCCATTTGTTGTGAAAATGGGCCAATAGCTCAGTAGGTAGAGCAACGCCCTTTTAAGGCGTGGGTCGTTGGTTCAAACCCAACTTGGCTCATGCGTTCACAGACAGATGTCGCTCTCGTCTAGTGGTTAGGACAACGGGTTTTCATCCCGTCAACACGAGTTCGATCCTCGTGAGCGATGAAAGGCTCCCATTCAAAAGGTGGGAGCCTTTCTCTTTGTAAATCCCCTGAAGCCGTGTTATGATGTATTTACAAAACACTGAACAGGAGACAATCCAAATGAAGAAACTAGCAACTCTTCTCATTCTGCTTGCCGTCTGCCTCATGGCAGTAGCTGCACTTGATTTCACTTCCGTCGATGACCTCTATGATGCAGGCACCGACAACCAGAAGGTCTACGATACTCTCAAGACCATGCTCACCCAGGCAAAGGCAGGAGAGGAGAAGTCTGAAGTCCTCTGGAGGCTTTCACGGGTTTGCGTTGATCTCGGAGACAAGATGGATGAGAAAGACAAGAACGGAAAGTTCGCCATATACACGGAAGGCGAGGAATATGCCAAGCAGTCCATAGCCGAGAAGCCAAACTATCTTGCATACCTCTGGAAGTGTGCGAACATCGGCCGCTACGGACAGACCAAGGGCGTCATGGATTCACTCGGAAAGGTCAAGCCCATGAAGGCCGATCTCAAGGTCATAACCGATGACTTCAATGTTGTCGATTCCTCTGAGGCATGGTATACACTTGCTGTCCTCAACGATGCAGTTCCGGGAATCCTCGGAGGTGACTCGGTTGCCGCAGTCAGCTATATGAGAGCCGCATGTGACACAATACCTGCAAAATATATCTATGGCGGAACATACAAGGCACTCGCCGAGATGCTCTATGCACGTGATTGGTCAGCAGACAAGAGAGCCAAGGAAATCAAGAAGATGCAGACCAAGTGGGACAAGGAGAAGAAGAGCAACTTCGACAAGTATGCCTACTACGAGGGAGCAAAGGGTGCCGATGCTATGCCGATCTGGACCAATACCAAACTCTCTGCAATGAGCGACAAGCAGGAAGCTCTCGTGATTCTCAAGTATGCACAGAGCGTCTACAATTCACGCTCCAAGCACACCGGCGGCGATGAGAAGAACTACGCCGAAATCCAGGAGCTGATCGACAAGTGGTCGAAGTAGAGAGATATATCTGAAAAACAGTATTTTCTGACAGGGGAGGGACCGGCAAGGTCCCTCCTTCCGTCTGTCTTAGTTCTGGAAAAACGGACAGAAAATAAAGGTCAACGGAAAGAGCTTGTTCGATAAAAAGGGCGGCTCATTCTCGCTGACACAGGACCACGGCTGGGAGTGGTTCTCCCTGCGGTTCTATGACGACGAAGAGATGATGCTGTTCTATTTTCCCTCAAACAAATATCAGGACGGGACTTTCATTGATCGAGGCGGTAACCGCTGCATACACTTCATCAGCCGGCCAGCGATGGCCGGCATTCTTTTGTCTGGTTATCGCGGTAATTCTTGAGGTATTTCAACCTGATGGATCGGAAAGTCCTTTTCAAGGGCCGAGTTCAGCTTCCTGTCGAAAGACATGATGTCCATTCCCAGAACCTTGTGGTATGCAACCAGAATGCAGTCGACAAAATCCAGATTTGTCTGATTGAACAGTTCAAGGGCATACCGCAGGGCTTTCAGGTTTTCCGTTCTCACATCCAGAAGGGTGCAGTGGATCATCCAGGAAACCTCATCTCTTGGTGCCTTGTAGACGTGAGACAACACATAGACAGCCTCGGCTATCACTTCGGTTGTTGTGCATGCGCCTTTTCTTATGGCTTCAGCTGCTGCATCGGACTGCGACTCGATATCTCGCAACAGATATCTGAGGATCGCATTTGTATCAAGTATTACCATATTTCTCCGCCACAGCCATAGCCCATGCTTCTTTCTCCAATGAGATTTTGGAAGAATCTGCATATTTACTTGCAATTCCGAAGGCGTGAAGGGTAGTTCGTCCCGGATAACCGGTTTTGACCTCAAAAGGCAAACCCTGCTGCTCAATGCTCTGGGCCACGAACATCCTCACCGCATCAGCGATTGAGATTCCAAGGCGTTCAAACAGTATCTCGGCTTCCTTCTTTATGTTTGAATCGATTCTGACCTGAAGAACTGCATCAGCTTTCATGTATTACCTCTGTAATACAAATGTAACACGCGGTATAGAGATTGTCAAATCGATCAGATTCGGGATATAGTCTGAAATGTGCCCTCCGGGGCATCGGGATAGACTACGAAACATTTCGGAGGTTTTTATGGCGGATTTTGGAAGCATTCTCAAGGGCGTTGTGTCCGGTGCGCTGAACAGCGGTTCGGACGGGAATCTGGACCTCTCCAAGATCGGGACGGTTCTGCAGAAGATTACGGGTAGCCAGAGCATGCTGGAGGCCGCATTGGGAGATACCGGCACGAATATAGTCAACGCCGCATCCGATGTAAAGACATCCATTGATTCCAACAAGAGCATGGAGATAATCAAGAAGGGACTCTCGGTTCTGAAAACGGCCTTATCGGATGCCAAGGACAACAATCTCTGTGCGACGCTTCTCAAAAGTCTGGAGGCTCTGGGGTTCTGAGCGTGACCCAGGGTTAAAGCAATTACCGGATGATTTTATGATCCTTGTAAGCGGTGAACAGAACGATGCTGCGCACCATCGATAAATCCAATACCATTCAGACTTGGGCTACATGTCACCAAGAGAGTTTGAAATGAGTAGCACATAATTCTCTTATCTTTTTGTCAAGAATATCTGGACAAGTCCAAGGTTGGACTTAATTGAGTTTTTCAGACAAATGATATATGGACTCTTTTCCCCATGGCTGCAGCAAGTCTTTTCATTGTTTTGAGCGAAGGGTTTGCATTCCCGTTTTCGATTTTGCTTATGTCGGATCGGTTGATTCCTGTTCTATCTGCAAGTTCCTGCTGGGTAAGATTCTGTTTACTTCTAAGTTCAAGCATTGCAAGTATCAACTGAAACTCCGGTTCCAGTGCATCATATTCCTTCTTGACTTCAGGGTCTGACAAAACTTCTTTCTTTAGTTCTTCAAACGTCATCTTTGGTTCCTCCTTATCCAGTCTGCTCTATATCTTTCTGCTTTCTCTATCTCTTTCCTCGGTGTTTTATCAGTTTGTTCGATGGCCCGCAGAACCTTTGTTTTCATTTTGGGCGAGAGACTCAGAAGATAATCCCTAAAAGGCGTATCACCGTTTTCCTTCGAATAGATTATTACATGAAAAACATTTTTCTTTTCTTTATTATTGTGGGATATATCCAACATTGTCAAGTTATCCTGTTTCATCTCAACGATCTCCAGTAGTAGTCTCCCAAACCGTAACGGCGGAGGCTTCTTGCCTTCTCGAAGTGCTCCTCGGTAACAATGCTCTTGTCCTCGTAGTCGGCTATCGATCTTGCAAGTGCGATCGTGCCTATCTGGCTTCTGGAACTGAGGCTGTTCTGGGTGTTGATTCTGTTGAAAAGATTGATCTCGTCCTTCAGGCAGAGGAGGGCGGAAGTCGAGTAATGGACCTGCCCGTTGTAATCTACTTCTTCTATATATTTATAGCGCTCGCGCTGGCGCGCGAGGGCACTCCGTACACTAGATATATAGTCTGCGTCGCCGGTCTTAGGGGTATCGATCTGAGTCAGCATATCGGTTTGGGAACGTATTGGAAGGCGGATGTCGAAGCGTTCGATGAGCTGGCGGCCGAGCTTTGCCCAGTGGCTAGTGACTTTCTGTGCGGTGCAGGTGCAGATGGCATCGGGATTGCCCAGGGCCCCGCAGGCGCAGGGGTTCAGATTGCCGACCATGAGAAAACGGGCAGGGTAGGTGATGACCTGTCCGCTTCGGGTGCTCTGGGTGTAGCCCTTGTCGTAGGTGTCCTTGACTGTCTCCAGCAGTTTGGGCGTGTATTTGTCGGTTTCGTCCAATACAAGTGTCCCGAGGTGGGAGAGGGCTCCTTCTCCGGGTGTCTTGGCTGAGCTTCCGGATACGAACTGTGTCTGGGTGCAGTCGTGACTGAGGATCCTCATCCTTGAATGGGTTCTGCCCGGGCTTTCGGAGATGTTCGCACATCCGAGGATTCTGGAAACTTCGGCTTTCTGCCTGTCTGTGTATGGTCCCAGAAGCAGGTGGAGACGGCTGCTGAGCATTGTCTTGCCTACTCCGGGAGGACCGAAGAGAAGCGTGCTGTGGAATCCTGCTACGGCCATTGCGAGGATGTGTTTTTCTTCTTCCAGACCGATGATGTCCTCGAATATGACTGCCTTCCTGTTTTCTACCTGTTCTTCCGTTTCAACGGCGAGGTTTCCGCAGATGATATCCGTAATCACCGAATATGCCTGGGGCAAGGTTCTGGCCTGTATCACGTCAATGCCGTCGATTGTCTGCTTCGGTGTCTCGAAGGGAACGATGCAGAACCTGCAGCCTGAGTTTCTCGCTGCATCGATGGCTCCCATCGCCTGGGGTGCATTGAGCACCTGACCGCTGAGTGACAGCTCTCCTGCTATCATTATTCCGATTGTCTCTCCTGCCGGGGCACCTCCGTTCTCGGGTTTTGTCTGTGCATGCAGGATTGCGCAGGCAAGAGGCAGATCCAGAAGCGTGCTGTCCTTTGTCTGGCTGGCGGGACTGAGATTGACAAGTATCCGACTCTGGGGAAACTTGAAGCCGCAGCTTCTGAGAGCGCATCTGACTCTCTCGCGTGCTTCTCTTACGCTTGCACCCGGAAGACCGGTGATGTCGAAACCCGGAAAACCGTTCCTGATGCTGCATTCAACAGATACGCCCGTTCCGGTGTAGCCCTTGTCCATGTAACCGTGGATTCTGATTTCATTTCTCATGCAATTCTCCTTCGGACTTTTGCGCTGTCCTGACTCCTTATACGGAAAAACTGCAGTTTTCATTAAAAAAAAGATTTTGAATTGCATGATTCCAGCTGTTTAATTGATTTCAGTAGAAGTAATTATAAATTTTAAACTTTTTTATTTGGCTCCAGGCGCGCGTTTTGTTGCATTTTTTCAAAATAGTTGTTGACAATAAAATGCCTTTGTGGTAATTTCAATGACGCACGCCAGAAGGCGGGCACATAAAGTTCTTTACATTACAAGCGAAGGAAAGAGGAAATACGGAAGCTATGAGGGCTTCCAGTCAATTCGATGATACGGACAGATAGTTAAATAACGACATGTGTTCGGGAGCAGCCGGGAGGCTGTGGAGTTGACAGGGTTTGAATTTGAAATTTTCCCCGTCTTCGGACGGGGGTTTGATGATGGAG
>JAFUXI010000031.1 GCA_017470995.1 Spirochaetales bacterium
ACGTTGGGACTGCCCACTGTCAAATACTGTGCCCAGGAACTCTTCCTGTCCCCCAACTGCTTCGGTGACCTCATCCGCGGCCGCAGAAGCAACCACAAGAGAATCGAGGAATCCTTCGTGCGCCCCACGCTTCAGGCCGAGCCCGGAGACCTTTCGCTGGTTCTTCCCAAGCGTATCCTTGACGGCATCATCGAGATGATCTACGCCCTCGACCGCATCGCCCCGGGTACGGCAAACGACGACACCCTGCTTTACGGCGTCGAGGTCAAGTTCTACAACATGGAAGTCAAGGTAGACGAGCATCTGGAGACCAAGTACAAAGGTCTCTACATGATCGGAGACGGAAGCGGAGTAACGCATTCGCTCTCACATGCCTCGGCCAGCGGAGTCTTCGTAGCCCGCGAGATTCTCGGAAAGTAATTCTATTTTTTCCTCGACGGTATCTGCGCCAGTATTACGGCGATGAACATCACGAGGCATCCTATTGCCTCGCGGCCGGTCATCTTCTCCCCGAGTATCAGTGTGCCTCCGAGGACGGCGAATACCGCCTCAAGGCTCATCAGGAGCGATGCCACCGCAGGCTCGGTGAACTTCTGGGCGACAATCTGGAGCGTATAGCCTATTGCACCCGAACCGAGGCCGCAATAGAGAATCGGGATTATCGCCGCCTTCACATCATTGATGGACGGGCTTTCGGTGAAGGCCGCAACCGCAGCCGAGAGCAATGCAGTCACATAGAGCTGGATTACGGACATGCCGATCGGGTTGGCATTCTGCACGAAATGATCGGTGCATATGATATGGAAACTGAAGATCAGTGCGCAGACGCTGACCAGGGCATCCCCTCTGGAAAGGCTGAATTCTTCGTTGATGCAGAGCAGATACATTCCCAGAATACCGATGAGAACCGCAATCCAGACGACAACAGGGCTCTTCTTCCTGAACAGAATCAGATTGATGACCGGAACCAGAAGCATGTACATGGCTGTGATGAAGCCTGCTTTTCCGGCGCTGGTCTGAACTATCCCTACCTGCTGGAAGATGGTGGCTGTTCCAAGACACAGTCCGCAAAGGATGCCTCCGACAATGGTATTCTTCCGGTAGGCTCTTTTGTCCGGTATTTCTTTTCCCTTACCAAGAAAGACCAGCGGAGTGACCGCAACGGCAGCCAGGAGCATCCTTACCGCACTGAAGGTGGCAGGTTCTATGCTGTCCATTCCCATGCGCTGGAAGGCGAATGCCGTACCCCAGATCGCAGTGGTTATGAGAAGAAGAATATTTCCGAGCAGTTTCCTGTTTTTCATTTCTTTTTGAGTATCGTGTCTATCCGCTGTTCTGCCTGTTTTCTGAGGCGCTCTGTCTCTGCCTTTATGCGCTCAAGGCGTGCCTTTACCTTTTCCGTCCGGTAGATTATATCAGGATAGGCATTTGCGAAACGCCTGGCAAATAGGTTCCTGTCCCGGAGCATCTTCCTTACTTCCCTGCCTATTTCCTCGGTATTGTCAGCCTCGCTGTGTTCTACACTGTTCTTGACCAGTTTGAGAACGAAGTGCGAGACGATGTAGTCCGAGACGAATATGGCCGAAAGCGCCAGGGAAACAATCTCCCTGACATTAAGGGCCGACGCGGAGAAAAGTCTATACAGCAGAGGATTGGCAAACTTGTAGACGAAAGTGCCGCCCAGACCGAAAAGCATGAGATTGCCTATCCAGATTCTTCCGTGCAGATTCATGGGCTTCTGGCTGTAATCCCACCATCGGGCATGAAAGCGCTTCTCCATGAACCAGCTGGCGCCGTATTCAAGGGCGCCGCACAGCACGAAAGAGACCGCAAACACCGAACCGTAGGATGATTCATAGCTGGAGAGCCTGGAAAGGCCATCCACTGCAAGCGTTATGAAAGCACAGCCCGAACCATAGATCGGGAGCCATGGTCCTGCCAGAAAACCCCTGTTTATGAATCGGTGATACTGACGGAACTTCAGGATCACCTCGATGCACCAGCCTGCAAAAGAGTATGAGAAGAAAAGCAGAACGAGATTGATGAAATATTCCATCTTACTTCTCGGGATTCCAGAACCCTGCGTGTACCTTCTCTACTTCAGAGGTTATCTCAGGGAACGGACCAAGTATCTCAATGGGCTTCTGTCCGGCAGCGATGATGGTGCGACATGAGATGTTGAACGTGGGATTCTTGTCATCGGAGCCTGTCATCTCCAGAAGCCTTTCCTCCGTAAGACCATAGACAATCCTGCCTATGTTGGCCCAATAGATGGCTCCGGTGCACATGCAGCAGGGTTCGAATGTAGTGTACAGGGTGCATTTCCAAAGGAAGTCTTTGCTGAACGTCTGGCTTGCACGGCTTGCAAGCATCCTCTCGGCATGGGCCGTGGCATCATGGAGATCGCGCTCAGCGTTGCCCTGCTCCATCACGATATTTCCGTTTTCATCAACCAGAACCGCTCCGAACGGAGTGTTTCCGTTTTCCCTAGCTTTGCGTGCAACCTCATTGGCAGCAAGAAGATATTTGATATGATCCATGGTATTCTCCTACTCCAGGTATTTGTCCCTCAACTGCTGTATCTGATCCGCGGACAATCCGAGACCTTCCCTTATGAATGCCTCATAGCTTCCGAACTGCTTCCTGACTTCCTCATAATAGGCCTCGAGATAAGACCCTTCCAAGCCGAAAAGGCTCCTCATAGACTCTTCCACAACCGCAGTTTCCTCTTCACTGAGCTTTCTTAGCTTTCCCAGCTCGGATTTGACGAAAGAAACGTAGCCCTCGGTATATGGGGAAAGGAACTCCCGGGTCCTGTTATAGTCTGCGATGATCGACTCCCTGGGAACTCCGAGGATTTCCTCGATGATCACGGCACCTATTCCGGCACGGTCCTTTCCCGCGGAGCAGTGCCACAGGACAGCCTTCTCATGATCCTCAAGCAGGATTTTCAGGAACTTCGAATATCTTGTGGTGCAGAATCCGGTGACGAACTTGCGGTACATGGTCCTCATGTACTCGCGGGCAGCCTCGGGCCTGAAAGCCAGATTGGATATCAGTTCTTCGTCCGACTGCTCTTCCCTTGATACACCTGCCGTGAAGCTCTCCACAATCGGAATGCTTATGTGCTTCACCCCGTCCATACTGTCATCGGGCTGATCCTTGATTTCCTCCGGGGTCCTGAAATCCACAACGGTATCAACCAATGAAGAGAGGATTGCCTTGTCTGAAGAGGAAATGCCTACAAGCTGTCCGCTTCTTATGAGTCTGCCCTTTCTGATCCGCCTGCCGTCGGATACAAACATTCCGCCAAGATCTCTGGTGTTTGCAAGTGTCTCAAGTTCGATCCGTGTGCTCATGAGTCTAGGATATACTCAAAGGAAAATCTTGAAAAGCTTACTCGCTGAAGAGGTGAACCTTCTTGGCGAAGAACTCCGAAAGCTGCCTGGGTGTTTCCTTGCAGCCGTTCTCAAGCCAGAACTTGTACATATTGAAGAGCCCGCCCGATAAGAAGCACCTGTTGTAAAACCCCTTGGTATCATTTGCATCGGCAAGGATTCCCTTGTCAAAGGCTTCCTTGCCGAGATCGAACAACCCGGAATTCACAAGCTTGAGTCCGAACTCCTTCTCCTCCAGCAGGAAGTCGAAAAGAAGCACCAGATATTCCTGGAAGTTCTTGGGTTTTGAAACCTCCCATTTGGCAATGAATTCCTGGGAAACTATAAATATGTGATAGCGCAGAATGTCCTCTTTGCTGGAGAAATTTCTGTAATAGGCCATTCTCGAGACACCTGCAGTGTCTACTATCTCCTGAATGCTGATTGTTGCGAACGGCTGTTCATCCATTAGGTTCAGAAGGGACTGGACGATACAGTCCTTTGTAAAACGACTTCTCTCCGCCGAGCTGGAATTCTGTCTTCTTGCCATTTTTTACCCCACAAAAAAGCATTACTGTTAAATTTGTAACGTAATACCTGTAACGTAATAAGTGTAACAAAAAAATACTTTTTGTCAAACTTAAACAGTTTATCTTCTTTCCGCCGTTACCAGTAACATAGATTGTCCACAAAAACGGAGGAAGGAAAAAGAAAGTCCCAGAAGCTGTGATAAGATTGGTTTCACCACAAAACGAATCAATCAGGAAGGCAACATGGGACGAGTAAAGAGTATCACACCTCTG
>JAFUXI010000032.1 GCA_017470995.1 Spirochaetales bacterium
CGATACCGAAACAAAGGCGACAAGAACGTAAGTGATTGCATCTATTATAGTTGTGACTGAGCTCATGAGGGCTCCGACATAATCGGTATAGTAGATCACCTTGTCCCTGCGCCCGTCGGCACGCATGGCGGCGTTGTAGCTGTCCAGAATCTCCAGAAGCGCATTCTTGCTTTCGAAATCCTTGGGATAGATCGAGATTCTCGACGGCCTCTCCAGATCTGCATATCCGAAGCGTGTCAGATTGCCCTCGAGGCTTGCAGTCTCGGATGCGGTCCTCGAAAGGAGCATCTCCTGCATGCGCGCCTCATCAATGGACAGCGAGAATGCCTGTGCAAGCTTGCTGCTGTCCACATCTACCAGCGTCGAAAGAAGTGCAGTCCCCTGCGAGAGCTTCTCCCTGAGGGTCCTGGATTCGCCCTTCCAGTAGTATTCGCTGAGAATCCTCGAGATGGTTTCTGACGTGATGAAGGTCTCGTCGGACACAAGTGCCTGCAGGTTTTCCCAGCGGACAGAGACAACATCCAGAAGCTTTTCCGGGTGGAACTCGATCAGATCCAGCAGCGATATGCCTTCATCTTCTGCCTGCTGACCGAAAGCTCTGCCGGTAAGAACATCCGTTTCTGGATCAGCAAGCTGGGCCTTGGCCACACCGCTCTCTGCAGCCTGACGGATCAGGCGCTCTGTAAGATCCGGCGTATATTCGATTCCCATGCCCAGAATGCCGTAGGAAGTGTCCTCCTTGGGAGTAACCACTCCTACTATGGTCAGTTCCTCTGCGGAAGAAAGAAGTTCCATCATCCTTGCGTAATCCTTGGAGGTATCGACCCAGATTCCCAGACGCGGATCATATTCGTACTTCTGATATGCAGGAAGGACCTTGAAGGAAATACCCAAAAAATCCTGCGGTTTGAAAACCTGATTGCGAGTAACCGTGCCGGTGTTGCCGCGTCCGGCAACCACGGAGCTGATTTGCTGGCTGAGCGCATCGGCATCCTTGAGGCCCATGGCGTAGAGGAAGAAATCCGGAATCCCGTCCGCGCTTGAAAGCACCAGAACCAGATCCGTATCATTTTGGGGCCAGGTACCGGCGATTACATCGTAGTCGTCCAGATAGAGTTCCTTGCTGGGCGGAAGCTGGTCGAATACCTCTGCCATGCCGTACTCGCTGAGGGTACTGGAGAGGCTGTCGTCCATGCTCATGCCGAAGGCGCTCATAGTCTGGTCGGGACATACCTGACGGTATCTCCCTTCCTGTACAAGATATATCTGCGGAACAAGGCCGTAGCCGTAGTCTATGGCACGCACCTGATCCTGAATTCCGCTCGAGCCCGAATCAAACCAGTTCTTGAGCGATGCAAGGTCATTGGTCTTGGTAGCCGCAAGCATGCGTCCCATCATCTGCTGCTCGGTAATCATGTCCTCCGAGGGATTCTCGACATCAGCTCGCATCTGTGCATAGGCTGCAAACGAAGAAGCCAGCGAGAACGTGTTGGTCCTCAGTTCCAGCGGATACTCGCTGAGGGCATCGCGCTCAATGCCCTGGATGTAGGAGTTGGCTCCGTTCGAAAGCGACAGGATCAGGGCAATTCCGACAATTCCTATTGAGGTCGCAAGAGCAACCAGTATGGTTCTGGCCTTCTTGGACCAGAGGTTGGAAAGCGATAGGAAAAACGCAGTGAAGAAATACATCGAAGGCTTCTTCCTCCGCTTTTGTGTCACTTTGTGAGCCTTCTGCTCCTTGTCTTCCTTGTTCTCCTGGTTATCCTGGTTCTCCCGGTCTTCCCCGTCAACCTCCTGAACCTGTCCGTCGAACGGATCGGAGTCCTCCGTCACCTGCCCGTCCTTGAGGTGCACTACCCTTGTGGCATACTCCTGGGCAAGTTCGGCATTGTGGGTGACCATGATGACCAGATGGTCCGAGGCAACCTCCTTGAGAAGCTGCATGACCTGCACCCCGGTCTCGGAGTCCAATGCTCCTGTAGGCTCGTCGGCAAGAAGCACCGACGGATTGTTCACAAGTGCTCTTGCAATCGCAACACGCTGCATCTGACCGCCTGAAAGCTGGTTGGGCTTCTTGTGGGCCTGATCCTTCAGTCCTACCCTGTCCAGCGCTTCCAACGCCCTGTTTCTCCTCTCGTCCCTGGAAACGCCAGAGAGCGTCATCGCAAGCTCGACGTTGGAGAGCACGCTCTGATGAGGAATGAGGTTGTAGCTCTGGAAGATGAAACCTATGGTGTAGTTCCTGTAGGCATCCCAATCGCGGGCCGAGTATCTGCTTGTGGAAACGCCGTCGATGGACATTTCGCCGCTGTCATAGCGGTCAAGGCCGCCTATGATGTTCAGAAGCGTTGTCTTGCCGCTTCCGCTGGGACCAAGGATAGCCACGAACTCCGTGTCCCTGAAGGACAGAGAGACATCGTCCAGGGCCTTCTGTACCAGAGACCCTGTGCGGTAGATCTTGCTTATGTTGTTTACAGTGAGCATTTCAGTTTATTGGAGAATCAGCCCAGAAGAGCTTTCCAGTCACCGATGATGGAGCGGTCGTCGAAGTAGTCGATCCTCATGGCCTTGCGCACACGGTTCAGTGTGGCATTGGTCTTCTCGACTGCCTTTGCGGTGCCGTCCTTGATGATATCGTAGACAGTATCGATGTCTGAAGCCCACTTGGCGCGCTGCTCCCTTATGGGGTTGAGCTCTTCCTCAAGGACGTTGAACAGGAACTTCTTGCAGGTTCCGTCCCCAAGGCCTCCGCGGCGGTAGTGATCCTTCATCTCATCGAGGTTTGCATACTCTGGCAGATATCTGGAGAAGTGCTCGTCCGTGCAGAAGGCATCGAGATAAGTGAATACCACATTGCCCTCGGTATGGCCCGGATCCTCTATCCTGAGGTGGGTAGGATCGGTGAACATCTTTCCGTTGATCTGCTTCTTGACCGTCTTGGAGTCATCCGAGAGATAGATGCAGTTTCCGAGGCTCTTGGACATCTTGGCCTTGCCGTCAACGCCGGGAAGACGGCGCTGCATGATGTTCTCGGGAATCATGGCAGACGGCAGGATCAGGGTCTCGCCGTAGGTGCGGTTGAACTTCTCCACTATCTCGCGTGTCTGCTCGATCATGGGCAGCTGGTCCTCTCCTACCGGAACTACCGTGGCATCGAAGGCGGTGATGTCGGCAGCCTGAGAGACCGGATAGGCAAAGAAACCTGCAGGAAGCCCCTCGTCCGCAAAGCCGCGCATCTGCATCTCGCTCTTTACGGTCGGGTTCCTGGAAAGGCGTGCCGTGGTCACGAGGTTCATGTAGTAGAAAGTCAGCGCATGGAGCGCGGGAAGAGCGCTCTGCACGCAGATGGTAGTCTTGGCCGGATCCAGTCCAACTGACAGGTAGTCCAGCACCACGTTGATGATGTTGTCCCTGATCTTGCCCGGGTTGTCCGCATTGTCGGTCAAAGCCTGGTCGTCTGCAATCAGGATATAGATCTCATCGAACTTGCCGGAGTTCTGAAGCTCGACCCTTCTCTTGAGAGATCCTACATAGTGTCCCAGGTGCAACCGTCCGGTGGGACGGTCGCCCGTGAGTATTATCTTCTTATCAGCCATATTTTTAAATCCCTATTAAAGAATATCCTCCGTCTTTATCCAGTCCTGGTCGTCGTAGGCGCGGTTCTCTCCGCACATCGCCCAGATGAAGGTGTAGTTGCTGGTTCCGCAACCGGCATGGACGGACCATGAAGGATTGATGACGGCCTCGTCATTGTGCATCACGATGTGGCGTGTCTGGTTGGGCTCGCCCATGAAGTGGAACACTACGTTGTCCTTGGGGATATCGAAGTAGAAGTAGACCTCCATGCGTCTCTCGTGGGTGTGCATGGGCATGGTGTTCCAGACAGAACCCTCTTCGAGGTGTGTCAGGCCCATGGAAAGCTGGCAGGTATCCAGCACATCCGGATGCAGGTACTGGTTGATGGTTCTCTCGTTGCTGGTGGCCTGGGCGCCCAGATGCTTGTGGATGGCCTTCTCGTAGGGCACATGGGTTGCCGGCTTGGGAGTATGTGCAGGTGTAGTGCAGATGAAGAACTTTGCGGGATTCTCCGGATCATCCGAAGCGAACTCGACCTTCTTGGTTCCCATGGGAAGATAGAGACCGTCCCAATGGTTCATCTTATACTCGACATCGTCGGCATAGACCTTTCCCGGACCTCCGATATTGATGGTTCCGAGTTCCCTTCTCTCGAGAACGTATGTGACACCGAAGTTCTTCCACGGGTCGATGTTCTTCTCGAGGTTCACGCGCTTCTTGACAGGCATGGCGCCCATTGTCACGATCCTGTCCACATGCGAATACACTGCGCTGACGTCATCGGCCTTGAACATGCCGGTAATCAGGAACTCCTCTCTGAGCTCCTCTGTTGTCATTCTCTTGAAAGGCTCCTTGCCCGTCGAATATCTGATGTCCATATCTACTCCTCGGATAGGTTATGTAATTTTTTAATTAATATAATTCATTTGCGACGTTCTATCAAATGCTATATCATATCCATATGCTAGATTTAGGATTCAGAACACACGATTTCGGCCGCAAATTCGCCACCGCAGATGAGATCGGAGAACTTGCAAGCTCCTTCCGTTCCCCCGCATGCCTTCATTTCGCCCCCTACAAGGCCTTCAACGACGCCCCCAAGCCCCTTACCGTCGAATGGGCGTCAGCCACCCGTGAGGCCCTTGCAAGGCACGACGTCAGGGTCGCCATCCTCGGATGCTACATCAACCCCGTCCATCCCGATGCCGATACCCTCGAGACCGAGCTTTCCAAATTCGAGAACGGCATAGAAGTGGCCAATGCTCTGGGAGCCGGCCTGGTAGCCACCGAGACCGGATCGCTTGACGCGAGAAACATCCGCTGCGAGGACACCTGGAGCGACAAGAACTGGGCAAGATTCCTGAAGATAGTTGAAAGGCTTCTCAAGAAAGCCGTGGACAACAATGTCGTGATGGCCATCGAGGCAGTCGCAGACAAAAACACCGTGGACGACCCCGTGCGCATGTTCAAGGTGATGGAGACCTTCAAGTCCCCCAACCTGCGCTGCCTTTTTGATGCGGTGAACATCCTGCCCATCAAGGGAATAGACGACTTCTACAGCTGGTACGATGAGGCCGTCGCCATGCTGGCCCCCTACATCAGGGCAATGCATCTCAAGGACTATATCTGGGCGGACTCAATGCCCAACTACCCCTATGCCGTCGGCCCGGTCAAGAAAGGCAACATCGCAATCGGCGAAGGCATTTTCCCCTGGAAGACGGTTTTCGGCATCTACAAGAAGTACAAGGTGGACAACGTGCCCATGACACTTGAGAACTTCAGACCCGAAACCCTCGCACAGAGCCTTCAGTACATCGAGAAAACCTACGCAGAAGCCTGATCAGAATACCAACTGAACTAAAACCATGTAGACTACTGTCCCCGAGAGAATGCTGAGCAGTGAGTTTCTCTTCCATGCCTGCAGAAGAACGACTATGGCCGAGGCTGCTAGCTCAGGAATACCGTAAGGTGCCGAAACGAACGACATGTTGCGCAGGCAGTAGATGAC
>JAFUXI010000033.1 GCA_017470995.1 Spirochaetales bacterium
GAAAGCCTCTTTGAAATGGCTGAGGGCAAAGCCGCTGCAGCCCTTGACGGAGACTTCGCTGTAGTGGATTGCGCCGGCATCTACGCTGAGCATCTCTCCCTTGGGAAGTCCGCTGAAAACCAGAAGCGTTCCGCCCTGTCTGACCAGGGGAAGGTAGGCCTCGACCAGGGATGCGATGTTGACTGCGATGACTATGTTGTCGTATTCGCCTTTCTGAACCTGGTCCTGCTTGACCGTGTTGATGCCCCAGGACCTGAGCTTTTCAGCTCTCTGGTCATTGGGTTCCACAATGGCTGCATCTATACCCTTTGATGCGTAGTAGAGTGCAAACAGAGCACCCATGGGGCCGCCTCCGACTATAAGGACCTTGCTGTAACCGGGAATGGTCTCCAGCCTTGATGTGCCGTTGATGACACATGCAAGAGGCTCGGTAAGGGCATATACATCGTAGTCTGCAGTGTCTTTCTTCTCGGGAAGGACGAACAGTCCGTCCATGTAGTTTTCCGGAACACCTACGTACTCTGCAAAGGAACCTGCCTCGACATAGTTCTTGTTCTGGCAGAGGTCTCCCTTGCCGGCCTTGCAGGTCGGGCACTCTCCGCATTCGTAATAGGGGGCTGCGACGACCCATGTTCCTTTCTTGAGGGGGAAGTTTTCCGGGGCCTTGCAGATCCGGCCGTAGAATTCATGCCCCAGAACCGTCGGCGGTTTGAAATACTTGTGTCCGACGTAGACGGACTTGAGGTCTGTCCCGCAGATTCCGGTAGCCTCTACTCTGATCCATACGGGGTAGGTGGGGTCGGTTGTTTCGGTTGCCCTGAGCTTTCCCAGCTCTTCGAACATCAGGCATTTCATTTGATTTCCTCCTCAAGTGTTTCCTTTATCTCACTTATTGTCTTGTAATCCGTTATAAGGGTGTCGAAGAATTTGTTGTGTGCTGCGGCGATTATAGGAAGGACCTTTTCCTTGCCTCCGCAGATGCATACGATGTTGCTGACATTGGCCAGATCTTCTCTCTTGATTCCAGAGTAATAGGAACTCAGGCTCATCGGAGCCAGATAGCCGTGGTCATTGAAGAACCGTCCCAGGATATCGCCTCTGACTCCGTTGGAGATGAGATACCTGTAATCCTCATCGCTGAATCTGTTCATGGGATAGCTCTTGATATTCACGAATGAGCCCAGACCTATGACCGCCATATCGAGCCTGCTCCATGTGTCAATGACATCCTGATGCTGACTGGCTATCTTTTCCATGGTTTCCATATCGTAGATCTGAAGAACCGGAACATTGTAGTAGTAGGCCTTTGCATTGAACATCGTGGCTGCATGGTTGACTATGACGCTTTCCTGGTATTCGGCCTGTTGGGTTCCGATGCTTCCCATAAGAGGAACGAATACGGGTGGATCCGTTTCCACGAACTTGGTTTGTCTGAGTTTCTTCACGGTGCTGTAAACGGTATTGCCACAGCCGAAACCTACTTTCATGCCTCCCTTGATGTTCGCTTCAAGATAGCTTGCCGCACGGTCCGATATGTCATTGATCCTGTCAAGCCTGTCGTTTCCCGTTAAACTGGATGAAGGGGCGATTATTATCTCCTTGATTCCCAGGGCATCGGAAAGCTGCTTGGAAAGATTCGCGAACTTCTTGGGAGGCAGAACCGAAATCCTTACAAGGCCGATGCTTCGGGCTTTATCGAGGGCGCGCGATACCATCGGACGGGACATCTGGACCTTGCGGGCTATCTCGTCCTGGGTATTGCCGCTTTCGTAATAGAGCGAGGCTATCTTGTATAGGGTGTTTATGTCGTCAAACATCAGCTTCTGAGCGCTCTGTTGAGATCTCTGACAAGTCCCTTGATGTCATCTGCCTGGAAGAGGTTGCGTCCGAATGCTAGTCCCCTGGCTCCCTTTGAAACGACTTCCCTTACAACAGCGGTGATGTCCGCATCCTTGGGTCCGCCTGCGAGAATCACCGGTACCGGGCAGTTCGAGGTGACCTTGTCGAATTCAGGACAATAGAATGCCTTGATGACATCTGCTCCGATTTCTGCTGCTATTCTGGCTCCGGAAGCGATGAATGTTGTGTCGTTGTTCATCGTATAGTCAGCGTTGAGGACTTCGGCGATGACAGGGATTCCGAGTCTGTGATAGTCTTCGCAGACTCTTGCAAGTTCAAGCTGACACTCCTTGTCGCGCTTGCCGTTGAGAACGAACATGAATAGGGCAGCATCTGCTCCGAGTCTGGCTGCCAGTTCTGCAGAGGCAATGCTCTGATGAAGATCATTGTCATAGGACTGGTAGTTGTCTCCGATCATCGTTCCGCCGACGGAAGCCCTGAGGACAAGAAGCTTGTCCGCATAGCACTGGGTCTCGATGTGTCCGACCATGCCGGGGTTGAGTATGAAACCGTCAAGACCTGTACTCTGAAGGGATTTCACAAGCTTGGGTGTGTTCTCCAATCCCTGCATGGTTCCGTAGATCTGCGGATGATCGAAAGCTGCCACGAACAGCTTTCCCTTGTTGGCAAATAGTCTGGCGACTCTTTTTTCAAGTCCTGTCATTCTCAACCTTCCTTTCAGTGTCTATGAACATATGTTCATGTACTTTGTTCCAAGTAATTGAAGTATAGACTGCACTTTCTTATGCTGTCAAACAATATTAATTATATAAACATAAACCTGCGCGATTAGCGCGGAAAGAAGATAAACTCTCCTGTAAAGTAATTTGTCCGTTTTTCATGCAGCCTCCTTTGGGATGATGTTGAAGAACCTCAGTATCATGATTCTGTCAGGGAACTCCTTGCAGAGCATCTGAGCAGGGGTTCTGCCGTTGAGGATCTTTCTGGGA
>JAFUXI010000034.1 GCA_017470995.1 Spirochaetales bacterium
ATCATCATCATTGCTACTGTCATCTTCTTCATCATCGTCTTCTCCTTCGGCGGTGGTGTGTTTTGTTTTTCCTTACACTTAAAGCCTAGCAGTCACACCGACATGAGAAGAACCCGTTTGAAGGGACAAAATGCCCCTTTGAGAGCTCTATTTGATGGTTTTACCCCTTATTTGCGATGAAAATTGAGCAAAGAAATGAGCAATATTTCTTTTCTTTTACTAACCTCAGAAGATGATAAAAATGTTTAATTCTGAAAAACGAAGAGTCTTACTGTTGACTATATAATATGGATATCATCCATCCAACTGCAGGTATTCATGCTGACCGATCATGGACCTGTTCTCGATGATGTAGTTCTTCATCGCCTGGAAAGCTCGGATCAAAGCCTTGCTCTGTTTTACTGCCAATTCGCCTTTGAGAACGGTCATCAACATATATATCCCTTGCTCCGTGAAGGCATACGGCATAACCCTTGAACCACCCCAACTTGATATCACAAATTGTGATTTCAAGATTATATCCAATTCTGATTCTTTCAAACGAAAGCAAAAATCAGCATCAAACTTCTCTCTATTTCGCTTAACCTGCTGATTAAAAGATATTGTGTCATATCCATAGATTGCAGCCAAGTCGAAGTCCAGCATGACCTTTACCCCACGGATTACATGGATCTTATCTCTGATTGAATTCTCATCGATTATCTGAATCTCTTTGACAGTTGCGGCGCTTTTTGAACCTTTATCTTTAATGGATAAAAACGAATACAATCTGTTTCATTTTTTTTCAGAGAGAAGATTATAGAGCGTGTGCCGTGATGTCTTTCAGTGCGCTGTCTTGACGATTGAGGATGCGTAATCGATGTGGTCGATGTTGTAATCCTGAATCAGGGATTTGATAATCGTGCGGATTTCGGTCTGTCCATGAACATCCAGGGCCGTGTAGGCAACACCGTCCTGGGAAATCTTGAACTGACTGCTGCTGGTGCGGATCAGGACCCCTGCCTTGCTGCCTTCATAGAAAGCGCCGCGGCTGATCTCCTCGGCAATCTTGTGGATGCAGGTGCCCATGACCTGATCCAGAACATCCGGAGACATGTTGATGAGGTTGATTACAACACCGTTGTCCGTGTAGAGATCTTCAATGGCATTGGCGATTGCAATGGGATTATCGGTGGAAATCACCTGCTGGACCTCCGATGCCGGAGGAACCACGGCTATGAGAACAATCTCCTGTTTGTATACATCAGCAAAAAGCGGGCAGAAAAATGAAACAAAAATGAATATCAATACAAGGAGGCGTTTTCTCATGCTTAATTATTGATTTATTTGAGTGACAAGTCAAGGAAAGACGTATCAGTTTACAACGTATTTGAGCGTCAGATCAGCAGAATATGTGCCCGGATGCTCGACAAGTTCAGCGTTTCTTTCCCAGTTTGCGGTGAAGGTTGCGATCGTTGTCCCTCTGGCAACAGCCAATGACGAGTTCTTGTACCTGAGGGAAAGGATCAGAGTATTTTCCTCCGGAGTTTCGGAAACAACCTCAAGGTAATCCTCACTGACAGAGGGATCTCCGATTGCAGTGAAGAAGAACTCGGTGGTGGAGTAAACTTCATTGGAAGCATAATCCTTGTATGAAAGCTGGCCAGCCTCGACAGAGATGGTGATTGCCTCGTTGGTCATTGTGGTCTGCTGCTGCTTGATCATGAAATCAACGATGACATTCTCTCTTGAGATGTCGGCATCTACAAGAATGTAGTTGCTGGCTTCTGCTGCATTGTCACCGCCGTTGACACAGAGCCTGTAGAGTCCACCTGCGCTATCCGTATTGGCCTGATCGAGCGTATAGCCCCTGACAAGGGACTGCACCTTGATTTCGCCCTTGGCAAAAAGCGCACATGAAACGAGGAGAATTGTAATGAAAACAGATAAAATCTTCTTCATACTGGCCTTAACCCAATTAGATTTATAACCCATGTATATCCAATAGTCAAGATTTTGGAAAAAAATTTTTAAAAATTTTTATTTTGACCGTCAATTATTTTTTAAAGCCAGGTTCTCATCTTGGCCAACATGCTGGTCATGTAGACCCATTTATCAAGCGCAACCTCGGCTGCAGCCATGATATTGGCCTTCTCTCCCAGATGCGAGCGCTCGATTGTCATACCCGGACAGAGCTTTGCAAGCTCACGCAGACAGTAGTCCGTGATGGTAGCACCCTCCCCGCTTATCACGACCTTGTTTGAACCGGTGATCTGAACCGTCATGGCTATGGCATTGGCCATGCACTGCAGGCTGTCCTTCTCCACTCTGGACCAGAGGTCCTTGAGATGGACATCGCTGTTGCCCGACAGCGCCCAGGCGGAGACGTTTGCCTCAAGGCATCCGATCTGACCGCAGGAACAGAGTCCTGTGGGGCTGACTTTCAGGTGTGCAAAGGAGTTTCCCTCTCCGAAGACACGGTCCTCGCAGACAAGGGCCATGTTCACCGAATTACCCCATTCTATATATATAATGGGGGCATCGGAGGAAAGAAGTCCGCTTCCGAACGAGGCATAGCGCTCGGCATCAACCAGGGCATAGGTGCTGTTTCTGCAGGTGGCGCGCATCTTGAGAACCTGTTCGAAGGCTTCCACGATGGGGATGTCCTTCCATGGAAGATAGGGGCAGCTCTCGATGATTCTTCCGTTGGCGGAGACCTTGCCTCCTACGGCGATTCCCGCGCCGATGATCTTCTCCTTGTCTACGGGGCGCATTACGCGCATGCAGCTCTTGATGATCTCTACGCAGAATTCCTCGACCTTGGGGGCATCGGTCTTGGTGGGCAGGCGTTCCAGATGGACAGGCTCGGACAGAAGATTGCACAAAGCCACCGTGGTATTGCGGCTTCCGATGTCCACGCTCAGAACGTATTTTGCGTCTGCAATGATCGAAAGACATGTGGGACGGCGGCCGTTGGCGCTCTCGAGCTTGCCGGTTTCGGTTACCAGACCGCGGTTGATGAGGTCATCGACGATCTCGCCGGTCGAGACCTTGTTGAGATCCAGGATTCTGGCGATCTCGGCCTTTGAGAGGTTGTCGTGGGTTCTCAGGCATCCGAAGACCCTTGCCGTATTGATGGTTCTGGCAGCCTTTGGCTGCGAAAGCTTCATGTCAGTCATGCTTCCTCTGATACTATCTTGGAATACTTCTCGAACTCGGCGTCATCGCAGAGCACGAAATGATCCGGGCATACCTCGCGGAAGGTAGGCTCGCCGTTGCGGTAATCGTGGTCGGCCACCGGGTTGTAGACGATTCTCTTTCTGTTGCGCTCGTAGTTCGGATCCGGCTGCGGGATTGCAGACAGAAGGCTTCTGGTGTACGGATGCAGCGGGTGGCGGAAGAGCTCCTCGGAGGAAGCCAGCTCCACCATGTGTCCGTAATACATGACTCCGATGCGGTCGGAGAAGTATTTGACAACCGAGAGGTCATGGGCGATGAACAGAATCGTCAGCCCCATCTTCTCCCTGAGGTCGTTCAGAAGGTTCATTATCTGGGCGCGGATGGAGACATCCAGAGCACTAATGGGCTCGTCTGCGATAATCAGCGAGGGTTCCATGATGACGGCACGGGCGACGCCGATTCTCTGACGCTGTCCGCCGGAGAACTCATGCGGATAACGGGAGGCATGCTCGCGTACCAGACCAACGGTTTCCAGCATCTCGAACACCTTCTGGTCGATGTAGTTCTTGTCCTTTATGCCCTTGATAACCAGGCCTTCGGCAATGATGTCACGGACCGTCATTCTGGGATCCAGGGAGGCAATCGGATCCTGGAAGATCATCTGGATCTGGTTGACCAGCTTGCGGTCAACGTTCTTGTTGCAGGCCTTTGCATCCTTTATTTTTGCTTTGTTGTCTGAAATTATCTGCTCAAGCTCAGCTTTCCGGCCATCGTCCTTGCAATTGCGAAGCTCTTTCCTGGCTGCAGCTATGGCATCCTTGTAGCTTCTGGTTCCGGCGCTGATGCGCTGTCCCTTGAAGTACACGTTGCCGCTGGTGATATCATAGAGCTTGATGATCGCACGGCCGGTGGTGGTCTTTCCGCAACCGGACTCTCCGACCAGACCGAATACCTCGCCTTTCTTGATGTCGAAGCTGACGTTGTCCACAGCCTTGTTGACGGCGAACTTGCCCAGCTTGAAGTACTGGCAGAGGTTTTCGACTCTCAGAAGGACTTCTCTGTCTTCAACTTTGTTTTCCATCAGTTCTGTCCTCCCATTCTCTCGATTCTTTCCTTCACTATCTCAGGCATCTCCACCTTGGGGGCGTTGGGATGCAGCAGCCAGGTGGCTGCATAGTGGGTATCCGAAATGCGGAACATCGGCGGCTGCTCCTCGAAATCTATCTCCATTGCATACTTGTTACGTGCAGCAAAGGCATCGCCCTTCGGCGGATAAATCATGTTGGGAGGAGTTCCGGGGATGGATTCCAGCTTGTTTCCCTTGCTGTTGAGATCCGGAATCGATGCCAGAAGAGCCCATGTGTACGGATGTGCAGGATGGTAGAAGACATCCTCGCTGGTTCCGTATTCGACGATCTTTCCGGCATACATGACGGCGATTCTGTCGGCCATATTGGCAACGACACCCAGATCGTGGGTGATGAAGATGACGGACAGGTCCCTCTCCTTCTTGAGCTTGTTGATCAGTTCCAGGATCTGGGCCTGAATGGTCACATCAAGGGCTGTGGTGGGCTCGTCACAGATCAGGATGTCCGGATTGGCCGTAAGTGCGATGGCAATGACGATTCTCTGTCTCATTCCGCCCGAGAACTCGAACGGATACTGGCGGTATCTCTTTCTGGCCTCGGTGATTCCGACCTGCTCCATGACCCTGATGGCCCTGTCCTTTGCCAGCGATTTGGTAATGACACGGAACGATGCCATTGCGGTCTCGCGCATCCAGCTGACGAAAGCCTCCGTGCGCTTGTCAAAGTCATAGGCCCTGGCTACGGTAAGCTGCTGCTCGTACTGGGATACCATGTTGTCCAGGATCTTGATAATGTTGGCCTGAACCAGCGAAAGATCCGAAAGCGAAAGCGGGGCAACTGCTTCTTCCGGAGCCTTGCCCTTGGCCTCAAGACGCGCATAGCGTGCACTCTGGCGATCAAAACGCTTCTGCTCGGCAACGTTTCTGACAATATCGTCATAGTAGACGGTCATGGCAGAAGTCAGGCTCACGCGGAAGGTGTACGAGAAGCTGTCCTTGACTGTCTCGAACGGGTCAATTCCGGCCTCGACCTTATCGGAAAGCTCCTTGGCAAGCTTGGTGGCCTCTGCTCTCTCCGGCATTGCGGAGGAAAGTTTTGAAGAAGCCTCACGCAGGGCCTTGATTGCATTCTCCATGCCCTCGACGGACTTCTTTGCTGAGGCTATCAGGGCTCCCTTGATATCGCTCTTGAAACCCATCATGAACTGGTTGTTCACAAAAGGCTGTGCCTTTGCATTCAGCTCTGCGGAATTCTCGTCTCCGAGGGTATTGTTTCCAAGAACCAGATAGCAGCCTAGTGCGAAGAAATCGGGGCTTTCGTTCTCAAGAGCCTTCCGGAGCAAATCCCTTCCCTTCTCCACCTGAGCTTTGAGGGAATCGAATTTCTTGCTCTTTGCGCTCTCATGTGCAGCCTTCTCCATGGCGGAGATTATGCTCTTCATCTCTGCTTCGTCGCGGACCACAAAGCGGTCTACGGAGGCACGGAAATACTCGGCAAGCTCCCTGGTCTCTGCGACGGGATTGGCTACCGCATCCTTGGAAATGGAAAGCAGCATGTCCTCTGCAGCCTTCAGTCCGCCCTCTGCGTTTGAACGGGCCTGTGAGTACGGAGCTTCATACTTGGACTGCTGTCCTATGATTTTCTTGAAGGTGTCGAAACGCTTGTCGTCATCGCCGCCCTTGGTTTCCTTCATCACGCTATCCAGCTTCCTGAAGATGGCATTGAGCTTCTTTCTGCTCTCGCGCCTGTTCGCCTTGTTCTTCAGAAGCATGGCCTCGGTGATCTGGTTTCCGATTCTCATGACCGGATTGAGGCTTGAAAGCGGATCCTGGAAGATCATCGAGATCTTGTCTCCGCGAATCTCATGGTAGTCGTCCTCGCTGATCTTCAGAAGGTCCTTGCCGTCATAGAGGATCTCACCGCTCTCGATGATGGTGTTTCCTGCCGATATTCCGAGGATGGTCTTGCTGGTTGCGCTCTTTCCGGATCCGGATTCACCGACTATGGCCAATGTCTCGCCTTTGTAGAGGTCAAAGGAGATGTTGCGCACGGCCTGCAGCTTTCCGTTGATGGTCCTGAACGAGATCGTCAGGTCCTTTACCTGGAGTTTCTTCTCTCTTGTGTCCATTTCAGTGCTCATTCGTCAGCTCCTCTAAGTGCAGGGTTGAATGCATCCCTGAGTCCGTTTCCGAACAGGTTGAACGACACCTCCAGAAGCGCTATGAACAACGCCGGGAAGAAGATGATATGCGGATAGGTGGCCAGATAGTCCTTTCCGTTGGCAAGCATGGTTCCCACGCTTGTCATGGTGGAGCTGTCCAGATTGATGATGCCCAGGTATGTGAGGCTGGACTCGCTGAAGATGACTCCCGGGATTACCAGGACACAGCCTGTGATCAGGGTTCCGAGCGAGTTCGGGAAGATGTGCTTGAACATCAGGCGCCTGTCGCTTGCTCCCAGGGTTCTGGCGGCAAGGACATACTCATGGTGCTTGAATCTGTAGAACTGCATTCGCACGCGGGAGGCCATTCCGATCCACCCCGTCACCACGAAGGCGAACAGAAGGCTCCAGACAGGACCTACTTTCTTTGCCAGATGCAGCTGGAACAGTGTGGCCACGACCATGAACGGGACCTCGACCAGAATGTCGCTGATTCTTTCCATGATCAGGTCTGCAACTCCTCCGTAGTAGCCTTCGATTGCACCGTAGATGGAGCCTAGGAACAGGTTGATCATGGAGATGCACACTGCAAAGATCAGCGAGAATCTGGCTCCCGAGGCAAGGCGCGTGAAGATGTCCTGACCCAGGGAGTTTGTTCCGAAGAGGAACAGCGGCTCAAAGCCGTAGCGGTACTCGAAATAGGTGTACTTGAAGATTCTGCACTTGTAGGAAATGGCGGACGAATCACCCGTGATGATGGCATAACGATATCTCTTGGCGGCATTGATATCGTCTTTTCCGGGGTCACCTTCGATTCTCAGGGAATCGTAGTTGCCGTCGTTGCCGCTTGTCTTGTATGCCGGGACAAGTTCGCCGTCCTTGAGAATCGCAGCGCCCTTGGCATTGGATTCATACCAGATGTTGGCATCGCTGACGTTCTTGAGGGTGACGGCGGGATAGATTATCTGCTTGCCCGTCTGGTCCTGCCAGGCCTGGATGTCCTCGTACTGGCTCTGTGTCAGGGTCATGTAGATGAATCCGTTGGCGGTGTAGCTGTCCAGCTTGACATCATAGAGGGTTTTTCCGGTATCCGAGACATCGGTTCCATAGAACTTATGCACGACATCGTATCCGGTTTCCTTCTCTATGGCATTGTAGTAGATGTAGTTGGTATCGGTGAGCTCTACACGCTTGCAGCCGTCCCATCCGAGCCAGGAAAAGAGCCTGGACTTGGGCAGAAGCTTGGTGTAGGTCAGGTATGTGGTGTCCGTCAGGGCTCTCGTGTAGTTGTTCAGTCCGGCAAACGGAGCGATGATGGCATAGAGGATCAGCAGCGCGATGATGATTGCAGCTGCAATGGAGCTCTTGTTCTTGCGGAATCGGTTCCAGGCATCGCCGAAATAACCAATCTGCTTGGTCTTGAACTTCTCGTCACTCTCCGAGCGGTTGTTTGTGAAGCGGAACTTCTCTGCCGGAATCTCGGGGAAACTGGTTTTCATATCATCAATACTTGCCATTTGCCTTGCTCCCTATTCTGATTCTCGGGTCTATGAAGCCATAGCTGAGGTCCAGGAGAATTCCGGATGCCAGTCCGATGATGGTGTAGAAACCGGACAACAGCATGAAGAAGTTGTAATCCAGTGCCGTAATTGAGTTGACGTAAAGCGGTCCGACTCCGGGCACGACGAAGATGTTCTCGATGATCAGCGAGCCGCCGATGATTCCGATGAACTCTCCGATGATCATCGGGAAGATGACGACCATGGCGTTTCTCAGGGCATGGCGTCTTGTGGTCTGACCCTTGGTAAGTCCCTTGGTTCTGGCAAGCAGCAGGTACTCGCTGGTAAGGACTTCGGTAAGCTCGGCACGAGTATAGCGGGCAAAGCCAGCAATCGAACCGAACGACAGCGAAAGGATTGCCGGCAGCATGGAATGGAACATGCTCCAGGTCAGGTAGTTGGTTCCGCTTTTCATGACAAGCGGGAAAAGCTTTGCCTTGTAGCAGAGCAGATACTGTACCAGGAATGCGTAGACATAGCTGGGAACGGAGACGAAGATCATGACTCCCGTGGAGATCACGTGGTCCTGCCACTTATTCTTTCGCAGGGCGGCATAGATGCCGAGAATCAGTCCCAGAGGAACCGAGAATATCATGGCATAGACATTCAGAAGCATCGTCGCCGGGAGCTTGCCCAGGAAGATCTTGAAACAGTCCTGTCCTATATAGAGACTTTCGCTGACACCCCAGTCCCCTCCTATCAGGGTTCTGGTGATGAAATGCCAGTATTGCTGAATCATCGGGATTGCATTTCCGTTGGCGTCCACCAGACCCTGTCTGACTCTGCGCTGGAGGACAAGGTTCATGTCCTTTCCGAACTGCTGGGCCGGGACGTTCGGAAGCAACCTTATTAGGATGAAGCATCCGGACATGATGATGAAGAACGTCAGAAGCATGAGAAGTACACGCTTGATAACGTATTTACCCATATTTACCCTCACTTATTGTTTTGCAGTGATAGCCTGATCTCCCGTATGGGGCATCCGGCCATCATCACAAAACAGCTTCACCGGCTCAGTGCCGGTGAAGCCTTTGTTTGATCAATACAACTTATTACTTGTACTGGAGGTTGTAGTTCTGTGATGCGCAGTATGCATCCCAGTCTGCATCAGTATAGTTGTAGGTGTAGTACTTGATTCCGCCGCGGCCCATTCCGAAGATGTAGTCCTCTGTGTAGTAGTGGATCTGCATACCTCTGAGAGAAGCTGAAGCGTCGTCCATGATGGGGATTTCCTCATAAGTCATGAGAACAGCCATCTCAAGAGCAGCCAGGATGTTGAGCCTTGTCTCGGGATCCTCGTCTGCATCTCCGCAGGAGTAAGCGATTGTCTCGCCCTTGCCGGAGCTGATTGTCTCGGTCTCGCCGAGCATGATGTTGTTCCATGCCTTGACGGATGCCGTGTAATCGGTTCCGTTGATGTTGATGGTCAGCATCTCCTTGGTGGTATCCCAGGACGGGTTGTACTGATATGAGGAATCGGTGTAAGCCTCCATGAGGTTGTACGGATCGAGTGTGGAACCTGTCCAACCGACGCCGAAGAGCATGTCGACCTGGTTGTTCTTGAGAGCGGATGCGAATCCATTTCCAAGGGTATCGTCACGTGTGAATGTGAGCTTGCCCTCGAACTTGGTTCCCTTGACTGCCTCTGTGTAGCAGTTTACGAGATACTCGTAACCGTTGTTGTAGAACTTGCTTGTTCCGTTCGGTGTACCGATCTTGATCTCTACGACATCGCCTTCTTTCATGATTCCGGCTGCGATGGCCTCATCATAGGCCTGGTCGAAGAGCTGCTGTGCCTTGGTGAGGTTGTAACCGGTGATGGAATCGATTGCCTCATCGACGTCTGCGTAGAGCTTGCCTTCTCCGATGTCGTTGGCAAGACCCCAGAAGTTGACCAGAACGTTCTTGGCCTGATCGGTTGCTCTGTACGGAGTTCCCTCTTCCGGGTTGCAGATGATCAGTGAGCTGTAGAGGCCGAATCCGGGAGCGTTTGTCGGGCTTGTGGCAAGGCAGAAGTCTGCTCAGTTGAGAGCAAAGCTCATTGCCTGTCTGAAGCTCAGCAGTGTGAGGATGGTCTTGTTGATGTTGGGACCTGCAGCTTCCTGCATTGTGACCATTGCGTCGAAGTCCGGGTTGAATGCCATGAAGAATGTGGAATCGCCGGGTGTGTAGTAGCAGTAGTCGGACAGTGAGTAGGTCTCCATATCGTCGACTGTCAGTCCGTAACCGTCAAGCTTGCCCTGGAGGAACAGCTCAAGTCTTGTGCTTGCCTCGGGGACATAGTCGATGACGATGTTGGTTGTCTGATAGATGTCCTTTCCGTCGTTGTACTCGAAGTAGTACGGGTTCTTCTCATAGGTGTACTGCTTGTCGGCCTGGAAGCTTGTCAGCATGTAGGGACCATAGGAAGCTGTTGTCTCGAGAGAGGTTCCGTAGGTGTTGGTGTAGACGCCGTCAACGACAGATGTGCATGCATCGTAGAGGTCGATCTTGACCAGGTCGGATCCTGTGAGTGAATAGAGCAGATAGAAGCCCTTGAGCGGCTTTGCGAGGACGATCAGGATCTCATAGTCGCTGAGTGCCTGATATCCGACCTCTGACCAATCCATCTCGGGATAGGTTGCTTCGTAGACGAAATAAGCGGGAATATCAGCCTCTGTCTCACCCCATGCCGGGTTGCCGGTTGTTACGGGAGCGAAGAGAGCATAGGTCTCGTCCGTAAGGGGAACAAGTCCCTCTTCATCTGCAAGAGCCTCAAGGTCTGCCCAGGTCTTTGTGTCGAAGTAAGCGTCGCCGTATGCTCCGACATAGTCAGCCAGAGTGTTTCCGCCAAGCCACTCCTGAAGAGGATACTTGACTGCCAGGTAGACGGGCTCGCCGCTCTGTGAGAAGTACTGTCCGCCCTCTCCGACTGTCAGGTCTTCCATGGCGTAGTAAGCATTGGTTGCGTTCTCAGCCATGACAGACTGTCCCTGATACAGATAGTTCTTGGCATTCACGATGACCATGTTGCCGCTGTAGAGGTTGTCAGCTCTGTAGTTCTGTGCTACCGGGTTGAGAAGTCTCTTCTGTGACTCAACGAAGTCATAGGCATTGATCGGTGTTCCGTCGTTCCACTTGATGTCGTTCCTGATCTTGATGATGTAGGCCTGGTTCTTGGCATCCTCTGTCAGACCGAACTTTCCGATGTACTGATCGGTGACATCGATGGGCTCTTCGGTTGCCATGAGAGGTACGACTGCGTAACCGGTCTCATCTTCGTTGTAGTCGAAGGTGTAGAAACCGCACTGCATGTAGTCGAGAAGGTCACTGTCTGTGGCTGTCTCGTAGATATGCGGGTTCCAGTTTGTCGGGAATGTGGAAGTTGCGCCGTTCCATGTATATGTGGCAGGCTTCTCCGCAGCTGCTGTCTTGGTGTTGGTCGTGACTGTTGCGGCAGGAGCTTCAGTTGAGCCGCCTGCGAAAACAGAAGCCATTGCAACAAGAAGAACAAGCATGATAACAGTTATTCTTTTCATCTTTTCCTCCTGATAAGAATTTGCTGGTAATTAGATTTTATTATCATATCGATTAGTAAGAGTTTTGTTCAATATTTTTTAATGGCGGGGAAAATCTTTTGAAATTCTCTTTACATTTTTGTTGTTATTATAACAGTTTTATCAAACTTATTCGGCTATATTCCGTATATGATCATCAGGATAATGCTCACGGCAAGCAGGCTTCCTCCGCAGATGAAGAACTCCGCGACATGCACCTTTTTGGAATGCTTGCGCTCCTTGTATTCGGAGTAGGTCTCGCGTCTGTCGTCATAGTTGGGCCCCCTGCGCCGGAAGAAGCGGCTTACACTGTAACCCAGCCCATCGGCGACCCCTTGGTCTGCGGTCCAGACTAGAGTTCCCGCAATCAAGAGAAGGGCTCCGCCCACGAAGAATCCGTCACAAAGACAGCGAAGGACATCCCTGCCCTCCGCTTGGGCAATGCCTCTGAGAAAGGCCACCGCGATTACGATCGCCAATGATATTCCGACCAGAATAGCCATCTTCTTTCCCGATAAAGTCATCTGACACCTCCCTTTCTTGCCCTGAGACTTGCCCTGAAGGCCTCCATCCCGGCCTTTCCCTGGGGCGTTACGGGCCTTATGAAACGACCGCTGAACAGATGGATCTGCATGATGATGAATCGGATCGGTTCATCGCAGTAGACCAGGGGAAAGAGAATGAAGACGCTGACCTTGAACTTCAGCCCTGCCAGGCAGACTACCGGAATGACCATGACGTACATGAAAACAAGCTCCAACGTGGTGCCGGTCACCGAGTCCCCCGCGGAGCGGAAAGTATCGTTCATGCACCAGTTTCCCATGCGCATCACAGCTACTATCGCATAGACCAGAATGATATATGAAGCAATCTCAAACGATGTCCCAGAAAGACTCATTGCACGCAAAATATTCGGTTTAAATATGTTAAGAAGCAATCCAACTGCAGCAACAGTGATTACACAAAGAGGTATGATACGCTTGGCTTTCTGATAGCCGTTCTCCAGATCTCCTGCCCCTACGCTCTTGCCCACAAGCACAGATGAGGAGCTCGAGAAACCGGCGAAGAATCCTATGATCAGACCTTCCAGTGTCCTGAATACGGCAAGGGCCGCGATGGCGCTTTCGCTCTGGCGCCCCAGAACGACATTAATAATCATATTGCCCACGCCCAGGAAGACCTCGTTTATGATGATCGGAAAGCACTTGATGAAGAACTCGCGGACCTTTGAGCCCACCCATCTGAAGTGTGCCCTGAAGCGGAAAATGTACGGATATCTGGTTGCCGCACAGCAGACGAAGATCACTGCAAGGTTGATTCCCGAAGCTGCTACGGTTGCGATTGCAGCACCGCGCACTCCGAGTGCCGGAGCTCCGAGATGCCCGTAGATCAGGACCCAGTTCAAGAAGATATTGGAAAGTACGCTTGCAATTGCCGCATACAGCGGAATGCGCACTTTCTCCGTAGCCCTGAGCAAGGTGCTGGCGGAGATCGAGAAAAGCTGCAGGGGATATGCGAATCCGACGATTTTCAGGTACTTGATGCCTATTTCCTGGATGGCGACTTTGTCGGTATACAGGCGCATGATTACCTGCGGAGCAAAGAGTGCGGCTGAAGCGAAAATCAATGCAACGCTCATTATGCAGCAGAGCATAAGTCCGTAGCTGCGGCAGATTCCCTCCTCGTCCTGGGCTCCCCAGTACTGGGAAATGAACAGCATTCCGCCGCCGACAAAGCCCCAGTAGCAGCCGAGCATCAGCACCGAGAACTGGGAACACAGCCCGACGGCACCGACTGCAGTCTCCCCTATGCGGGCGATCATCATGGTATCGACCATGGTGCCTGTTGAGGACAATAGATTCTGAAGTGCTACGGGTATGGCGATGACGGCGACGCTTCGGATGAAGTGTCCCCAGTCGAATCTGCCTGAGATCGTTCGGTCTTTCACTTAATTTGTACTGTAGATTACGGAAACCTTTGCCTTGTAGATTCCGGCATCAAGCGGTCTCTTGCCTTCCCATGCCACATTGAATGTACCGAGAATAAGATCCGCCTTGGTAACTCCCTTGTTGAACTGGATATTGATCTTGTTCTTTTCAGGGGAAATATGGTTTACGGTGACATTCTCGTTGCTGCCGTAGAACTGCGGGATTTCGATCTCGGGAGTCGTGGACAGAAGAGGAACGGCATTGCGCTCCTTGATATTGGCCTCATCCATGGAAGAGCCTTCCATGATTCCGGTGTAATCGTAGTCATAGAGATGGAAACCTTCGGCAATGATCTCAACCTGAAGCGACATCTTGTTGTTGTTGCTTACGATATTGATCTCCTCACTGGTCATCAGTGCGAATGTAAAGGTTCCGTCCTTCATGAGGTTCAAGCCCGTTATGACCGTGGTCTCAGTCTCTGGGCTGACATAGGAAGAGAGCTCGGCAGATCCGATTCCGATGATGATCGAAGGATTTACCTGCAGTGGAGCCTGAACGATGCTTGCAACGGTAACGGTGGAAGATGTCAGATCTTCCGCGAAAACCGAGCAGCATATAATCAATGAGAGCATTGCTATGGTGAAAAGAATCTTCTTCATCTATAACCTTCTTGAAAAATAGGATACACTCCCAATCTTTTTTTGTAAATATATATTAGAAACCCGTGCGCTTACGTGCGATTCTGTTGTATAATTTGCTACAATCATACCCATGGAGGGAAACATGAAGCGCTGCAGCATCGTCATACATAGCGTTAGCGGAAACTGCTACATCATCGGTTCATGCCTGAAAGAGGCACTTGAGAAGAGAAACGTGGACGTGAGGTTCTACAGGGTCGAGGATCCGGACCTTCACATCTGGGCAAACAGGGAAGAGACGGCCAACGATTACTACGAGGAAATCATCGAGCTGCCGGTCGTCACCCCGGAAAAGCTTCTCAAGAGCGATATGATCATTCTGGGCTGTCCCACCCGCTTCGGGAACGTGTCTGCAGAAATGAAGACCTTCCTGGACAGCACGGTGGATATGTGCGAGGACCGCGCTCTGGAAGACAAGTTCTTCGCCTGCTTCACCAGCTGCAAGTACTCTCTCTGCGAGGGATCCAGGGCCCTGGATTCCATGCTCTTCTGGGCACAGAGCAACGGCATGATCCATATTCCGTTCGGCATCCACAAGAGCATGGCCAATTGCCACCAGCCGTCACAGGGCATCGCCCATCTGGAAGGCAATGAGAGTCTTGTACGTCCATCGGCCCAGTTCGGCGAGGAGATAGACCTCTATGCCGACAATCTTGCTTCCTACATCCAGGAGTAAGAAACATCCTAAGGTGGGGATAAAAATGAAAAAACTCTTCAGAATCTTGATATTAGGAGCGCTTTGCATGTTGTTGGCAAGTTGTGCTACGGGAAATGTTGAATCAAAAGGCGGTCAGCAGAAGGCCGTCGAGAGGCAGGAAGGCTGCAATCTCCTGACCTTCTATTGGAAAGGGACTGCCGACCTCGAGTCCTGCGATGTCTGGGCCTGGTGGGAAGGCAAGGACGGAAGCGGCTATCCGCTTGTTCCCTGTGAATACGGCGGAATGTGCTCCATCAATGTCCCGGATTACATCGAAGAAGTCGGATTCATCGTCAGAACCGACTGTTCGGATCCCTGCCAGAACTTCTGGGGTACTGCAACAAAAGACTGGGCCGAAGACAGGACCGCAACAATCACATCACAGGAAACCGATATCTATCTCAAGACGGGCGATCCCAGCCAGTACAAGAGCGATGACGGCGGACAGACCCTCACCCAGATCAGGTTCTTCAACCTTGCCGGGATAATCTCTGCCAACCGCATCCGCATCTTCATTGCCCCGGGCTGTGAAGGGCTTGCCGACGGAAGCACGAAGGTCACTGTCCTCGATGGAGATCGCGAGGTTCCCGTTACAAGCATCTCGGACATCTGGGGAAACAAGACAAGCGCAATCCTGAATCTCGGCGAAGATCTGGACATTTCCAAGGAATACACGGTCGAAATCGAAGGGTATGGCAAGAGAAACGCTCTTCCGACCGAAATCTTCGACTCCCCTGACTTCATCGAGAACTATACCTATGACGGAGACGATTTGGGATCAACGATCCTTGCAGACGGCAAGACTCAGTTCAAGGTCTGGGCCCCCACAGCCAGTGAAGTCGTGCTCTGCCTCTATGAGAACGGAGACGGAGGCGAAGCCTTCGCAAAGGTCCCGATGACAAGGCAGGACAAGGGAATCTGGTGCCAAAGCTATGACTGCGGCAGCGGAACCTATTACACATATCTGGTCACCACCGCTTCCGGAACACAGGAAGCCGTGGACCCCTATGCATGGACAACCGGTGTCAACGGCAACCGCGGCATGGTGCTGGACCTTTCATCCACCGATCCGGAGGGTTTTGAGAATGACAGCTATGTATCTTTGAAGAACTACAGCAACGCAGTCATCTGGGAAGTGCATGTACGGGATTTCTCCAACAAGATCGCCGCTTCGGCATACCCCGGAAAGTACATGGCCTTCACCGAAACAGGCCTGAAGAACTCCAGCGGAGTTGCTGTGGGAGTCGACTATCTGCAGAATCTGGGAATCACCCATGTGCACCTTCAGCCGGTATACGACTATGCCACGGTCGATGAGACAAAGCTCGATCAGCCGCAGTTCAACTGGGGCTATGACCCGAAGAACTACAACGTACCCGAAGGCAGCTACAGCACAGATCCGTACCATGGTGAAGTCAGGGTCAATGAGTTCAAGCAGATGGTCCAGGGACTGCACAAGGCAGGTCTGGGTGTCGTAATGGATGTGGTCTACAACCACACCTATGACATCAACTCCTCGCTGAACAAGATCGTCCCCTATTACTACTACAGGTACAACACCTCGGGCGTTCCTTCCAATGGAAGCGGATGCGGAAACGAGACAGCCTCGGAACGCACCATGTACCGCAAGTTCATGGTCGACAGCCTGCGCCACTGGCTGACCGAGTATCATCTGGACGGCTTCAGATTCGATCTCATGGCAATCCATGATATCGAAACGATGGCCCAGATCGAGAAGATGGTACACGAAATCAACCCGAATGCAATAATCTACGGCGAAGGATGGGCCGGAGGGTCCGTTGCAATCGACGGTTCCAAGCAGGCCACGCAGGGCAACATCAGCAAGGTCGGGACAACCAACCATGCAGCCGGAAGCATCGCGGTTTTCAACGACAGCATCCGAGACGGCCTCAAGGGCAGCGTCTTCAGCCTGATCACGAGAGGATACGTAAACGGCTCCCCTTCCAAGGAGACTGCGAACAAGGTCATCTTCGGACTCAACGGCGGAAAGTCCACCACGGGAACTTCCTGGAGCGTCAAGAATGCAATGGTCATCAACTACATGAGTGCCCACGACAACTACACCCTCTGGGACAAGCTCGAGGCATCAAATCCCGAAGCTTCCAGGGAACAGCTTCTTGCAATGAACCGGCTGGGAGCCACGATCATGATGATTTCCAAGGGCACCCCGTTCATGCTTGCCGGAGAGGAAATGCTGAGGACCAAGGACGGAGACGGCAACAGCTACATGTCTTCCGATGCAATCAACAACATCGACTGGGAGGCCCTGAAGCCGGGAAGCGACGAAGCCTCGATGGCATCGTTCTATGCCTCTCTGATCGACCTGCGTGAAGAATGCCAGTTCCTCAGCGACTGTGACGTCACCTGCAGGATTCTGGACGGCTTTGTGATCGAGGCCACCTACAGGGTCCACGGAAACGTCAAGGCGCTGGCGGTGATCAACCCGAACGACGATGCTTTCACCTACAATCTGCCTGCCGGAGACTGGAAGGTCCTGCTTGAGAACGAAAAACTCCTGCACGAAGGAACAGTTGTCTCCGGAACGCGTACAGTTGCCGGTAAAACCGTTTTACTTGTGGACAGATAATAATCTGAGATATAATATTTTGTTTACGGGACTATCTGAGCATAGTCCCGAACTGAATTGAATGCACTTTTTTGGAGGTAATAACATGAAAAAGCTTAGCATCATTGCTATTGCATTCCTTGTTGTTGCACTTGTTCTGACAAGCTGCGCAACAAAGTCACAGGGCGGAGACATCCTGGTCTCCTGGTATGACGGAACAAAGCTTCTCAAGGAAGAATATGTTCCTGCAGGAACCAAGCTCCAGAGCTGGACTCCCGAGAAAGAGGGCGCAACCTTCATGGCATGGTATGCCGAAGCCTCAAAGACACAGCTCTTCGATTTCGACACCCCGATCACTGAAGAGACAGACCTCTTTGCCGGTTACAAGGGCGCTTTCATCGTTGATGACACAACATGGTGTCTGATCGGAAGCGGTGCAGGAACCCTCAAGGACAGCCAGTGGCACGAGGATGAGGCCACCGAGTCCCAGTTCGAGCTCCACAGACTCGCAACTGCAGAAGACAAGAACATCTTCTACATCGACAACGTGGTTCTCTATGAAGGCGACCAGTTCCAGGTCAGAGTCAAGGGCACATGGACAGGCCAGCACGGCGTAGGATACCTGAAGGACTACACGGAGCTTGCAGTTGCTGACGGAGACATCGTCGGTGAGGTCCTCGTTGACGGAGAGCGCTGGTTCTACGCCAACGGCGGTTTCGGCGAGTCCCCGAAGGGATGGAACGTCAACGTCGCAAAGAGCGGTATCTACACCATCTACATCGAGACCAACCCGGGTTCCAACGACTATGATGTCATGTGGCTCGAGAGAATCGGAGATGCACAGGAAATCGAGATCACCAACGACATGTACGTTGTAGGAACGGTATTCGACTGGGCAGCCACTCCGGAAGGACAGATGGAAACAGATGCTGTCAGGGAAGACTTTGCGCTTACAATCAACGTCACGGAAGACCATTATGCTGACTGGACGGCAGACAATGCCGTATACGGAACAGCCTGCGCTGCAGTCAAGGTTCTCAACGATGTGAACGGAACATGGTACGGTGTCAGCGAGCAGACAGCCGGCCAGACCAGCTGGACGCTTACACCCGCAGGTCAGGACAACCTGCTCCTGCAGGCCGGCCAGTACAACGTAAAGTACAACGCATCGACCGATACGGTGGAGATCTCCCTTTCTGAAAAGGGATACTTCCTTGCCGGTGTAGTAGACGGAGCAGACCATTGGGACTGCACGGCAGTAGATCATCAGCTTGAGAAGGTTTCCGATGATGAGTATGTCGTGTACTACACATTCACGGAAGCAGACACGGCTTCATGGATCCGCGACAGCGGTTTCAAGGGCGCAGTCAAGGTCACATACGGCTTCAGCGGAAGCGGTGCTGACGAGTGGTTCGGACGTGAAGGCGACCAGGAGAACATGATGGTCGATTCCTATGGTCTCTATGAGATCAAGCTCCATCTGGACGGCGGCTACATCACGGCAGAGAAGCTCGAGGGCTACTTCCTTGTCGGAACAATCGGCGACGGAGACACCTGGAGAGCAGAGAGCGCATACTTCATCGGAGCAGAGCCAAAGGCAATCACATACACATGGACCGCACAGGATCCGGCATCCTGGCTCGGAAGCGACATCGCCGCAATCAAGATCGTCTATGTCGATGCCGACGGAAACGTCACATGGTATGGTGCTGCTGACGGAAACAACGTCATGATCCCGAAGACAGGAACCTACACCATCACCTTGGCTGACGGAGTCGTTACAGCCAAATAATGGTTCAAAGGAATAGAAACATGAAGAGATTTATCACAATACTTGCTGTTCTTGCCATCGTCTGCGGCGTAGCATTCGCCGGCGGAGATGACGAGAAGAGCTCAACGCCTGCAGCCTCATCCGGTGAGAGGATTACCCTCACCGTCTGGGGCTCCCAGGAAGATCAGGCAATGCTCAAGGAAATGTGCAACGCCTACGCAGCTGCCAACCCGGACAAGAACTACAAGTTCCTCTACGGTGTGCAGTCCGAATCCGATGCAGCCGACAAGGTCCTCAACGACCCCGAGTCAGGTCCGGATGTCTTCGCTTTTGCAAGCGACCAGATCAACAAGCTCATCCAGGCCGGTGCCCTTGCAAGAATCGGAGGAGCAATCCTCGATGACATCAAGGCAGTCAACAGCGCCGAAAGCATCGATGCAGCCACAGTTACCATCAGCGGCGAAGAGAGAACCTATGCCTACCCGATGACGGGAGACAACACCTTCTTCCTTTACTACGACAGCTCCAAGCTCACGGCCGAGGACGTCAAGAGCCTCGACAGGATGCTCGAAGTTGCAGCAGCCACAGGCAAGCAGGTTGCCTTCAAGCTCTACGACGACGGCTGGTATCTGTCATCCTTCTTCTTTGCAGACCCGGAGCTCTACTACAAGGTCACCTACTCCGATGATCTGACAGAGTCCGCAGTCTCGATCAACTATGACAATGCAAACGGCCTTGAGGTAATGAAAGCCCTCAGAAGCTACTTCGCAAACCCGGCTCTTTCGGCAAACGTCGATGATTCCAAGATCATTGCAGGAATCCAGAGCGGCACAATCATCGCTGCAGTCTCCGGAACCTGGAACAAGACACAGATCGAGGCTGTCTGGGGAGACAACATGGCTGTTGCAGTCCTTCCGTCGGCCACAATCGGCGGAAAGCAGATTGCCCTCAACGGATTCTTCGGCTACAAGCTCATCGGAGTCAACGGTTACTCCCAGAACAAGGGCGAAGCCCACAAGCTGGCACAGTGGCTGACCAATGAACAGAACCAGCTGCTGCGCTTCAAGACCCGCGGATTCGGACCGACCAACAAGGTCGTCAAGGCCAGCGCCGAGGTCCAGAACGACAAGGTCATCAGCGTGGTCCTCCAGCAGTCCGAGTACTTCCGCACACAGAAGGGAGTCCCGGGAGCCTACTGGACACCGATGGCAAGCCTTACGAAGCAGTTCGCTGACGTAGACCCCATGACGGTCTCCGATGCGGATCTTCAGGCCCTGCTTGATTCGCTCTGCGCGCAGGTCAGAAAGTAAGACAATCTTCTTTTAAACGGCAGGCCCTCGCGGCCTGCCAATTGTTTATCGGCTTATGGACAAGACTAATTATTTCTTAATGAATCCCTTTCAGAAGTTCTTCCACAAGACCAGGAAAGCCATAGTGGGTTTCCCTGCGGCATTCGTGAGGTTCTTCGCCGGACTGGGCAAGGGAATCGCAAACTGTTTCATACGCCTGGGTAAGGGAATAAAGGACTACTGTGTAGGTTTTGTCAAAGGAAATGCACTGACAAAAGGATCCTACGCCATCATGGGCCTCGGACACATGGGGCGCGGCCAGACCTGGAAAGGCCTGATCTACCTGCTTGTGGAAGCCCTTTTCATACTCTACATGGTGTTTTTCGGAGCACCCTACCTCGGCAAGTTCTTCTACGGTTTCTTCACCAAGGGAACCGTGGGAATAACGGAAACCCACGACTACTGGGACGACAACGCCGGACATTACGAGAAGATCGTAGGAGACAACAGTTTCCATGTGATTCTATATGGAATCCTGACTCTCTTCATGATTTTCTTCTTCCTGGCAATCTATCTCAGGAGCATCAAGGAAAGCAGAGAACTCGAAACCCTGATAAAGGACGGCAAGAAGGCGGCCTCTTTCCGCAAGGAAGCCGGCGAGCTTCTGAACGAGAAGTTCCACATTCCGCTTCTCTCCCTGCCGATGCTGGGCCTGTTCGTCTTCACCGTAGTTCCTTTGGTGACGATGATCGTAATCGCATTCACCAACTACGATGCATCGACGGAAGTACCGCAGCACCTGTTCAGATGGGTAGGCTTTGCGAACTTCAAAGATATCTTCGGTGGAAACACAGCACTGAGCGGAACCTTCCTGAGGGTCCTGGGCTGGACGCTCATCTGGGCGTTCTTCGCAACGTTCTCCAACTATTTCGGCGGCATGATCGTGGCCCTTCTGATCAATAAGAAGGGAATCAAATTCAAGAAGCTCTTCAGAACCATCTTCGTCATGACGATTGCCGTCCCGCAGTTCGTCTCTCTGATGATAGTTTCCAAGATGCTCACAGCCGGAGACAGCATGGAGATGAGCGGAATCATAACGCAGATCCTCTACAAGCTCTTCGGTTTCCAGCTCAAGTTCGGAATCAACATCACCCATACCAGAATCGCAATCATCCTGGTGAACATGTGGATCGGTATCCCCTATTCCATGCTCATCTGCTCGGGAATCCTCATGAATATCCCGGCAGACCTCTACGAGAGCGCAAGAATCGACGGAGCCGGCCCCGTGAAGACCTTCATGAAAATCACGCTGCCGTACATGCTGTTCGTGACCGGACCCTATCTGATTACGACCTTCATCGGCAACATCAACAACTTCAACGTCATCTTCCTGCTTTCGGGTGGAGGACCTGGAGACCTGCTGAAGTACACTTCAGGAGCAAAGGGCACCGACCTGCTTATCACGTGGCTCTACAAGCTGTCGCTGGGCGTTGACCGCAACTACAAGCTTGCATCCGTCATCGGTATCCTCGTGTTCATCATCTCGGCTACGTTCTCGCTGCTGGTGTACAACAAATCCTCTGCGGTAACAAAGGAGGACCAGTTCCAGTGAACTACAACGAAGACAACAAACCCAAAAGAAGAAGAAGAGACCAGTTCAAGAACTACCCGACTGGCGTCCTGACCGGAAGCATGAAGGTCCGCAACAGGATATCCAACGGAGTCACCTACATCGTTCTGATCATTCTGAACATCCTGGCACTCACCCCGCTGGTATACCTTGTCGGACAGTCCTTCCGCGCCGAAGCCGGAGCCTGGAGCAGCACGTTCTTCCCCAAGACCTGGACGCTGGCGAACTACAAGAGACTCTTCACGGAAACCCCGTTCCTGCGCTGGTACGGCAACACGTTCTTCGTGGCCGTAATCTCCTGCATAATCACCACGGCTTTCGTACTTGCAGTCAGCTATGCTTTCAGCAGAATCCGATTCAAGATGCGCCGTCCGATGATGAATGTCATGCTGGTCCTGGGAATGTTCCCGGGCTTCATGTCCATGACGGCGGTCTACTTCCTGTTGAAGATACTGCTTCCCAACCACTTCCAGTCGCTGACAAGCCTGATCATCGTCTACAGCGCCGGAGCAGCCCTTTCCTACTATGTAGCCAAAGGCTTCTTCGATACCGTGCCGAAGTCCCTCGACGAGGCTGCCTTCATAGACGGAGCGACAAGGGCCCAGATCTTCTGGAAGATCACGATCCCGCTCAGCAAACCCATCGTCATCTACACGGTCCTCATCTCGTTCATCGCCCCATGGTGCGACTTCATCTTCGTGTCGTTCATCATGTCCGGTGTGCCTGATGTAGGCATGTACACGGTATCCCTGGGAATGTACAAGTGGCTGGAGCGTGAGCAGATCCAGCAGTACTTCACCACCTTCTGTGCAGCTGCCACACTGGTCGCAATACCTATCACGGCACTGTTCATCTGGCTGCAGAAGTACTATGTGGAAGGCATCACAGGTGGTGCCGTAAAGGGATAATTCACTATGAACAGACATCGTATTCGTGTTTTTCTTATCACCGCTCTGGCAGTCATCTGCCTGGTCTCCTGCGCATCCACGAGCAGCTCCTCCGCAAAAGCCGAGCCCCTGGATGACGAGATCCGCAACTACTACGAAATATACGTAGGGTCCTACTTCGATACGGACAATGACGGAATCGGAGACCTCAACGGGGTGACCGAAAAGCTCCCCTACATAAAGGACATGGGCTTCAACGGAATCTGGCTCATGCCGATTACCGTGGGATCCAGCTATCACAAATACGATGTCGAGAACTATTACGACGTCGATCCCCAGTTCGGAACGCTCGATGACATGAGAAACCTTGTGCAGACAGCACATTCCATGGGGATCGATATCATAATCGACCTTGTAGTCAACCATTCGTCCAGCAACCACCCCTGGTTCAAGAGCGCCTGCGAGTACCTTGTGACACACGGACAGCCGGGCGGCGACTACGGCGAATACTACAACTTCTCCCAGACACAGAAGCAGGGCTACCAAAGGGTTTCAGGCAGCGCCTGGTACTACGAGTGCCAGTTTGTAGGCACCATGCCGGACCTGAATCTCGATAGCCCGAAAGTCAGAGATGAGATTGGAAACATCATGAAGTTCTGGCTGCAGGATATCGGAATCGATGGCTTCAGGCTGGATGCAGTTACCAGTTTCTACACGAACAGCACACAGAAGAGCATTGATTTTCTTGCCTGGCTGAACCAAACGGCCAAAGCCATCAAGGGCGACTGCTACATAGTCGGCGAAGCCTGGCTGGGAAACAACAAGGCCGTACGTGAATACTACGCCAGCGGTATAGACAGCTTCTTCTGTTTCCCGCTGGCAACGGGTACCGGACGGGTGGCGGACACTCTTAAGGACATCAGAAGCAATCCCGGCGAGATTCTGGGCAACCTGATGCTTGAGCTTGAGGAAGTCTATGATACGGGAATCCTGGCACCGTTTTTGAGCAACCACGACACGGCCAGAGTCGCATCGTTTACCGGACGCAGCCAGACGGACAAGATCAAGATGTCCCAGGGTATTCTCTCCCTTATGAGCGGAAGCCCCTTCGTTTACTACGGAGAGGAAATCGGCATGATCAGCACCTCGGACGGTTCTGATCCCTACAAGCGCATTGCAATGACGTGGTCGGCCAAGAGCGTCTACGAGGGCTGGTGCTACACTTCTCCGCAGGGCATTCCGGTAACTAAGGACAACTACTACTATCCTTCGGTCGAAGCCCAGCTTCAGGACCCTGAAAGCATTCTCAATTACTACAAGGCGTCCCTGAACATGCGCAATGCCAACCCCCAGATCGCACGCGGAGAGCTCAGCATCCGCGATGAGTATTACTCCCAGACAAAGTACGTCTGCGTGATGCAGCGCACATGGAACGGAAGCACTGTAACCATCGCAGTGAACCTGGATCGCGAGTGGGCCCATGACATCAATCTGGATGTGGCGGCTCTGGGTATCTCGGAAATGGCGGATGCCCTCCACGCCTCGGCAGACCCTGACAGGGCAAGCTTCAATGCCAAGACCGGAGCCCTGCACCTGCCGCCCTATTCAATCGTTGTCCTAAAATAGAGAAAACTCAATAAGGCGCCGAGTCGAAGCAAAGAAAATTCTTATTTCGGCCAGACGAAGCTGGCATTCAGGTGGGTCTCTCCGTTATCAATGAGGATATCCTCACCCGTACATGACTTGTTGACCACAGTCATGAAATAGCACCACTGTGCAATCTCCTCTGCACTGGCCCACTTCTTCAGCGGAGTGACGTCCATGATCTGCTTCCAGAGAACAGGGTCATCCATTACGGGCTTGTTGAGAGGTGTCTTCACCCCGCCCGGGGAAAGACTGTTGCAGGTTGCACCGTATCCTGCCAGCCTGATGGCCACATTGCGATTATAGGCAAGAAGCCCGCCCTTGGATGCGCTGTATTTCGGAAACTCAGCGCCGGTATGGGCAGAGGCCGAGGCTATGATCAGAACGCTCTTTATCGCCTTTTGGAATGCATACTTCTCAGTGACATTGATTGTCCCCTTGAGGTTGACATCTATATCATCTGCAGAATCCTGCACCCCTGCGCAGTTGATGAGAATCTCGACATCGTCTATTGCAGGGAGAGAAGAAGCGTCCGAGATGTCTGCTATGAAGTGCCTGTAGCAGGAATGCTTTATCCCGGATTCCCTTATGTCCAGACCATAGACGGTATGGCCGTTCTGCAGAAAGAGCTCCGAAACTGCCTTTCCAATTCCTCCGCAGGAACCTGTAATCAAGACTTTCATGCTGCGACCTCCTGTTTCTTCTTGTTCTGCAACCACCTTGTAAGCGGCATGGTAATGAATGGCATGAAACACGATTCGACTACCAGTTCCAAGATTGTTCCCGACAAAACTGCAGTCATTATATCAAACCAGGACATCTCATAGACGGAAAGACCAATGGGCGCAAAAGCGAGTGCCATGAACAGAATGTTGTCCACGAACTGTCCCACCAGAGTCGAGAATGCCGCCCTTCCGAAAAACTTCACGCCATTGTCCCTATGCCTCTTCTCCAGAGCCTGCTTGATCCTGTAGATAATATGGGCATTCACCAGGTTTCCGACCCAGAAGGCCGTTACCGATGCAAATATTGTTCTGGGTCCGTTGGAGAATATCAGGGCAAATGCATGCTCCTGTTCTGCATATTCGGGCAATGTGGGAATGAATACTATCAGACGCCCGATCACCATAAGCACAAACGATACTATGGCTGCAACCGTGGACAGGAAGACGGCAGTACGCTCATCCCAGACTTCAACAATCACATTCGATGTAAGAAAGACAAGCCAGCTTATCAGAAGGCCGCCGTCGCAGATTATGACGGACGTACCGAAACTGAGGGCTTTCATGCAGAAGATGTTCATCGTCACCGCTACGGCGACGTAGATGACAGACAACCCTATCAGACACTCCTGAGCGGTTGCCTTTTTCAATGGTTTCATGTTTCCTCTTCGGGGCCGACGGCAAAACCGGCAACCCCATGGTTTTATTTTGTATGCCGAAGGATTTCCAGGAATTGTACGAACTCCGGCCCTCAGAAATAAATCGTCCGCAGATTACGCATATCGTCTCTGCAACCGATTCTCTTTCTGAGACTGTCCTAACAGAACAGAAGTGTTATACCAGTTTGGAGGCGGCCGTGTAAACAGTATCGATCAGGTCTTCTATCTTCTCCGCATCGACACTTGAGAATGCAAGCCTGATGTGATGCTCGTCACAGCGGATGACTCCGGTCTGATATTCGTCCATCAGAACCGTGCGGAGCTTCTCTGCATCGCAGGCGCACCAGAAGAGCATGAAATAACCGCTGTTGAACGGAAGGGCCTTCAGGAAGGACTCGGAGGAATGTCTCTTCAGGGCTTTCTTGAGCGCAAAGTATCGCTCCCCTATCTTCTTCACTCCCAGAGCCTTGTCCGCACCATGGTTCGGATCTGCCATTCCCTTGAGAAGGATGTTCTGGGCAGGCATGGAGCAGTTGGAAAGGCTTCCGCGGATTGCGCCCATGGTCTTCTGCATGAGGGCATCGTACTGGGCTTCCGAGAAATTCTTGCTTCCATAGGTGATGAATGCGATTCTGAAACCCCATACCATCTCTTCCTTGGTTGCCGCATCGCACTTGATTGCAAGAATGTTCTCGCTCAGGTCGCAGGTTTTTGCGAATATGCTCTGGTGACAGGGCTCGTCATCGAAGAACAGTCCGAAGTAGGCATCGTCCGTGACCAGTACGATCTTCTTGCCGGCATCGGCATGCTTCTTGAGGACGGCTGCAATGGCATCGGTCTCTGAGTCCGTCGGGGTATATCCGGTGGGGTTGTTGGGGAAATTGAGAATCACCATGACGCAGTCCTCGGCCGACTCGAGAGCCTGATCCAGACCCTCGCAGTTGAAGCCCTCCCCCTTGAAGAGCGGGAACAGGATCTTGTTGGCCTGACGCTGCTCGTCCAGGATCAGGTTGTAATTCTCCCAGTACATGTCAGGAAGAACGACGTCTCCTCCGATTTCCAGAAAGAGCGAGCACACGAGACTGAGGCTGTTGGTAAGACCGCTTGCGACAATAGGAAGGGAAATGCTCTTGCCTTCAAGCAGAGGGTTCTTGGCATACATATCCTCTTTCCATTTCTTCCTGAGCCCGGGAAGGCCTCCCATAGGTGCATAGGGGAAGATCTCCCCCACCTTCATATCGGGGGCGAACTCGGCCTTCATTGCGGGGATATACATGGCGCTGCCGTTCTCGAGGGCAACACCTATGGTTGCATTGAACCTTGTGGCCTTCTGCTTTGCCTCTGCGCTTTGGACGATGATTCCCTTGGGAACATACATCCTCAGGCCGTAGTCGGAAAGAAGATCATAGGCACAGGTACCTTTCAGAGCCTCATTGAGTCCAACAGCAAGTTCATGCATACTCATACCCCTCTTTTTGATATTTATAGAGAATTATATCAATTTTTATTCAAAAGAGAAGTCCCTGATCGAGGGAAACAGGTCTTCTGTTGTCCGCAAGGACCCTTGACATGTACTCGCGGTTGAGGTTCAGGTCGTTCACGATGCGCACCAGCATGTCCTCGGACACAAGGTTCTGCTCATTGAACAGGTAGATCAGGGCCTTTTCCGCAATGTATTCGGGCCTGAGAGAGTTCATGTAGACTTCCTCGTTCGGATCTCCCTTGTACCTGGCGCTCAGATTCTTGTAGAGCTGGCTCTTCTTCATGCTGTACTTGAGGTTCTCGATCTCGGCCTTGAGCTTTCTGGGATTCCCCTTGTTTGCCTCCTCTGCCATCGGCTTGAGAGTGAAGAACGTATACTCCTTTCCGGGCAGGAAGTGATGCTCGTCGCATCTGGAGGCGTAGTTGGGAGTCTCCGAACCGGTCTTGGTGCTGTCACCTCCGACTACGATCAGCGGATCGAAATACAGCGCCGGACACTCCTTGCCGTCCACCGTGTAGTAGCGGTACGTGTAGAAAGCATCCTTTATGCAATCCGCATGCTCGCAGTAGGCCGTAAGCGGAATGACATCTGTGGCGATATCCAGCATCAGACGTGCAGTGGAATTGAAGATGTCGCGCCTGAAGTTGAGAATCAGCGTCGGGAAGATGAACATCACCCCGCGCTCGAGACTCTGGTTGCGGATCACATAGGCCAGCCTCTCATCAAAGAACGATGCCTCATCGATTATGTAGGTTCCTACGGTGGGATTGTCCTCAATAACCTTCTCGAAGTCGAAGGAATCGCGGATACGTGCGATGTTCTCTCCGCAACGGATATAGCCGCTGCGGAAAGCCATTGCATCCTCCGGATATTCGGTGAATCTGGCTCCGTCTATCTGGCTTCTGATGAAGAACACATTGCGCCTGTCCACATCACCGGTACTGGTGAGGGCCTTGACGGTATCGCTCTTCTTCATGGCCACGGAGGCATCGCGCCAGACCTTGGCGGCGAACTCCGTCTTTCCGGAGCCCATGGGCCCTATCAGAAGAACCCTGCGCCCCGGACGCGTGAAATCGAAGTGCGTGAAGGTCTGGTGGACTTCCAACGTGGGAAAGCCCAGACTCTTGAGGAAATCTTCGCTTGAATTGATTGCTCCCAGCGGACTCATGCTTACTTGGCCGCCGTGACGATGGCAATACCTGCGCTGCAACCGAGGCGGTTTGCTCCGGCTTCGATCATCTTGAGGGCATCCTCATATGTTCTGATTCCGCCGGCAGCCTTGACGCCGACCTTGGAACCGACTGTCTTTCTCATCAGTGCAACATCCTCTGCCTTGGCTCCGCCTGTGGAGAATCCGGTTGATGTCTTGACGAAATCTGCACCGGCTTTGACTGAAAGCTCGCAGGCGCGGACCTTCTCCTCGTCTGTGAGGAGGCAGGCTTCGATGATGACCTTCAGGTGCTTGTCGCCGCAGGCCTTCTTGACCTCACGGATATCGTTCTCAACCAGATCGTTCTTGCCGTCCTTGAGCCATCCGATGTTGATGACCATGTCTACCTCGTCGGCACCGTCTGCGACTGCACAGGCAGCTTCATAGGCCTTGGCCTTGGTGCACATGGCTCCGAGGGGGAATCCGACTACCACGCAGACGTTCACGCCGGTGCCCTTGAGCTGCTCGGCGCAGAACCTGGTCCAGCAGGTATTGACGCAGACGCTTGCGAACTTCCACTCCTTGGCCTCCGCACAGAGTTTCTCAATCTTTTCCTGGGTAGCATTGGCAGCCAGAACGGTATGGTCAATGTATGATGCAATGTTCATTTTAAGTCTCCTTGTACTCGATAGCTTACCATTAACAAGTATCAGTTTACAAGTTATAATGCTCCCCATGAGAACCTATCTGGGCACCTGGCAGACAGCTCCGTCCGACGGATTCTGGACAGACCAGAGCCTCCGTGACAGCGAAAACGTGATCTCAAGAGCCGTCAGACTCGGGATGCGGTGTTTCGATACCGCCCAAAGCTACGGAAAGGGCCGCTCGGAGCAGACGCTTGCCAAGATCCTTCGCCGCTTCCCGGACCTTTCGTTTACGGTCGATACCAAGATAATGCCCAGCTCCAAGAGCCCCGAAGAGCTTCTGGAAATCAGCCTCGAGCGTCTGAAACCTCTGACCATAGATTGCCTCTACCTGCACTGGCCAAGAAGCGGGTTCGATAATTTGGATTTCCTCAGGAAGATGGATTATCTGAAGAAAAAGAAGCTGATCGGAAAGCTCGGGGTCTGCAACATTCCGCTGAAGGACCTCAGGCAGTTTGTCCGATCCGGCCTGAAGATCGACCGCATACAGAGACCGGTCTCCCTTCTCTGGACCAGAGAGCTTGATGAGACACTTGCCTTCTGCAGGGAAAACAATATGGAACTTGCAGCCTACAGCCCTACGGGAATGGGCCTTCTGAGCGGCAAATACCGCAACGCACAAGATCTCCGGGACGGAAGATCCAAGTTATTCTGCTTCAACGAAAAGTGTCTGAAAGCCTATCACGACCTTCTTGACTTGGTTGCCCGGACAGCAGAAAACAATGGCCTGACAAACACAGATGTTGCCAGAATATGGACAGGGAATACAAATTCGGACATCATTATCCTTGGAGCCCGGAACACGGACCAGCTTGAGCAGAACCTGAGAGAGAACCTGAAACTCAGCTCTTCGGAACTTTCCGACCTCAGTGCGGCGGCAAAGAAACTGGACAGATCAAGCATGGACGTCTGCGAAAACATCTTTTCGTACAACTGGTAAGCAGTTAGAATCAGAATCAGGACGGCAGTGGAATGAAGGTACTTAGGCAAGAGCGCAAGGCAGAACTCATAGTAAAGAAATCCCGCTTCATCTCCATTGCCAGAACCTGCAACGACCCTGCCGAGGTTAAGAGAATCGTGGAGGAAACAAGGGCGATGTACCCCGATGCCACCCACGTTGTCCATGCGGCGGTAATGGGAAACCAGTTCTCCTTTTCAGATGACCACGAGCCCAAGAACACCGCAGGGCGCCCTGCGCTCGAAGTCCTCAAGGGATCGGGGATCACAAACATCATCGTCCTGATCATCAGATATTTCGGAGGCACCCTTCTGGGCACCGGAGGCCTTGTCAAAGCCTATGGCGACAGTACCAAGCTGGTCCTTGACGGGATAGAGACGGAAGAACTGGTGGAGAAGACCCCCTTCTCCATAACCATCGGCTATGACATGTACGAGAACACAAAGCGAATCCTGAGCTCGGTCAACGCCGACTCCGTAAAGGAGGACTTCGGCACGGAGATAACAATCAGCGGCCAGATTCCGGTTTCCGAGAAGGAAAACCTTGTCTCCAGGATTTCGGACCTATCAAACGGCAAACGCCAGGTATCTTTCTGATTAGGAAAACCGGTCTTAAAAAAAGCGTGATAATACTTTAGAATAGAACCCAGGAGGCCCGCATGCAGACACTCAGACAGGACGCCGACAGAATAATCGAAGCAGCAATACACGCAGCTCTTCCGGATACCGCAGTGAAGAAGGCTCTCAAGGAAATCTCCTTCCCGGAAGGAGGACGGCTGATACTCGTTGCCACAGGCAAAGCCGCCTGGCAGATGGCCAAGGCAGCCTGGGATGAAATCGGCGGCAGAGTCGACCGCGGCGTGGTTGTCACAAAATATGACCACAGCAAGGGTGCAATCGGAAATCTTGAAATCTACGAAGCCGGACACCCCGTCTCGGACAAAAACAGCTACGAGGCAACAGGAAAGGCCATAGAAGCGGTAAGCAATCTGACAGACAAGGACAGCGTCCTCTTTTTGCTTTCCGGCGGAGGTTCCGCCCTCTTCGAGAAGCCGCTGATCGATGAATCGGAAAACCAGAGCATAACGAAACAGCTTCTCAAGTGCGGAGCAAGCATAGTGGAGATGAACACGATCAGAAAGCGCCTTTCAGCAGTCAAGGGAGGCCGTTTTGCACAGCTCTGCAGCCCTGCCCACGTATACACCATCGTCCTTTCCGACATCATCGGAGATCCGCTGGACATGATTGCCTCCGGCCCTGCCTACCCTGACAGCTCGACATGCGACCAAGCCATGGAGATTGCCTCACGATACAACCTTCAGCTGTCAGACAAGGCACAGGCTCTTCTCAGGCAGGAAACTCCCAAGACCCTGGATAATGTCACCACCTATGTCACGGGAAGCGTGAAGCAGCTCTGCAAGGCCGCAGAAGAGACTGCCGCGCAGCTCGGCTACACCCCCGTCTTTTTAAGTGCCAGCCTTGAATGCGAAGCCCGAGAAGCCGGATCATTTCTGGCATCGATTGCCCGGGACCATCAGGACAGCAGAAAGTCTCTGGCCTTCATTGCCGGAGGAGAAACCGTCGTACACCTTACCGGCCATGGCCTCGGCGGCCGCAACCAGGAGATTGCCCTCTCTGCCGCCGACAGTATCGACAACTGCAGGGAGACCTGTGTTTTCTCGGTAGGATCCGACGGAACCGATGGCCCGACCGACGCTGCCGGCGGATACTGTGACCAGGATACAAATCAAGCGCTCAAAGCCCAGGGTCTGGACATCAAGGCCGTCCTATCGGACAACGATGCCTACCACGCCCTGCAGAAATCTGATGGGCTTATCTTCACCGGCGCAACGGGCACCAACGTCAACGACCTGAGCGTGCTTCTGATCCGCAGGCACTGAATGGACATCTACGAAGCCAACCGCAAGGCCTGGAACAACGAAGCCTCTTTAGGCAACTTCTGGACGCTCATGGTCAAGGACGAGCAGATCCGGAAAGCACGTGAGGGCAATCCCGAAATCTGGGTCACCCCGTTCAAGGCTGTTCCCCTGACCTGGATCTCCGATCTCAAGGGGCAGGAGGTCCTCCTTGCATGTTCAGGCGGAGGCCAGCAGACCCCTATTCTTGCGGCATACGGAGCAAACGTCACCACGCTGGACATCTCGGACAGCCAGATCAGTCAGGATAGAGCCGCCCTTGAAAAGTATGGCCTCAAAGCCACCCTGGTGCGGGCCAACGTACTTGAAATGCCGTTTGAAGACAACAGTTTCAAAGCCGTCATCATGCCCCAGGCAATGAATTTCATCGATGACCTGGAAAAACTGTACACCGAAGTCAAGCGCGTCCTAAGAAGCGGCGGAGTCTTCATCTTCGGCACGGCGAACCCCATCCTCTACACCTTCGACGAGCGCATACAAGACAGAAAGCTCAAGGTCAGATACACAATCCCCTTCTCCCATTCCAAAAGCCTCTCGGAAAAGGCCCTCGCCTCCAGGTTGTCTGAAAACGATACCCTTGAGTTCTCGCACACCCTGGATTCAATTCTGGGATTGCTTACACTAAAGGGCTTTGCCATAACCGGGTTCTATACCGACAGCGCCGGAAGCGAGCCTACGGACTCCTTTGTCCATGACAGCCATCTGGCCGTCAGAGCCGTTCTGGCATAAGAGAACGGATGTTTACTATCCTTTCGCTGTCCGGTGTAACTTCTCGGATGGCGATTGTTTTATAGTTTAGATATTCATTTACATAAACCGAATATATGGGGATAATAGGTTTATTGGATTCGTTTCTCGGAGCCCGGGCTCCGACAGGAGGAAAACGTGAAGAAAATTCTTCTGGGACTTTTTGTAGTTGTCATGATCATCGGTCTTACGGCATGTTCTCAGGACCTTTCGTCCAAAATGGGTGCGAACATGAAGAAGATGGGCAACAACATCTATGGAATCAGAGCCAATATGGCTGATGTAAACAAGGCTTCCGGCGCCGTTGACAGCTCGGTCGACAGTGACGGAAATGTCAATATCAACAAAGCCGCAGATATCATGAAGTTGCTCGACGGCATCAAGCAGTCCAAGCAGAAAACCGATGCTCTCAGGGAGAGCCTTCAGGAGTCGGCCGGAACAACGGATGCGCAGCTTGCAGCAAGCGTCACGGAAACAAAGGCAGCCCTTGCGGCAAAGATCGCAACTCTCGAAGACGGAAACCAGAAGACGGTTGCAAACGTTATCAAGAGCGCCCTCGAATCGGTGGAAACCAGTGTTTCACCCAATCCCACAAAAGCAGAAGTCGCTACGGTGGCAATCCTCAACGAAATGGCAAAAGTCATCACCAATCTGGATGATGACAGCATTGAAAACATCGCCGATCAGGGACAGGAAGCTCTCGATGCGCTTCTCATTGTCTCGGGACTCGGAAGCATGGATCTGCTTGACAATCTTACCCTTCAGAACATCCTCGGAAGCGTAGGGTCCAAGGCTGCCGGAGACGATGACGAACAATTCTTCCAGCACATGGTTACTAATCTCGTGAAGTTTGTCTGTACCGACGGAAAGTTCAGCCAGCTCCGTTACAATTCCTTCATTTTCCAGGCAAAAACCCTGAGAGCCGCCTATGAGATGATTTCGCTGAAGTACATCAGAAACGCAACTTCCGTCAATGACTACGATGCGATTCTGAAAACCAGCTTCAGCCACGGTCTGGATGTTGAAGACCTGATAAAGTACATCATCTCATGGAACTTTATCGAACTTGACAACATCATCGGCAATGACATAATCGGAGAGACCCTCGGTGCAATGATTTCGCCGACCAACTATGATAAGCTCACGAATCTCTCCGATCCGAGCAAGAATTTCGACGATGAAGCAATGCAGGAGGCATTGAAGAAATTCTCCGATGCGGCTCTGTTGGCTTTCGGGCTGAACTTCGACGCACTAAAGGATTTCTCTTTCCCCTCAACCAGACAGTATTCAGATGATGAACTTCTGGAAGATATCCTGAGGGATGAGCTGAACAAAATCTACGAAGACAAGGCCGTTGAGGACAAGCAGAAAACGGATCCGGAATTCCCCAGAAGCGACGAGGAACTTGAGGAGTACCTGAACGATAATGAGGTTTCGATTCAGATAATCCTTGCCGTGGCGGATGCCATGAGTCAGGAAAAAAACGGTGAATATGCCATTCCGTCCAATCCCACTTATGATACTGAATCCCGCACGGAAGAGGAGATTGCAGCAATAAGGGCAGAGAGGGAAACCCTTATCAGGGGCTATCTCAAGGCTGAACCTTTCAATTATACGGATGAAAGCCTGCAGGAAGCCATGAATGCGGCTCTTGAAGCAGCACGTGAAAATGACATGATGTTCATGGTTCTTGCGATTACCTTCCAGGTCTCCGAGATCCTCGACCCGGAAAAAGGCAAAGACAAGATTGCCGATCTCGGAGATGCCGTGAAGGCGCTTCCCGGGGATTTCATGAGGTTTGTCGGAACCGCAGTCGTGATTCTTACGGATGCCGAATGGCATGAAACCCTTCTCTCTCTTGCCAAAGTTCCGGCAAGTGAAGAGCACAAGGTGTCATACCTTCTCAAAGTATCTTCCGGCAGTCTGTTCGGCTTCGGAGAGGAGGATGAATAATGAAAAAACTGACGATTGCACTTCTTCTGATTCTGACTGCATGTGCCTTTGCTTTTGCCGAAAACGAACCTGTCGTCACCTATGACGATATCGATTTCACATTCAGTCCCACAATGACATGGTACGATTCCATGGGACAGAGCGGCCTTGCCAAGCCCGAGAGACTTGACAGCTTCTTCACCAATCCCGCTTCCATTCAGGGAAAGGGATTCAGGCTTGATTTCCCCTCTTTCTCATTCACCTTCTACAATCTGGAGAAACTTGTTTCGGATCCCGAGGCCGTGGATATTTTCAACAAGCTGATCAAGGGCGAAGCCTCCGATGAAGAGAAAACGAAATACATGGTCAAGATTCTCGACAATCTCGGTTCGGGTCACAACCTTGCGGCAAAAGTTGACCTCGGATTCTCCGCAAGAATCGGTTCCGTCGGATTCGGAACGAATGTCCAGATCAAACTGCACTCCCTGAATTCGGGCAGCAACATCACAAGCCAGACCCTCATTCCCGAGATAAACATCACACAGACAGTCGGATTAGGCTTCAAGTTCATCGACACGGACACCCTTTCGCTTTCTGCAGGAGCCTCCCTGCACGGAGTACTCAAGGCTTACTACAAGGGAATTGGCGCCAGCAAGATCCTTTCCCTTCTCTCCAGCGGCGAAGATATCACCACGCCTCTCATGTGGGATACTCCCGTAATGGGAGGATGGGCACTGCCTTTCGACCTCGGCGTGACGCTCGGTCTCTTCGATGATACGTTCACAATTGCCGCGACAGCCAATAACATCAATGGAATCTATCACATGAAGAGCTACACCGGTACCGGCTATATGTTTAACAAGGAGGCTCCGGAAGATGCTCCCGAAAAGAAGGACTCCGTAGCTTTCGAAGTCAGGACCCCATGGACACTGAACTTCGGTGTTGCATTCGCTCCTGAGCTCGGCTTCTTCAAGCCTGTCGTAACGCTTGATTTCATCGACATGTTCGATCTGTGCAAGAGCTTCGGCTCCGAATCCTTCAGGGCAAGCGATATCCTTCTGCATATTAATTTCGGTACTGAACTCAACCTGACAGACTTCATCCAGCTCAGAGCAGGAGTAAACCGCGGCTTCCTATCCATCGGAACCGGAATTTGGCTCAAGTTCGCACAGCTTGATGTTTCGTACGGCTGGCAGGAGTTCGGCGCAGAGCTCGGAGACAAACCTGTCGATGCACTGACCGTCAGATTCATCCTCGGTTATGACAAAAAGTAACAGCAGATAATTCAACAACCCAAGGGCTGCCGGAAATGACAGCCCTTTTCTTCTTCGCCTGTTGAACTCCACGAAACGTAGGTTGCCATACAACAACCCGTCTGCTACGCTGATGCCGAAAACGGAGATGAATATGGATAACTATGTAACTGGATCCCTGATAAAGAAGCTCAGGGAGAACAAACAACTTACCCAGGAGGAGCTGGCAGAAAGAGTCTGTGTCAGCAGCAAGGCAATCAGCAAGTGGGAAACCGGTAGAGGCTTCCCGGATATCGGGCTGATAGAGCCCCTTGCAAAGGCCCTCGGTATTTCCGTGGTCGAACTGCTTACGGGTGTGGACATAACAAACAAGAACAGGTCCTCCGACATGAAGAAATGCAAATTCTACGTCTGCCCGGTCTGCGGAAATGCCATACAGGCCACAGGCGAGGCTGTCATGAGCTGCTGTGGCATCACACTACCCCCACTGGAGGCGGAAGAAGATGATTGTGAGCACCCCATAGGCATTGAGATCATCGAGGACGAATACTACGTCACCGTGGACCATCCGATGACAAAGACCCACTACATCTCTTTCCTTGCAGCGGTATCTGACCAGACAGTCCAGTTTACGAAACTCTATCCGGAGGGGGATGCAGCCACGCGCTTCAAGATCAACCGGGTTGAACGCATCTACGCATACTGCAACCGTCACGGACTGTTTGGACTGGACCTGAGAAAGAAAAGGAAGTGATAGGCTTTCTACCAAATTACGGGTTTTTTCGTAATTGGTAGAATCTTTTTCTACAAAAAAGGCCGATACCATTCAAATTGGCTGAATTTTTTGCTTTTTCAAACAGGACTTTCTACAAAAACATTGGGGCTTCCTTGTTTCGGTAGAAACTTCATCCCTAAATTTCTACCAATTTCTACCTTTTTCCTGTTTTTGTAGAAGGGCACCTTCGAATCCCACGTGCCCCCCAGATAAAAGCAAAGGGACCAGAATTGCTTCTGATCCCTTTTGCTTTTCGGAGTGATAGGGATTCGAACCCTAGGTGAGGACGAGCCCCACACCAGATTTCGAGTCTGGCTCCTTCGACCACTCGGACATCGCTCCAACGTTGTGCATTATCACCATATTTTGCCTTCGTGTCAAACGCTGTAAAGCTCTTAGAACATCTATTGACAAAGAATAGAACTATCATTATGTTTTAAAGGCTATTGGATGGATGGCCGAGTGGTCGAAGGCGGCGGTCTTGAAAACCGTTGAGGTGCAAGCCTCCGGGGGTTCGAATCCCTCTCCATCCGTCCTTGGTAACATTGGGGCCGTGGGGTTCAGCAGGCCGGATTCTGATCCAGCCGTATCCCACAACCACAATGGACCAATAGTTGGAGCGATGGCCGAGCGGTCGAAGGCGCTTCCCTGCTAAGGAAGTATACTGGTAACGGTATCCGGGGTTCAAATCCCCGTCACTCCGAATCGCGCAAAGCCATTGGGAAACCAGTGGCGTTGTGTTTTTAATAGAGCATTGAGTGAAGGGGCAAGTCCTCGTCACTCAAACAAAATGAGGTTGTAGCTCAGCTGGATAGAGCATCAGATTGCGGATCTGAGGGTCAGAAGTTCGAATCTTCCCAGCCTCGAACAAACCCTTGCTGTGTAGTTTTACATGCAAGGGTTTTTTCTTGTTTTAGCGGAAAAGCGGTATAACCCATACCCAAGAAAACCCAAAAGTCTTTTTTCCCAGTCAATTGCTCTCAAGAAAATAAAAGAGGCCATCGCTATGCGACAGCCTCTTACGAATCTCAGTCATCGACAATCAAATGATGTCAGGGTGCAGCCTGGATTCTGTCTGCGTATGTGCTCCAGTTCTCCGCGGCCTTGTAGGTATCGACGGAAGCTGCAGGAACATAAATCGGGAATTCAGTCTTGTCGAAAGCATTCCAATTGACAAGAGTGGGAGGTGTCGTGGCAGTAAATGTCAATGAAGGCAAGGACGAACATCCTTGGAAAGCACTTGCCCCTATGCTAGTCACATCCCCAGTGAGGACAAGGGTTTTCAACGATGCACAACTAAAGAAACCACAAGTCCCGATTTCAGTTATCTGGCCTTTGAACTCTACGGTTTCAAGGTTGGAACAACAATAGAACAGATGAGTCGGCACTATAGTGATTGAGGAAGGAATCACCATTTCAGTCAGTCGCTCACAACTTGAAAAAGCATAAGTTCCGATTGAAGTCACAGACTCGGGGATTACAACAGATTCAAGCAGATAGCACTGAGAGAAAGCACTGCTTCCAATTGATTTGAGAGATGAAGGTAGCTCAATCTCCTCTAGGGAGCAACATCCGGTGAAAGCACCTGCACATATGGTTTCAAGTGTGTCCGGGAATGAAACATCGGATAATCTGCGGCAGCAGTAAAATGCATCAATGCTGATTTCTTCCAGAGCGTCAGGCAGAGTGACCTTCGAGAAGTTGCTATACACGAAGGCATATTTTCCTAGTTTTGTCATAGAATCCGGAAGAGCTATCTCCTTCACGCTATCGAGCCTGAACTCACCGCTACTATAATCAGGCCTGTCTATGATGGATTTCACTTCCACGTCTCCGATATATTTCGGAAATGCAAGTTTAAGCGGAAGCTTATAAGCCTTGAATCCGGTCCCTTTCTTGAGCACTCCGCCCTCTTCCACTGCAAATGTGTTTGCCGGGACCCACTGGGCATATAGTGTGAGGTCTGATTCGGGAGTGAAGGAATCCTCGTCTGTATAGATGTCACCGGTGTAATCAGCCTTTGTGTTCCATCCGGTGAACTGCTCCTCGCCCTTTGTGAATGTTCCACGTGAAAGAACTGCCTTTTCACCGACCTTCACAACCAGGGAAGCCATCGTACCCTCTCCTCCGTTTGCATCGAAGGTGATCTTATACTCTGTTACGGCAGGTTTTACTGGATCATCTCCGGGTGATGCCGGATCCTGCTTGCATGAGATCAGGACTGAGCCCAATGCCAATAATGTCACAAGAATCAAAATGGTTATTTTTCTCATTGTTTTCCCTCCACGTTTTCGAACCTATTTACTAAATAATGTAGGAATAGATGCTATTTGATTCTGGAATACTCGTAGGAATCGATTACCAGCGTGTCCGGCCCTTTGAAGCTGAAGGAAAGGCTCTTGTCCAAAGAGTGGTTCATCTTGTGGTTCGTGTTGATTGTGTGATTGCTCCAGTCAACAGAATACTCACCGGAGTCCAGATCCCCGTTCTGGTTATTCGAATAGCTGTAGGTTCCGTCTGCCTTGAGGTAGTATGTGATGGTCGCACCCCACTCGCCTGCAGTTCTTCGCCAGTTACCTGCTATCTCATACCTCGGCTCTTCTGTCTGAGAAAAAAGCAGCATGCAGCTTGAAAGGGTGACGATGCTGAGAGCAAGGATAACCAATGCAAAGATCTTATTCTTTTTCATTTGTGACTCCTAAGCAAAGGCAGAGCTGGACCTGCCGGTTTGATGTTTTAATTATAATCCCGATATCCGAACCATCAAGAGCAAATCAGATGCCAAGATAGCCCTTGATGACCTTCATGGTATTGAAAACTCCGTCGATATGGCTTCTCTCGTAGCCGTGGCTGGCATAGACACCCGGACCTATCAGACCGTGTCTGATGTCATATCCGGCCCTCAGGGAGGCTTCGACATCCGAACCGTAGAACGGATAGACATCCAGGGCATAATCGGCCTTCTCCTTCTGTGCGGCCTTGACCAGGGCATCGGTGACATCATAGTCATAAGGTCCGCCGGAATCCTTCACACAGATCGAGGCCTGGCGCTCGGTACACTGAAGACCGGACCCCACGCAGCCCATGTCCACACTGATGGCTTCTCTGACATCGGAGGGAATCGAGGTGCTTCCGCCGTGGCCGACCTCCTCATAGACGGTGATCAGGCAGTATACCCTTCTCTGAAGTTCTATCGAGTTGTCCTTGATGTACTTTGCCACACCCAGAAGGATTCCCACGGAAAGCTTGTCATCAAGATAGCGGCTCTTGATGTAACCGGACTTGGTGATATGGGCTCTCGGGAACGGACAGACGAAATCTCCGACCTCAAGGCCGAGCTTGCGCACATCGGCGGCGCTTTTCACATCCTCGTCCAGCACGACTTCAACGGTGTTGAAATCACGAACCGTAGTCCCCAGATCCTTGTTGACATGAGAAGAAGCATTTATAAGTTGGATGGTTCCTTCATAGACTTCACCGCTTCTGCTGTAGACATTGACGTTTTCGGCCTCGGTATTGCAGGCCTGAAGGCCTCCGATATTGGAGAGTCTGAGTCTTCCGTTTCCCTTGATCTCTGCAATCACGGCACCGAGGGTATCGGCATGGGCTGCAAACAGTACAGCTCCACTTTCGGACTCCTTTCCTCCCAGATCAACGAGAACAGCACCCTTGTTTGTCAGCTCTGCCTTGAAACCAAGGCCTCGAAATGCATCAAGAACCCAGGCTGCAGCCTTCTTCGTGAAGCCTGTCGGGCTGTCGATGTTCAGAAGTTCAATGGCTTTGTTTGCCGCAAACTTAGCATATTTCTTATCAAGTCCCATGATGAGCCTCCGTTTTCCGTTGATATGTTAGCACGTTCAGCGGATGTTAAACAGAGGAGCTTCAATCATCTATACTGCCGCCATGGACGAGAAAGGTAATGGTCGTTTTTGGACATCCTATTCACAAGAAGGAAGGCCACCGCAAACAGGGCAAGGACAAAGATGATGAATGTCCAGCTGAAGTCCTGTCCGTCCATCGAGGCCAGATAGTCGTAGGCACCGTGCAGCAGAACGGGGACAACAACCGCCAGAGCGTTGAAGAAGCCGCTCTGCTGTCTGTTTCCCAAATAGTCATTGCTCTTTGCAAGCGAGTAGAAAACGCCCATGAAGACTCCGAAACAGGCATGTCCGGGTACGGCGGTAACCGCCCTGACCAGTGCAACGGAAAAGCCGTACATGGTCACATAGGAGATGTTCTCCCACAGTGCGAAGCCAAGAGAAACGGCTGTCGCATAGACCACACCGTCATAGAGACAATTGAACTCCGAATTGTTCCAAGTACGTCTCTTCAGAAGCAGGAACTTGGAGAGCTCCTCGGAAATTGCCACCACTCCGAAATAGAGAATCACGTTGTAGGACGGAGAAGTCGTCGGAACCATTGCGGACAACAGTGCTCCGAAGAGTCTCTCGCTTATCAGGGCAAAGAACGTGGCGATGATTCCGCCGATCACCAAGCGGCCGATCAGATAGGGAGATTCCCTTTCGATCTTATCGGCTCTATATACCTTTATCAGAAGAAAAATAGCCGGAAATACAGCTGCGGCTATCAGAATCCACCTATAAGTTAAAATTGGAGACATCATCCAAAAGAACATATTCCTTTACTCCTCTGGGATAATATAACAATTCCACATTCGGTCGGCCAGCAAAGATAGCTCCTAGCCAGAAACCTGAAAAGACATGTATAGTTTTAAGAGACGGGATATCGGCAAATGAAGAAGGAACTATCATTCTATCTGCAGGATGCATACGAAGCCGCAAGGGCAATCTGCGGCAAGATACTCTGCGTGCGTCAGACTGACGGCTCTGTTCTGCGCAGGAGAATCACCGAAACCGAGTGCTATATGGGAGAGGAAGACAGCGCCTGTCATGCCCATAGGGGAAGAACCGCCCGTACCGATGTCATGTACAGACAAGGCGGCGTAGCCTATGTCTATCTCTGCTACGGGATGCATAACATGCTCAACATCGTCACCGGAGAGGAAAACCATCCTCAGGCCGTCCTGATCAGAGGCGTTGACGGAGCCTCGGGACCCGGAAGACTTACAAAGCTTCTAGGCATAGACCGCTCGTTCAACGGAATTTCATTTCTAGATTCGGACAAGATCTGGCTCGAGGACGATTCCTTCAAGCCTGAATTGAAGGAGACACCCCGCATCGGAATCCAATATGCAACCGAGGAAGACCAGAAGCGACTTTGGAGGTTTATCGTGATAAACGCACCCAAAACAATCTAGCAGCCTGCTGGAACAACTGCTAGAATTAAAAAACAGGGAGAAAAACAATGCAGAAATCTGAACCGAAATCTCTAGCATCAACCTACACGCTTTCAAACGGGATCGAAATTCCGTGCGTCGGATTCGGTACATGGCAGACACCAGACGGAGATGTGGCATACAACTCCGTTCTCTCCGCCCTGAAGTGCGGATACAGACACATCGATACGGCAACAGCCTACGGCAATGAAGAAAGCGTCGGAAGGGCAATCAATGATTTTCTCAAGACTGGGGAAGTCAAACGTTCCGAACTATTCATAGCCACGAAACTCCATAACAGGGATCATGGTTATGAGGCAGCCAAGGCGGCAATCGAAAAATCACTGTCGGCCCTGGGTCTTGAGTATCTGGATCTCTATCTGATCCACTGGCCCAATCCGCTTGCCTTCAGGGCAAATTGGGCAGAGGCGAATGCAGGTGCATGGAAGGCAATGGAAGAGGCCTACCGGGCCGGCAAGATCAGGGCTATCGGTCTTTCAAATTTCTTCGAGAGGCATATCGAGAAACTTCTGGAGAGTGCCGTCGTTGCTCCGATGGTCAACCAGATCAAAATCTGCCCGGGCATTGCACAGACAGAACTCGTGAAATACTGCAAGGCCCATGCTATAGCAGTTGAAGGCTACAGTCCGCTGGGGACGGGCGGAACATTCAGAAGCGAGGTTCTGAAAGACCTCTCCGAGAAGTACGGCAGACCCATTTCCCAGATCTGTGTCCGCTGGAGCATGCAGCAGGGAGCAATCCCACTGCCGAAGAGCGTCAATGCAGAAAGAATAGCTCAGAATGCGCAGGTGTTTGATTTTTCCCTGTCAGAAGAGGATTGCAAGGCTATAGCAGAGATTGACTTTGCAGCTCTGGGAATAACTGCGCAGCGCAACCCGGACGAAGCTACATTCTAAAATCACTTTCCGGAGGAAACATATCATGAGAAGTTTTGAAGGATTCAGGAGAGGCGTAAATCTCGGCGGATGGATTTCACAGTTCAAGGAATATGATGTGAACCATTTCAATTCTTTCATCACCGAGAAGGACATAGAAGACATCGCTTCGTTGGGCTTTGACCATGTCAGGGTTCCGGTAGACTACAACGTGCTGGAAGACGAACAGGGCAATGCCATGGAAAGCGGGTTCCGCTATCTGGACAACTGCAGGCTGTGGTGCGAAAAACACGGGCTGAACATGCTCATCGATCTTCATGAATGCTTCGGATACTCCTTCGACCCCCTCAAGAAGGATATGGACAGGAGAAAGTTCTTCTATGACGAAGTCCTTCAGAAAAGATTCTTCTCGCTTTGGGAAAAGATAGCAGATCGGTTCAAAGGCTATCCGGACCAGGTGGCCTTCGAACCCCTGAACGAGGTTGTCCTTTTTGAGGTAAAGGATGCCTGGAACGGAATCCTCAGAAAGTACATAAAGCTCATCAGATCAATTGCTCCGGAAAGCTACATCGTAGTAGGCGGGGTGTTCTACAACAGCGTCATGACGGTTGCCTGGCTTGATGTTCCCGTTGACCCGAAGATTGTCTACAACTTCCACTGCTACGAACCCATAGTCTTCACCCACCAGGGAGCCTATTGGCAGGAACAGATGCCTCTGGATTTCAGAATCGGCTATCCCAAGTCCGTGGAGGAGTACAGGCAGAAGCATAGGGAGATCTACAGGGATACCGACGGGGCTGTCTTCATGGACGGCCTGTCCGAGATGGGTGTCGGATTCTTCGAGAGAATCTTCGAGCCTGCGGTCGCCAAGGCGGAGAAGGATAATGTTGCTCTGTACTGCGGAGAATACGGGGTGATAGACAAGGCCGACAACAATTCCAAGAAGCTCTGGCTGAAGGATATCAATCAGGCCTTTGACAAATACGCGATCGGAAGGGCACTGTGGAACTATAAGGAGAAGGACTTCGGACTTGTCGGCGATTCTTCATTTGAAGAAGTCGCTTCGATACTGGGTTCGGATTCCCGAGGACGCTGAACCAGACACTTGAAGTCAATCGAGGTTTTTGGTATAGTCATTCTGTTATTTGGAGAGATGTCCGAGTGGTCGAAGGTGCACGATTGGAAGTCGTGTAAGGTCAAAAGCCTTCCGGGGTTCGAATCCCCGTCTCTCCGTCTGGGACAGATTCTGCGCTGCTGGCGCCACCCAACCCCGCCAGGACCGGGAGGTAGCAACGGTAAGTGGTTAGTCAGAGAGACGCAGGTGATTTGTCCCTCTTTTTTTGCCCATACAACAAAAAAGCTGACAGTAACAGCCTATCGAAATGATAGACGCACTTGTCAGCTTTATTTGATTTTATCAGATATTACTGAATTGTCAGGATATCGTTGAAGCCTGTAACCTCGAAGATCTCCGAGATGGTCTCATTGACGTTCCTGACAACCATCGTGCCCTGCTTGTTCATGCACTTCTGGGCTGCGAGAAGAACACGGAGTCCTGCGGATGAGATATACTCGAGCTTGTCGAAATCGAACGAGAGAGCCTGAATTCCGTTCAGAGAAGCATTGAGCTCCTTCTCCAGTTCGGGAGCTGTGATGGTGTCCAGCCTTCCTTCCAGTGAAATAGTAAGTTCGGTACCCTTGAGGTCTTTATTGATTGTCATTTTTCTACTCCTTCCCCTTTTATCAGAATGCCTTGATGATATCGATCTGAACCTTGGATCCGACGATGCTCACAAGAACTTCGTCTGCCAGGCTGGCCACGATGGATCTCTCGAGATCCTCGGCCTCTTCGCTTTCTTCGATCTTTTCCTTGTAGTTGTTCAGGGACCAGATATAGGAACTCATCCCTGCATTCTCACCGACAGGACTGCCGGCGCTCATCATTCCGAGGGAAAGACCGGACAGAACAGACGGACCCTGGGCGCTCGGAATCATCACGCTTGCGATCATCTCCCTGAGTTTTCCCATAAAGCCCTTGGCTGCAGAGTTCTTTCCGGACGTTGCAGTGGAAAGAAGCAGCTCCCTGACTTCCTTGTTCATGATGACCTCTGCCTTCAGATGAAGGGTAAATGTATTGCCCTGTCTGTCGACCCAGTACAACGCATCGATGTAACCCGAAAGATTCTGAATCATGCCCATGAGCTCTTCTGCCAGAAGCCTGAGCCTGAGGTTGGCTTTCTGGTTCAGTCCGCTCTCGCCACACTCTTTCTCGGTAGCCTGCAGAGCTCTCAGACAATCATCGGAATTGGTGATCTTGATTTCTACTATCTTCATGGAAACTCCTGTCTGTATCGTTGATTCAATAATACTTCAAAGCCGTCCCTTTCATCAATGATGAAATGTAACTAAAGGACGTGTACCGATTCCGCCTCGAACTTCAGGAAGCATTCGTCTCCGACGTTGTAGATCTTCTTGTTCTTGGGGTTTTTCTCCTCGAGCTTAACCAGGGTGTTTCCTACCATGACGTGGTAGTTCTGATAACTGCCCATGAAGCAGGAAAGCACGACACGGCACGGTAGGGATCCCTCGTCGGCCAGAGTTGCAGCCTCGGGACGAAGAACCATCGTATAGGTCTCCCCTTCCTTCATCTTGTCCGAGTATTCGACACAGGTCCTGTTGCCCTCGACCTCAAGAACGGCATACTTGCCCTCACGTCCGACCATCGGTCCGCGGAGGAAGTTGGCTTCACCGATGAAGTCTGCGACGAACTCGTTCACGGGGTGATAGTAAATCTCCTGCGGGGTTCCCATCTGTGCGACGACACCCTTGTCCATGATGATGATCTTGTCTGAGATTGCCATGGCCTCGCTCTGGTCATGCGTGACATAGATTGCCGTAATTCCGACTTCCTGCTGGATGCGCCTGATTTCGGTTCTCATCTGGACACGCAGCTTGGCGTCGAGGTTCGAAAGCGGCTCGTCGAAAAGCAGAACGGACGGCTCGATGACCAGGGCTCTGGCTAGTGCGACTCTCTGCTGCTGTCCGCCTGAAAGCTGGTTTGTCATTCTGGATTCCATTCCGGAAAGTTCGACCAATTCCAGTATTCTGGTGACCTTCTCCTTGATGACGTCCTTGGGGAACTTGCGCAGCTTGAGTCCGTAGGCAACATTGTCGAAGATGTTGTAGTGCGGCAGAAGGGCATAGCTCTGGAAGACCATTGCGGTATCGCGCTTGTTGGGGGTCAGCTCGTTGATGGCCTCGTTTCCGAGATAGATTTCACCCTCGTCCGGGCTCTCGAAACCTGCAATCATCCTGAGCGTGGTAGTCTTTCCGCATCCCGACGGACCCAGAAGGGTCACGAAGGTACCGGGTTCGATGTTCAGGGATGTATCCTTGACCGCATAGAAATCCTTTCCGGTCTTCGGGTCCTTGTAGATTTTTGAAATATGTTCAAGGCGAACGCCTTTCTTTTCCTTAGCCATCAGTCAACCTCCTTGATTGCCCGGCTGGTACCGAAATGTTTGATGATGGTGTTCATGATGAGAACAGCACCGTATGTGATGAGAATGAGAATCGAAGCGAATGCACATGCAAGTCCGTAGGCGCCCTTCTCCGCGAACTCGTTGATCTGGACCGTGATGAGCAGGTAGCTCGGAGTGACCAGAAGAATGATTGCGGAAATTGCGGTGATGCTACGCACGAATGCAGTGACAAGTCCGCTGAGGAACGAGTCCTTGATCAGCGGCAGCGTTACCGTGGTAAACACCTTGAAGCTGTCGGCGCCCATATCGTAGGCACTCTCCTCGATTGATTTGTCTATCTGCCTCAGGGCGGCTATTCCGCTTCTTGTTCCGGTAGGCAGGGATCTGATGATGAAGACGATCACCAGGATTGCGCCGGTTCCGTAAAGACCCTGCATGAAGCCCGTGCGGAAGATTCCGCCGCTGAAACCCCTGATGTATCCGACGCCGAGAACGGTTCCGGGAACAGCCATTGCCAGCATGGAGACGGCCTCTATGAAGCCCTTGGCCTTGAATTTCCGCTTGACTACCAGGTAGGAGATTATCATCGAAAGCAGAGCCGTAATCGGAGCTGAGATGAAGGACAGGACAAAGGAGTCCTTGAATGCCTTGAACCCCTTGTACTTGGTGAATACCTGGTTGAACCACTTGAACGTGAACGGGAAGAACTTGTACCCCCAAGTGGGGAACAGAGCTCCGATGGGCACGCAGATGTACATGAGAATGACGAACAATGCACCGAGGCTGCAGATGGTGGTAAGCGGGATTCTGACGCTCTTGTCCTCGATGAGCATCCTTGCCCTGGAGGCCTTTCCCGTCAGGGTGGCTGTGGACTTCTTCTCAAGCACATACTTCTGGACGGCGAACATGGCCAGCGTGATGCACAGAAGCACCACTGCCATTGCGGAGGCTCCGGCCTTGTCGTAGGCACCGGTGATCTGCAGATAGATGGTGGTGGCCAAAGTATCGTAGGAACCTCCGATGATCATCGGGTTGGCGAAATCCGCGATGGACTCGATGAACGTCACCAGGAAGGCGTTTCCGATACCGGGAAGCAGCAGGGGCAGCGTCACGCTTGTGAAGACCTTCATACGTGAAGCACCCATGTCTCTGGCAGCCTCCTCCAAAGACGGGTCGATATTCTTCAGAAGTCCCCGGAACATCATGTAACAGACAGGGAAGAACGTCAGGGACTGAACGACGACAATACCCCAGAATCCATAGACGCTGTTGTCATAGATCTTGAACAGGTATCTGGTAATCAGTCCCGATTTGCCGAAGAGCATTATAACCGAAAGTGAAAGGACAAACGGAGGAGAGACGACGGGCAGCATGGAAACCACCTTGAAGAGTCCTCCCGCGAACTTGTTTATCCTCACATAGATTTCAACGTAGGCGAACAGCAGTCCGACTGCTGTAGCGAATATTCCGACAACGAAGCCCACCTTCAGGGTGTTGGTTATGGCTGTCGTGAATGTCGGTATCTTGAAGACCCTCTTGAAGACGGAGAAGGAAAAACCTCCGTCCCCCACTACGCTGTCCACGAGAAGGATAGCCAGGGGATACAGGATGAAGAGGGTCAGGAAAGCGATGAGAAGGATGATGGTCGTGACCATTATCGGGTCAGCCAACAGTTTCTTCTTATCCAGTCTGGCACTTTGAGCGCTTGCCATTTATTCCTCCACAAAGGATGTCGATATCAAAAAGAGGATGGCGGCTCGGATAGACCACCATCCTCATTGCTGCTGATGAAACGCAGACCTTACTTGGTCTGGAATCTTGTTGTGTCGCCTGTTGCTGCGCCGGCGTTGGCAAGAGCAGTCATGACCTCTTCGATGTACTTCTTGGTATTTGCAGTTGCATCGTCGAAGTCGTAGTCGATGACGTTGCTCGGATCAAGACCGAACTCGTATGCAATCTGGGGCTGCTCGGCGTTGTCGAGAACCAGGAACTGATAGGATCCGTTCTCCTTGGCGAGGTTGACGCAGTTCGGAGACAGAGCATATTCGATCCAGAGCTTTGCTGCATTGGTGTGCTTTGCACCCTTGAAGATGGCTGTAGCACCGATCTCGCAGGTTGTTCCGCTTGACGGGATGACAAGGCCGATGTTGGCATAGCCGTTGTCTACGATCTGATAGATGCCATCGTGCAGGAAGCCGATTCCAACGACACACTCACCTGTTCCGACGTTCTTGGAAGGACCGGAACCGGACTTTGTGTAGACCTCGATGTTCTTGTCCAGATCCACGAGGTACTGGATTCCCTGGTCATGACCGTACTTCTGGATGACGGTGTTGATGACAAGCTTTGCTGTTCCTGCAGTGTTGTAGTTTGACAGCCAGACAAGACCCTTGAACTCGGGCTTGAGCAGATCGGGGAAGTCCTTCGGGGGCTCGATGCCGCGTCTCTGGAGCTCGTCGATGTTGTACATGAAGCCAAGGATACCGGTGTAGATACCGTACCAGAGGTTGTCCTTGTGCTTGTAAACGCTCTTTGTGATGTGTGCTGCGTTTGCTGCGTCATATCTCTCGAGAAGACCCTCGGAAGCGAGCATGTTGTACGGATCTGTCGTGCCGCCGAAGAAGACATCGGCGGAAGGATTGCCCTTCTCTTCCTCGATCTTGGCCTGAACCTCACCTGTTGAAAGGCGCTGATAGGTTGTCTTGATGCCGAACAGCTTCTCGAAATTCTCGCAGACAGCTGAAAGATACTGCTCCTCGCAGGAACCGTAGACAACGAGCTCACCCTCTGCCTGAGCGGCCTTGATGAGAGCTGAGTCGAATCCCTCGACCTTTGTCTCTGCGGCTGTTTCCTGAGCAGCCTGTGCGAAAACACCAGCGATTGCCACTACGAGAACGAGCAGCAGAACTGAAAGTTTCTTCATAATTCCTCCTCTTGACCCCTAGGGTCATATTGAACCGTTACATATGCGCATTCTTTGTTATCTCTGCGCACGCGAAGTTAATTATCGCACCGCTTTAGAGTGCGGTCAATCGAATTATTATTGTGGTCTAGAATGTTATTATTTGTTATCATTGCAGTATGGCTTACGAAGTTACCGCTACCAGGAAAAGACCACAGAGATTCGAGGATCTCGTCGGTCAGGAATTCGTCGTCTCAACACTTAGAAACGCCATAGAACAGGGCCGCATCGCCCATGCCTATCTGTTCAGCGGTCCGCGGGGTGTCGGAAAGACCACCAGCGCAAGGCTTCTTGCAAAGGCCCTCAACTGCGTTCACGGCCCCACGGCCGAGCCATGCGACGAATGCGACAACTGCCGCGGGATTGCAAAGGGCAGCAGCCTTGACGTCATAGAGATAGACGGAGCCAGCAACACCGGAGTCAACGATGTGCGCGTGATAAAGGAAGAGGTCATGTTCCCGCCAACCTCCTCGCGCTACAAGATCTACATAATCGACGAAGTCCACATGCTCAGCCAGAGCGCCTTCAATGCACTTCTCAAAACCATAGAGGAGCCGCCGGAGTACGTGGTCTTCATCTTTGCCACAACAGAGACCCAGAAGGTCCCGGCAACCATCCGGAGCCGCTGCCAGCAATTCAACTTCCAGCTCATCCCTCTTGAAACCATAAAAGGCCTTCTTGAGCAGGCAGCTTCCGAGATGGGCATAGAGGCCGATTCCGACGCACTCTTCTGGATTGCAAAGGAAGCTACAGGCTCCATGAGAGACGCCTACACCCTGTTCGATCAGGTAGTCGCATTCTCCAACGGCAAGATCACGCTTGCGCAGATTCGCGAAAAGCTCGGACTTGTGGGAATCGACCGCATAAACGATATCATGAAAGATGTCCTGGCAAAGAACCAGAGCTCCTCTTTGGATAAGGTCCATGCGCTTCTTGCCCGCGGAGTCAGCATCGAGCAGATCATCAAGGACTTCTCCGACTATTTCCGCTCCCTGCTTCTCATCAAAAAGGGCGTCAGAAGCGAGAACGTCCTGGGAGAACAGGTCCAGAGCTTCCCTGCAGAGATCCAGAATGCATTCAATGAGGAGCAGCTCGAGGCTGCTCTGGATATGTTCCTCAACCTCTACCGGGACATCAGATACTCGCTGAATCCCCGTTTCGAGCTGGAACTGGCGATGTCCAAGCTCTCCAAACTGCGCTATGTGGCTTCAACCGCCAGCATCATAGAGCAGCTTGCAAGACTCAAGAACGATCTCATCAACGGTACGATTTCCCCTCTGAATCCTATCCTGGCAGACCAGAAAACGGTTCAGCCGGAAGCTCCTTCTGCTCCTGCGCCACAACCTGCAGCACAGCCCGAGGTTGCTGAAAAAGAAGAGAAACCGACCCCTGCTCCGGAGCCGGTCAAAGAAGAACCCGAAGCTCCCAAGACCGAGCTTACGCTCGAGGCCCTGAAGGATATCCTTCCTGTCGGAACAAAGGAAGTCAGAAACACTGATGATGGCCTGGTTTTGGTGTTTGATGATAGATTTTACCACAAGATGGCCATTAGAAGCCTTGAAGAGACAAAAGAGAAAGTCAGCAAAAAAGCCGGATACGAGGTAAACGTCATATCCAGCTATTCAGAGTCGAAGGCTGAAATCCCAGTCCAGGAAGCACCTCCCGCTGTAAAGGAAGAGCCGATCGAAACCCCGGCGGAACCCGAGCCTGCTGCACAGGCTCCCGCAGAAGAGCCGGAACAGGAAACCGTGGAGAATGCATCCGAAGCAGAAGTCCCGGAGGACACTGCGGAGCTTACCTCGGCTCCGATTTCCAAGATGAACGATGAGCAGAAGAACCTCATAAGCGATATTCTTCTCTGCTTCGACGGAAGGGAGGAACGCTGATGAATCCTTTTGAACTGTTCAAGAACATGAACGAGATAAAGAGCCAGGCCGAGGCCATGAAGGCAAAGATAGCCACCATTCGCTGCACGGGCTATGCCGGCGGCAATATGGTTCAGGCCGTTGCAAACGGCAACATGGAAATAGAAAGCATTACAATCGATCCCGAGTTTGCCAAGGCGGAGAATGCTCAGCTTCTGGAAGTCATGGTGACCAGTGCGGTCAATACCGCAATCAAAAACGTTAAGGACCGCATTCAGGAGGAAGCCGGGCAGACAATGGCCCAGTACGGACTTGGACTATGACAGCACTTGAAAATCTCTCGAAACTTCTTTCCCGCCTCCCCGGGGTGGGACCCAAGAGCGCATCGCGCATCGCCTTCTCCCTGATCAACACATCAAAGGACTACAACGAGCTTCTTGCCAAGAGCATTGCGGAAATCAAGGACCGGATCCGCCCCTGTTCAATCTGCGGATCATTCTCGGAAACCGAAATCTGCCCGGTATGCTCGGATGCAATGAGGGACAGGACCCAGCTCTGCATCGTGGAGCAGCCGCAGGATGTGATTACAATCCAGGCAAGCGGCGCATACAACGGGCTGTTCCATGTTCTGGGCGGTGCAATCAATCCGCTCAACGGCGTGGGACCGGAGAACCTCAGCTTTGACAAACTGATCCAGAGAATCAACGAGGGATCTTTCAAGGAAATCATAATTGCCACAAACCCCACGGAAGAAGGTGACACCACAGCCCTCTATATCCGGCACATACTGAAGGACCGCGAAGGCCTGTCCCTCACGCGCCTGGCCTCGGGCTTGCCCATCGGCGGAGATCTGGAATATGCGGACAGGACAACACTGACACGCTCTTTCCGCGGCCGCATACAGTTCTGACATCGTCGGTATGGTTCTGTTTATTTGATATTGCGTTCCCTGCAGATTGACTCGTAGGCTTCCTGAACTTCCCGGAACCGCTTTGTGGCGTACTCCTTGAATTCGTCCGCCATGCCCTTTGCAGCTATGGTATCGGGGTGGTATTCGAGAATCAGCTTGCGGTAGGCCTTCTTGATTTCGGCTTCGGTGGCGCTTTCCGTAAGACCCAATGTCGCATAGGCCTTGGATGAGCCCTTTACGTTGTATTTGCGGCGGATACTGTCGTGGATGGACTCCGGGATGCGGAAGGCGCGAACGGCATAGTCTATCAGACGCTCCTCGTTGGAAGACATCCTTCCGTCCACCATGGCCACGCGATAGAAGATATCCACCATCAGATTGAGAATCTGCGGCGTACCTCTGAAGTTCTCGTAGAACTGGTCGGCAAGGTTCTCGAATGTGGAGTTCTGGTTAAGAGCCTGCTCGAATATGCTCTGGGCATACTGGTAGCTCTGACCGGAGAGGCTCAGGTCGTTGACCATGAATTCATTGACCTTGCGTCTGGCGCCGTCGGAAACCTGACCGTCTGCCGAAGCCAGCTTGGCAAGCATCGAGAATGCGCCGACAAAGAAGACCATCTGGGACCTGTTGTAGCCGGTATTGAAGAAATAGTAGCGATCCGAATCGCCGAAACGGCGGCTGTAGCCCTGCTCGCCAGAGCCTTCCCCGTTCTGCAGGTCGTTACTCTTGTCGATCATGTGGCCGAAGACTGCACCCGCAATCATTCCCAAAGGACCACCGAGAAAAAAACCTATTGTGCCGCCGAGTATTTTACCGAACCAGGACATTACAGTTTGTCAATGAGCATGGAGCACTTGCCGCTTGGAATCGGCAGTGTCTTTTTCTTCTTTTCATCGAGAATCTCGATTGTGAAATAGTAGAGCTTCTCGCTCTCCAGGCGGATTTCCCAACCTCTGGTATTCTTGTTGCTCAGGATTGTTATCAGATTGCGCTTGAGGGAAAGCTTCTCGATTCCCATGACCTCGAGATTCGGAACGGTCCAGTCTACGGTCTTTCTTGGAAGCGAAACATTGAGACCGATGATGTCCTCGATCATCAGGGTGATGGTCACAAGGCATGCCTGCGGCAGAAAACGCTTTCTGGGGAACTCTCCGTCGGAAGCGGGTACGCCTTCCCTGTTCGGAAGATAGGCTTCCCAGACATCACCGGGCTTGTCCCCTTCCGGATGAAGGGTATCGAGGATGAAATACATGTGTCTGATGGCACACTCGCGGGCAAAGACATACTCTCCGTACTTCTCAAGTCCCTTGACTACGGCATAGACATTGGAAGGCACGACAGCCGAGCAATAGCCTTCGGCGTTTTCCTTGTAGCAGTCGGAATCTGCGCTGACGCTCGGGAACGGATTGTCCGTACCGAAATACTGCGGATCCTTGAGGTACTCGATCATGAACGAGGCTCGCTCGTCGTTGGGGATCTCTGCCAGCATGGTCCAGTATGCACCGATGATCTTCAGCGGGATACGGTTCTCCGATTTGTCGAGATCATAGTAGAATTTGGTCTCCGGATCCCACATCAGGTTATTGATTCTGGTCTTGAGCGAGAAGTAGAGTCTCTTGTATTTGAAGCTCAGTTCCTTGTCGTTGAGGATGTCTCCGATCTCCGAGAGATAGAAGGCATTTAGAGCAACGACGGTGTTGAAATCAACCGGATAGCAGACGTTTTCCCTCGGGATATTGCCTGTCAGGCAGGCAGATGCCGGGACGGAGAACAGCACGTTTTCTTTCTGGAAGGTGTCTTTCAGCCAAGTGAAGTAGTTCTCCAGAACGGGCACGATATCCTTCAGGCGCTTCTTGTTTCCGATTTTATGGTAGAACAGATATTCGACATAGGCGAACATCGGGAAGGTCACTCCCTCCGGATTGTCTTCGGAGACGACTACGCTTCCGTCCTCGACGCTGTAATCACAGCGGATGGCTCCGTTCTCCTCCTGCTTGGAGTAGAAGAAGTCGATCATGTCGAACGGGGAATATGTCTGGTTACTGTAGTTCAAAAAGAGAGCGGAAAGACAACAATTGAACAGATTGATGGTCTTCTGGTCTGCATAGGAAACGTAATTGCCGGCAAAGCCGTTCTGCTCCGTCCCCTGCTTCCAGTATTCATCAATCCAGACCCAGGATCTGTCATAGAGGTCTACGAAATCCTGATCATAGAAATGTACCGATGGAATTGAATCGCGGTTCATTAGTGCTCCCAAAAAAAACCCCAATATCATACGATACCGATATTGGGTGTTGTTATCATACTACAGATTTTAGAAAACGTCAAAGTTTTTTGTAAAATTATTTAGTACTATTGGATTTGTGCGCTTGCGGTTTTCTTGAAACAGCTTTGAAACAGACAAAACGGGCCTTTCAGGATTGTTAGTCGAGGCCAAACCAATTACAATCTCATGTATGCAGAACGCTTCGGAAAAACTGTTTCTTCCCATCTCCAGATCCGATATGCAGCAACGAGGATGGAATGAACTGGACATCCTGTTTGTCTCGGGTGATGCCTATGTTGATCACCCTTCTTTTGCCGCCGCCCTTCTGGGAAGGCTTCTGGAGCATGCAGGCTACCGCGTGGGGATCCTGGCGCAGCCGGACTGGCGAAGCGCAGAGTCATTCAAGGCCATGGGCAAGCCGCGGCTGTGCACGATGATTGCCGGCGGAAACATAGATTCCATGGTTGCCCACTATACCAGCACAAGAAAGAAACGGAGCGAGGACTATTATTCTCCGGACGGCAAGGCGGGATACAGACCAGACAGGCCGACGATCGTGTACAGCAACCTTGCAAGGCAGGCTTTCCCCGGAGTGCCCGTTATCATCGGAGGCCTGGAAGCCTCTCTCAGACGCCTTGCACACTACGACTACTGGCAGGATCTTGTGAAGAAATCCATCCTCCTGGACTCTAAGGCCGACCTTCTGGTCTTCGGAATGGGAGAACTGCAGGTACTGGAAATCGCACGGAGACTCAAGGAAGGAATACCCGTTAGGGAAATCAGGGACATCCCCGGCACCTGCTACAGCGTAGCTGAAAAAGAGCGTTCGGAAATAGGACCGTTCGAAGTCATCGAACTTCCCTCCTTCGAGGAGGTTTCCCTGCGGGACAAAGCCTCCAACAAGCCTGATCCAAAAGGACAGAAGGCCTATGCAAAAGCCTTCAACCTTCAGCTGCTGCACGAGAACCCATTTGAAAAACGATGTCTCATACAGTCATGCAATGGAAGAATTGTTGTTCAGAACCCTCCGGTTAGGCCATTAACTGAAGCAGAGTTCGATTCCATTTATGAGCTTCCCTTCCAAAGACTCTGCCACCCGATATATGACAAGGACGGCGGAATTCCAGCAATCAAGGAAGTCCAGTTCTCCATCACCAGCAACCGCGGTTGTTTCGGGGGCTGCTCGTTCTGCGCGATCACGAATCATCAGGGCCGCATCATCCAGACCAGAAGCACCGCATCACTTGTAAAGGAAGCAAAGCTGCTTACAAAGCACAGGGACTTCAAGGGCTACATCAACGACCTCGGCGGACCGACCGCGAACTTCCAGTGCCCCGCATGCGAGAAGCAGCTGAAGACCGGACCGTGTGCGCACAGGCAGTGTCTGTTTCCAGAGCCCTGCCCCAACGTCCGCGATTCGCACAGGATTTACCTTGAAAAACTTGCAGCCGTGGCCGCCGTCCCCGGAGTTAAGAAGGTTTTCATCAGAAGCGGCATCCGCTTCGATTACCTGATGCTCTGCACGGACGAGAAAACCCGCTCTCTCTTTCTGCAGAAGCTTGTGGAGAACCACGTCAGCGGACAGCTGAAGGTTGCCCCGGAGCATATCTGCGATGAAGTGCTTTACTGCATGGGAAAGAGTCCCGTGGAAGTCTATGACAGATTCAGGGAGACTTACTTCGAAGAGAACTGCAGGCAGGGCAAGAAGCAGTTCATCATCCCCTACCTGATTGCGGCACATCCGGGCTCAACGCTTGAAAGTGCAATAGAGCTTGCCCTCTACCTGAAGAAGAACGGCTTTGTCCCTGACCAGGTACAGGAGTTCTACCCCACTCCGTCCACGGTATCCACCACAATGTATTACACAGGTCTGGACCCCCGTCCCGGAGAGAACTTCCGTGAGGTCTATATCCCACGGGGAAGGGATGCCAATCTCCAGAGAGCATTGCTGCAGTTCAACAAAAGCGAAAACCGTCCCCTGGTGCTCGAAGCGCTGAAGAAGGCAGGACGGACAGACCTTGCAAAGGTTCTTTTGCACAAGTAGACTAAGAACCATGAAAGCCGATTGCAAGAAAAGATTGATAATCAATGCAACTCTGGTGTCTGCAGGAACAGTCAGAGACCGGAGCGGACTGTTCATCAACGAGGACGGACGCATAGCAGATGTCTTCAATATGGCCGATTTCGACAGATCAAAATACGGTGAATGCGAGACTCTGGATGCAAACGGCCGTCTGGTAACTCCTGGCCTGATTGATACCCACATCCATGGTATAGGCGGATTCGGCCCGGATGACTGTACAATGCAGAGCGCCCTAGGAATGTCCGAGAAACTTGCTCAGTTCGGAGTAACGGGTTTCTTCCCCACCCTCTATGCCGGCAGTGCCGACAAGATGGAAAGGGAAACGAAGGAAGCCGTGAAGGCCATGGGAAAGGAAAGCGGAGCCAGAATCCTGGGAATAAACCTCGAAGGACCTTTTCTGAATCCGAAGAAATGCGGCGCCCAGGACCCCAAGGCCCTCATACAGCCCGATGCTTCAACGTTCCTGCGCCTCATCCAGGCAGGCGAAGGACATGTCAAGGCAATGACAATTGCTCCGGAGCTTCCCGGACTTGAGGAAATAACGAATCTTGCCGAGAAGCAGAAAGTCGTCCTTCTGATGGGGCACACGGACGCAACTTACAATCAGGCGGTCAGGGGCATGAATTTGGGAATCCGACATGCAACCCATACCTTCAACGCAATGAGCCGTATGGACCACAAGAATCCGGGGGTCGCAGGCTGTGCGCTCTTCCATGACATTATGCATTGCGAACTGATTGCCGACGGAGTCCATGTCCACAGGGATCTGGTTTCATTCCTGATAAAGACAAAACCGCAGGACAAGGTGGTTCTGATTACGGACAGCCTCAAGCCCACGGCACTCGGCCCCGGACACTACATTGCCAACGGAGATCCCGTTGTCCTCGGGGAAAGAGGCGCGTTCGTGATGGAGCGCGATCCGTCTGTCCTCTGCGGATCGGCCCTCACTCTGAATGCGGCAGTCAGAAATGTCGTCTGCTGGACAGGAGACAGGGCTCAGGCGGTCCGCATGGCAACCGAGAACCCTGCTGCGGTATACGGCTTCGGGGAAATCGGAGCATTGGCAAAGGGAAAACTGGCTGACATAGCGGTCTTCGATGAAGACTTCAATGCAACGGAAGTTTTTGTCTGCGGAAAGTTTGTTTATAAGAAATAATAGTGAAAAACTAGCAAAGTTATATAAAAATTCTATAGGAGCAATATATGAACATGTTCGAGTACTTCAGGGAAATCTGCAAGATTCCAAGAGAGTCCGGAAATGAGGAGGGCATGAGGCAGTACCTTCTTTCCTGGGCTAGGGAAAACGGATTCGAGGCAATCAGGGACTCCGTGGGAAACATCATAATCAGAGCAGAGGCTACCCCCGGCTTTGAAGATATCCCCTATGTGGCTCTTCAGTCACACATGGATATGGTATGCGTAAGAACTCCGGAAAGCACCCATGATTTTCTCAAGGATCCGATCGAAGTATATCAGGACGGAGACTTCCTCAAGGCCAAGGACACAAGCCTGGGCGGAGACGACGGAATAGGCGTTGCCATGACCATGGCGCTGTTTACTGACCGCCATTGCGTACACGGTCCCCTGGAGGCGCTTTTCACCTTCTCCGAGGAAACCGGAATGAACGGAGCATACGGGCTGGACGGAAGCCTCATCAGAAGCAAGAAGATGATCAACCTGGACAGCGAGGATGAAGGTATTATCTTCATCGGCTGTGCAGGCGGGATAGACCTGGTGGGCAAGGCCTCCTATGAAACGGAGGATGTTCCCGCAGATTGGGACACTCTGGAAATCGGCGTCTCCGGCCTCAAGGGCGGCCACAGCGGCGGAGAAATCCACCAGCAGCATCTGAATGCAATCTGTGCGCTTTCCAGGATGCTCCTTTCAATAGAGGAAACGGGAGTTCCGTTCATGCTGGCGGCCTTCAACGGCGGAACAAAACGGAATGTAATCCCCTTCAGCGCAAGCTGCTCTATTTGCGTTCCGGAGAACATCAAGCACGACGTCGTAGGGAAACTGGTAGAGACATTCGAAGAGATCAGGGAAGAGAACAAGATAGAGGAGCCCGGCTTCACCCTGGAAAAGAAATGCTCTCACCATGGCGCAAAACGTTTTGACAAGGCCCTTGATGCAGAGACCTCCCTGCTGGTGATCAAGGCCCTGTTTGCCTGTCCGCATGGAGTTTTCACAATGAGCAAGGCCATACCGGGCATCGTCGAGACTTCCGACAACCTGGCCATCGTAAGACTGAACGAAGGACATCTTGACCTGCAGGTAAGCGTCAGAAGCAACATCGACAGCGCGAAATACTATCTGGTCAACAAGATCAAGGTCGGTTTCGAGAGCTTCGGAATCGACTGCACCATCGGAGACGGCTATCCTGCTTGGACCCCGGATCCCGATTCGGCTCTTGCAAAATTCTGCGCCCAGGCATATGAACAGCAGACTGGCAAGAAGCCGGTTGTAACTGCAATCCATGCAGGCCTTGAATGCAGCGTAATCAACAGCAGATGTCCGGGCATGGACAGTGTTTCCATAGGTCCTCAGATGTATGACATCCACTCCACCGCGGAGCGTCTGTCCATCAGCTCCTCCGAGAGAGTCTATGCGTTCATGAGACACCTGCTTTCGATAATCAGATAAATCAGACGATATTGTATGTCCAGCCGGACTTGGTGATCTCACTAAGTCTGGTTTTTCTTTCATCAAGGTCTCCCATGTTGGCTTTCATGAGATTCCAGAAGTCCCTTCCGTGTCCTCTGAATCTCAGATGGCAGACTTCATGGAGGACCGTCATGTCCATCAGGTCCTCCGGTAAGGTCGCGCACATGTAGCTCAGATAAAGGCGCTTCTCCTGCGGATAGCAGACCCCCCACTTGCCTTTTGCCCGGTTTACACCGAACTCGGGAACATCGACGCCGATAGTCCTGCACCAGAAGGGAACGCGCTCTTTCAGGACTTTCTCCACTGTTTCGACATATAGTTTTCTGATGATTTCCTTGATCTTCTTGATGTCTTGATTCTTGGAAGTTATGATAATTTTATCGTCAACAATATCGTATCGGGCTACTTTTCCTTCTATAACCAAAAGAGTCATCTTTCTACCGAGATAAGGAACGAAATCCCCCGTCTCATAGTCATGAAACGACACTTTTCCCGTATGTCTGGCTATCCAGTCGGAGCTTCCGGACACAAAGGCATCGATCTCGGAGATTGAGGCAAAATAAGGCGCGCTTACTATGACCTTGCCCTCGGAAGATATGTGCAGTCTGAGGTTTCTCTGTCTCCTGTTTCGCTTGAGTGTATAGCTGATGCCTTCGCAAGTACGATCCGTAGTCACGTTTTTAATATAATGGGGAACGAAGCATTGTTGAATACTTCTCACATAGATTGTATATTTCAATGTACCCTTGGAGGCCAAAGTGAGAACAGAGCACATCAGCGACACCATAAACAAGATATTCCTGGACAACGGGGATGAAATCATTCTCGTGGGAACCGCGCATGTCTCCCAGGATAGCGTGGATGAGGTGCGCTCTGTCATAGAAAACGAACAGCCGGATCACATATGCCTGGAGCTGGACAAGGGCCGCTATGAGAGCAAGACCAAGGAACAGAGCTATGCGAACATGAACCTGACCAAGGTCTTCAAAGAGGGCAAGACCTTCCTGGTTCTGGCCAATACCGCTCTGGCATCATTTCAGAAGAAGATGGGAAACCAGACGGGATCAGCCCCCGGAGAGGAGATTATCGGTGCAAGCAGAATCGCCGAGGAGAAGGGCATCCCCTATTCGTTCTGCGACCGCGAGATCGCCACAACCCTCAAGCGCGCCTGGGCCAAGAGCAACCTCTGGAACAAGGCCAAGCTGATCGGAACCCTCCTTTCGAGCGCCTTTGACAAGGAAGAGTTCTCTCCCGAGGAGATGGAGAAACTCAAGAGCTCTGATACACTTCAGGAAATGATGAACGAGCTGGCCAAGGAGCTCCCCGGTGCAAAGGAAGCCCTCATCGACGAGCGCGACCGCTATCTTGCCACTAACATAATGCAGGCCCCGGGCCACAGGAAGGTTGCGGTAATCGGCGCAGGCCATGCAAGCGGAATCATCAGAACAATGGAAGGACTTGAGAACGGAAAGCTCTCGACCGACCTATCCGAAATCTTGAAGGTTCCAAAGCCTTCCAAGCTTGGAAAGATCATCGGCTGGTCCATTCCCGTGATCCTGGTTGCCATAATCGTTCTTGCAGGAGTGTTCAACGGCTTCCACGAGAGCCTCAGGTACTTCACCATCTGGGCATGCACGAACGCCGCCACGACAGTACTCTTCAGCATTCTTTCCCTTGCCCATCCCCTGAACTGGATAGTCTCGGCCATTGCGGCGCCGATAGCGGTTCTTAATCCGGCAATAGGAGTAGGAGTGTTCACGGGCATAGTCGAGGCTACCATGAGAAAGCCTGCGGTAAAGGATTTCGAGAATCTCTCCGATGATATTTCGAAGTTCAAGGGCTGGTTCAAGAACCGCGTTCTTCACGCCTTCCTGATTTTCTTCACTTCAAGCCTCGGCAGCATCATCGGAACATTCGTACTGTTCCCCATCATGCTCAAGGTATTCAGCTGAAGCCTTTTCATTTCACGATAAATGCGTCTCTGATTTTCTGACAACGCTTGAGAAGCACGTTGTTCTTCTCGAAGTTCATGCTTGCAGGAACCATCGCCTTGTCGAAGCCCATGTCCGAAGCGGCTTTAAGGCGTCTGTCGCCGTAATTGACGGGCCTTACCTCTCCGGCAAGCGAAAGCTCTCCGAAGCTGACCATCTTGGCCGGAAGGTTTGTCTCGCTGTATGCAGACCAGAGAGCCAGAGCCAGGGAAAGCTCCACGGAAACCTCGTTGACCTTTATGCCGCCGGCCACATTGACGTAGATATCCTTATCTGTCAGCCTGATGCCTGCATGCCGCTCCAGAATCGCGCAGACACGCAGAACCCGGGAAGAATCTATCCTGTCGGAATAAACGCGGCTGTAGCCGCTTTTTGCCTCTACTATGAGGGCCTGGATTTCAACCAGAAAAGTTCTCGTGCCCTCTGTTATGGCAGTGTAGGAGATTCCTGGAGGCAGCGTGCTTTCTTTTCTTTCCGATATGAAGAAGCTGGCCGGATCCTTGACTCCCTCGAGGCCTGCGGAGGACATGGTGAAGATGCCGATTTCATCCACCGAACCGAAGCGGTTCTTGGCAGCACGTACAAGTCTGACACCCATCGAAGCCTGCTCGAAATAAAGTACGGTATCGACCATGTGCTCGATGATTTTCGGCCCTGCCAGAGTTCCTTCCTTGGTAACGTGACCGATGAAGAAAACGGCGGTTCCTATGGCCTTGCAGAGGCCTGTGATTTCCATGCAGCAGTTGCGGATCTGGGTCACCGATCCGGCAACGGAAGTAAGCTCGTCCGTAGCCAGGGTCTGAAGGGAATCGATGACTGCAATCTGAGGCTTCTCCGACTTGAGTACACTCATTATCTTCTCGAGTTTCGTCTCACAGAAGATATTGATTCCGCCCAGCTCGAGACCGAGTCTCTCGGCTCGCTGGCGCACCTGGCTGGCGCTCTCCTCTCCGGAGACGTACAGGACCTTACGCCTTGCGGAACAGGCAGCCACGACCTGCAGCAACAGGGTTGATTTTCCGATGCCTGGTTCTCCGCCCACAAGCACCGAGCTCGATCTTACTATTCCGCCGCCGAGGACACGGTCCAATTCTGGAATACCGCTCTCAAAACGGAACTCAGTATCATAGGGAACTTCAGACAAGGCCTTCGATGAATATTGTGAGGAATCCTTACTAACTGCTTTCTTATCTTCTATCTTCTCTTCTGTAAAGGAGTTCCACGATCCGCATTCCGGACAGCGTCCCAACCATTTGGAACTGGTATACCCACATTGGGAACAGAGAAACTGTGTACTTGCCTTCATGATAAGACCTCCTTACAAACCCTCTTCCTGCCTTTGATTGTAGGCCGAATGAAAAGAAACCTGCAACATCGCAACAAGCCCATCAAGGCGGAATTTGCTAATTGTGTTGCAGGTTTTTCAAGTTAGTCAGTCATCCTGACTAAATCAGAAATCCAGTAGTTCCACATCAAAGATCAGGTAGGAATTAGGCGGGATGATTCCGGGATATCCCTGCACTCCGTACCCGAGCTCGGGCGGGATTATAAGAGTCCTCTTCTCTCCCTTGCTCATCGTGACGAGCGCCTCGTTCCAACCCTCGATCACCTGTCCGATCTGGAAGGTTGCAGGCTGTCCGCGATGTACGGAGGAGTCGAACATGCGGCCGTCCAGAAGGGTTCCCGTATAGTGGACCGTGACCGGTTTTCCATACTTCGGGCAACCTTTTCCGTCTCCCTTTTTCAGGACAACATACTGCAGCCCGCTGGGGGTTTTCACGGTGTTGGGCCAACGGTTGGCAATCTCCTTTTCAACCTTTTCTATCTCGGCTCTCCTGCGGTCCATGGCACGCTTGGCAGCACTCTGTACAAGGTCTGCGAAACTCTGCTTGGTGACCTTGAAATTCTTGGCATCCTCACCGATTCTCTCGATGGTGATCGTGTTGATTTTATCCCCCTGGCGGATGGAATTGACAACATCCTGACCCTCAACGACGCGTCCGAAGACAGAATGCTTGTCATTCAGCCACGGAGTCTTCACATGAGTGATGAAAAACTGGCTTCCGTTGGTTCCGGGACCGGCATTTGCCATGCTCAGAACGCCGGGACCGTCATGGCGCAGCGAAGGATCGAACTCATCAGGGAAGGAATAACCGGGGCCGCCGGTACCATCCCCCTTGGGACAACCACCCTGAATCATGAAATTATCGATTACCCTATGGAAATTCAGGCCTTCATAGAAGTTCTCTCCGGGATCTTCCATATTCAGTTCGCCTTCGACAAGGCCCACGAAGTTTGCAACGGTCATGGGAACCTTCTGGTATTCAAGGCGCAAAACGATGTCACCTTTCTGTGTATCAATCACGGCATAAAGGCCGTCTGTATCTTTATAACTCATAGTTAATTCCTTATGTTATAAGTAATTATTCGTACAGTTCATCGCCGGGAGCCAGAATCTGATAGATCTGTTCAAGCTCTTCTTCCGAAGTAAACGGAATTAGAACCTTTCCTTTCTTGATGATTCCGTTCTTAACCTTTCCCTTGATCTCAACCTTATAACCGGTAGCAGAAAGGAACTTTTCCTCAAGATGGACAAGAACCGGGGCCCTATCGTCGGATTTGGCGGGTTTTTCCTCAAGAGGAAGCTTGTTTACGGCTCGTTTTCCGCTGTTGAGGTCCTGGGCAAGGGTTTCTGCCTGTCTTACAGAGAGATCTTCATCGATGATCTTGGAGAAAAGAATCTCCTGGTCTGCAGGATTCTCTACACTGAGCAGCGCCCTTGCGTGCCCGGAGGTAAAATATCCCTTCTCCAAAGCATCAAGCATCTTGTCCGGAAGATTGAGGATTCTGACGCTGTTTGCAATGGCAGGGCGGCTTTTTCCGACTTTTTTTGCGAGCTCATCTTGCTTAATTCCTGACTGAGTAAGGAGATAAGCATAGGCTCTGGCTTCTTCGACAGGATTCAGGCTCTCTCTCTGGATGTTCTCAATAAGAGATACTTCCATTCTCTGAAGATCAGTAAAATTGCGGACAATGCAAGGAACGGTCTTAAGACCAGCCATCTTGGCAGCACGATATCTTCTTTCGCCAGCAACAATTACATAGACATTTTCTGCAATTTCCTCAACCAGAATCGGCTGAAGCACACCCTGGGAAATGATTGAATCCCGCAATTCCATAAGTGCATCCGGGTCAAAAACCTTTCTAGGCTGATTCGGATTAGGCCTGATACTCGAAATATCAATTTCCAAGACTTTTGATCCGGTTTCCTCGAGTTTTTTCACTTCATAAGTCGAATATTCATCGATCAGGGAGTTAATTCCTCTTCCGAGGCCATGTTTTTTATTAATAGGCACGGCTTATGACCTCCTTGGCAAGAGCTGCATAGGCTTTTGCACCAGAACAGCTGTTATCATACGCATTAATCGGCAATCCATGGGATGGAGCCTCGCTCAAACGTACATTTCTGGGAATTTTCGTCTCAAAAACAAGATCTTTGAAGTAAGTTGAAATATCTTCGACAACTTCATTATTTAGATTTGCACGCTTTGAATACATCGTAAATACAATCCCAAGCACATCAAGAGCAGGATTAAGACGCTTTTTCACAGAATTGACCGTTCTAAGCAGCAAATTAAGGCCTTCCATTGCAAAATATTCACATTGCATGGGAATTATTACGTAATTTGCCCAACAAAGAGCATTCATTGTGACAAGATCCAGAGCCGGAGGGCAGTCTGCAAAGATATAATCGTATTTACCATCGAATGAAGAAAGTGCGTTTTTAAGGAAAAACTCTCGATTATCTTCATCGACAAGCTCAATTGCCAGTCCTGCCATGTTAATTCCACCACTTAAACAGAACAATCCATCAACAGGAGTGGTCTGAACAGCAGATAAATCGGCCTCACCGGCCAAAATTTCATATATTCCGGGTTTTGAAGTGTCTGCAGAGACAGCACTGGACAGATTTCCCTGAGAATCAAGATCAACAAGCAGCACCTTGTATCCCTCTCTTGCCAGCGCAGAACCAACATTAACCGCAGTGGTTGTCTTACCGACACCACCTTTTTGATTCAAAAATATGATTTTTTTCGCCTGCATATTCATAATATAGACTATATTATTTTGAAAGTCATCATTTTATTGACTTATTTGGCACCATATTTTACATTATTTGCAGAAGGAGAGCCCTTACAATGGAAGATTTGGAGAAAAAAATCATCAAAGCAATCGATTATGTCAGACCTTCACTTCAAAACGATGGTGGAGATATCGAATATGTAAAGACAGAAGGCAATAAAGTCTTTGTCAAACTCCAGGGAGCTTGCGCCGGCTGCATGTACTCAGCTCTTACACTTAAAAATGGCGTTGAGCGCATGCTTAAAGTAAATGTTGATGAAAACATTGAGGTTGTCGATCTTACTTTCCAGGATGCATGAGTGTTTCACGTGAAACATTTCAGCCAGGCTTCGGCCTGGCTTTCTTTTTATTCGCTCATTAATCAACCATTTCAACTGCCAGTGTTTCACGTGAAACATTTTCACTATCATCCGGTCGCTTTTTGGTGATGATCTTTATTTATGATTTTCTAATTCCTATTTTATTCTGTTGACAGCTTTCATCTGACCGGCAAAAGCTTCCTGATCTTTGATTTGTTAAAACAATGCCCTCTGTGCCTTTCCGGCTGCCTCTATGCCCGCGTTTCAATTTCTGTGAGTTACTTGGTTCATTTTTTGAAAACTCCCCGTACCATAGAAAAACCGCATTCCAGATAGCTAGAATGCGGTTTTTGGAGTGTGTTACTGTGTATAGAAACAGAATCATGTGGCCAAAAATGGCTCTTTTTTCATTCTTTTTCTATCTCTTTATTTTCAGTATATTCGGCCTCAATATTCGTTCCGAGTTCGGATATCTCTGTGTTTTCGGGGTTTTCTGCCTCTTCAGGCTCGTCTTCCTGGTAATCTGTGACCGTCATGGCGACGATATAGTCGTCATCGGTCTTCATTCTGAAGACATTTACGCCTCCGGCATTCCTTCCCTGAGAGGAGATTCCGTTTACATGAGTACGGATTGTCTGGCCTTTCTTGGTTATGCAGACAACGTCGTTTTCGTCATTAACTCCTTGCGCTGAAACAAGATAGGCATCATCTGGAAGATTGTAGATCTTCTGTCCCATAGTGCCTCTTCCATGCGTTCTGAAGTAATCGAATTCGACCTGTTTGCCCTTACCCTGGTCTGTTACGAGGATGATGGTCTTTCCTTCCTCGACCTTTACAAGGCCTACGATCTCGTCTCCGTCTGCCAGATTCATTCCTCTGACACCGTGAGTTACTCTTCCCATGACCCTGACATCATCAACGCTGAAGCGCAGGCCCTTGCCGTTCTTGGATACGATCATTGCCTCATCGCCGGGATGGACGAACAGACACTTGATCAGTGCATCGCCTTCATCCAGGACAATTGCCCTGATTCCGTTCTTGCGGGCATTGATGAAGTCATTGAGCTTTACCTGCTTCACTACGCCGAAGCGTGTTGCCATCAGAATGCTCTCGTTCTCATCGAAGTCCTTGAAGTCGATTATTGCTGAGATGCTTTCACCTTCTTCCATCTTGGGAAGAATAGCCTTGATGTTAACGCCCTTGCCGACCTTCTGTCCTTCCGGCAGCTCCCAGACCTCGAGGCAGTAGGCCTTTCCGAGGTTCGTGATGAACAGGATGTGGTCATGTGAGAAAGCAGAGAAGAGATGCTCGACAAAGTCCTCATCACGCAGCGATGCGCCTCTGACGCCCTTTCCTCCGCGACCCTGTGACTTGTACTCATCTGCAGGAACTCTCTTTACGAAGCCCTTGTTTGTAATGACTACGACGACATCTTCCTTCTTGATGAAATCTTTGTCCATGAGACCGTCGACTTCATGAAGGTCGATGAATGTTCTTCTGTCATCACCGTACTCCTCGCCGACCTGTCTGATTTCCTTCTCGACTTCCGCAAGCATCTTCACGTCATCCGCAAGAAGTTCCTTATAGAAGGCGATGCGTACCTCAAGCTCATTGAGCTCATCGATTATCTGCTGGGTCTCGAGGTGGCTGAGCCTTCCGAGTCTCATCTGGATGATTGCATTTGCCTGCTTGTCAGAGAGAAGGAACCGCGCCTGGAGTTTCAGGGATGCCTCTTCGTTGTTGGCTGCGTTCTTGATGATCTCGATGACCTCGTCGATGTTCTCGAGACCGATTTTCAAGCCAAGCAGAATGTGCTCCCTTTCCTGTGCCTTTGCAAGGTCGAAACGCGTCCTTCTGGTCGTGACATCCTTGCGGTGCTCGAGGTAGTAGTAGAGCATCTGCTTGAGGTTCAGGCACTTCGGACGACCTTCCACAAGGGCCAGGTTGTTGACGTTGAAGTTGGTCTGCAGAGCGGTATTCTGGAACAAATGATTGACTACTATCTCACTGACAGCATCTTTTTTAAGCTCAATCACTATTCTTATACCATCGCGGCCTGACTCATCCCTAATGGCTGAAATATCCTTTAGTACGTCGTCCTTACGAAGTTCGTCTATGTGCTTTACAAGCTCTGCCTTGTTGACCTGATAGGGGATTTCGGTGAACACGATGGACTCGTGCGTCTTATGGTCCTCTATGTGGTAGACACCGCGCATGACGATCTTTCCGCGGCCTGTCTCGAAGGCATCGCGGATGCCCTTGGTTCCGCAGATCTTTCCGTATGTGGGGAAGTCCGGGCCCTTGATGTAGTTCATCAGCTCGAGAATCGAGATATCGGGATTCTCAATCAGGGCACAGAGGGCGTCCGTAATCTCACGGAGGTTGTGAGGCGGCATGTTGGTAGCCATTCCGACTGCAATTCCGCTTGTTCCGTTTGCAAGCAGGAACGGGAATCCTGCAGGAAGAACCTCAGGCTCCTTGAGGGATTCATCGAAGTTGGGTACGAAATTGACCGTATCCTTGTCGATATCCTGGAGCATGAGCTCGCCCATGCGTGCCATCTTGGCCTCGGTGTATCTGTAGGCTGCAGGTGGGTCTCCGTCAATAGATCCGAAGTTACCCTGCGGCTTGATGACCGGATAGCGCATCGAGAAGTCCTGCGCAAGCCTTACCAATGCATCGTAGACCGATGCGTCTCCGTGCGGATGGAACTTTCCGAGCACGTCTCCGACGGTACGGGCGCATTTCTTGAAGCTTCCGGTGGACTTGATGCCCAGATCATACATATCATACAGGATTCTCCTGTGGACAGGCTTCAGACCATCGCGGACATCCGGCAATGCACGGCTGACAATGACGCTCATTGCGTAGTCCAGATAGCTTTTCTTCATCTCCTCAGAGAGGTCTGAAACAAGTACTCTGTCTTTCTTTTCCTCTTCCATTTCATTTCCTCCCATCAGGCATCGATCTGTGCGTAGGTCGCATTCTGTTCAATGAAGACACGTCTGGGCTCGACCTCTTCTCCCATGAGCATGGAGAACACATGGTCTGCCTCAACGGCATCGGAAAGGTGAACCTTGCCTATGAATCTGGTTTCGGGATTCATTGTTGTCTCCCAAAGCTGCTCCGGGTTCATTTCACCAAGACCTTTGTAACGCTGGATCTTGACGTTCTTGGAATCGGACTCGTCCTCGTTGTGATCACGCAGGATTGTAGCCTTATCCTCATCGTTGAATGCATAGTAATCCTTGCCCTTGATCGTGATCTTGTAGAGCGGCGGCATGGCGAAATAGACATAGCCGGCATCGATCAGCGGCCTCATATATCTGAAGAAGAATGTCAGAAGAAGTGTCCTGATATGTGATCCGTCCACATCGGCATCGGCCATGATGATGACCTTGTGATAGCGGGCCTTGGTCACGTCGAAGTTGGCGCCGAGTCCTGCACCGATCGAATCGATGACGGGCTGGAGCTTGTCGTTGCCTTCGACCTTGTCTTCCCTTGTCTTCTCGACATTGAGCATCTTTCCCCAAAGAGGAAGGATGGCCTGGATGCTTCTGTCACGGCCCTGCTTGGCGCTTCCACCTGCAGAATCTCCCTCGACGATGAAAATTTCGCACTTTTCTGGGTCTTTTTCAGTGCAGGGGGCAAGTTTACCGGGCAAACTGACAGAACCCTTTTTACGGGCGTTCTCGCGTGCCTTCTTGGCAGCTATTCTTGCCTTGGAGGAGGCGACCGTCTTCTCCAGGAGAACCATGATCTGGTCCGGATGCTCGTCAAAATAGTCATTCAGCTTCTGGTATACGAAGCTGTAGACGATACCCTGGACGTAGGAGTTGCCGAGTTTCATCTTGGTCTGACCCTCGAACTGCGGGTTCGTGATCTTGACCGATACGACTGCGCTCAGACCTTCACGTACATCGGAATTGAAACCTTCCTTGAAATCATCCGACTCGAAGAAAGCCTCGGCGTTCTTGTTCTTGCCTACAAGCTCCTTCAGATGAATCTGGAGCTGGTTCTTGAAGCAGGCGACAAGACCGCTTGTAAAACCGATGAGGTGTTTTCCGCCTTCACGGGTGTTGATGTTGTTTGCAAAGGAGTGGAGATTCTCGTCGAACCTGTCGTTGTACTGGAGGGCGAATTCCACGATTGCAGCACCGTTGTCATTGGATCTTTCTCCGGAGTAGTAGATAGGCTCAGTTCCTTCGGGGATGATCTTCTTGTTCTCATTGATGTATGTGACGAAATCCTTGATTCCTCCATCGAAGTGGAAGACTCTCTCCTCGGGATTCTCCTCACGGTTGTCGATGGCAGTGATAGTCACACCCTTGTTCAGGAACGCAAGTTCCCTGAATCTCTCGCAGAGTACTCCGAAACTGAAGTTATCCGTCTCCATGATGGATGTGTCCGGATGGAACTTGATCGTGGTACCTGTCTTGTTGGTGGTTCCGACTTTTCTGACAGCCTCCACCGGTTCTCCGAAATGGTATTCCTGCATGTACATGTCAGGCTCTCTGTGTACCGTGGCAATCAGATGGTCTGAAAGTGCGTTTACGACACTGACTCCGACTCCGTGCAGTCCTCCGGACACCTTGTATGCCCCGCCGTTGAATTTTCCTCCGGCGTGAAGGTGGCAGAGAGCAACCTCAAGGGTACTGATACCCTCGGTGGGGTGGATGTCTACGGGAATACCTCTTCCGTTGTCTTCGACCGTTACGTAGTTTCCCTTGTCAATGGTGACCTTGATGGTGTCACAGTAACCGGCAACAGCCTCGTCTATGGAGTTGTCTATTACCTCATAGACCAGGTGGTGCAGCCCGTCCGGACCGGTGGAACCGATGTACATTCCCGGCCTGACCCTGACAGCCTCAAGACCCTTGAGAACCTGGATGTTTTCACCGGTGTACGGGTTGGAGACATGGGCGAGATCTTCCATTTCCTCTTCTTTGATGTTTTCTTCGTTCATAAAAGAATATTCCTCTTACTTATTAAAATGAATAAAACAGTAATAATATATATTATTTAATGAGAAGACTCAATTAGTACGGACAAAAATTATCGAATAAACATGCATCTCGAACTGACGAAGAACCCTTGAAAACGCTCACCTTCCAAGTTAATATTATCTTCACCACCGAACAAAGACGGAAGCCGGAGGATTATCAATATGATGGATGAATTATGGAAGACAACAATAGCTCAGATAAAGGATTCGCTGCCTGAAAGCGACTTCTCATCATGGTTCACCCGTCTGGTCTTCGGTGGCGAAGACAATGGAAAAGTAACTCTCTACGTACCTTCCGCATTCTTCAAGGATAAGTTCGAAGCCTCTTTCAAAGAGCTTATTGAAAACACAATGAGCGAGCTTGGAGGACAGAATTATTCAATAATTCTTGAAGTTAAAAAAGATGCTCAAAAATTAAATAGTGATAAAAAATCAGATGAAAAGCCTAAAACTGAGACATCATTTCCTTCTTCATCAAATAATCAACCTGCAGCTGCGGATCAGAAAAACAAGACTTCAAAACCATCAGTCGATGACATGATGTTCAATCCTTCATATACATTCGAATCCTTTGTTCCAGGAGACAACAGTAACTTCGCATACAGTGCATGTATGGCAATTGCGAAGAACCCCGGATCAGCCTACAACCCGTGCCTTCTGTATGGAGGCGTAGGACTCGGAAAGACCCATCTGATCCAAAGCATAGGAAACTACATAAAGAAGAATACCAAACAGAAAGTCGTCTATGTTACGGCCGAGAATTTCACTAACGAATACATACAGTCAGTCGGAGAAAAGAAGACACAGCAGTTCAAGAACAAGTACAGGAAGGTTTCGATACTTTTGATGGATGATATACAGTTCCTTCAGAAAAAGGCAGAGACACAGAACGAGTTATTCAATACCTTCAATGATCTGTACGACACGGGGCGTCAGATTGTATTCACCTGCGATAGACCGGTAGAGGAACTCAAGGATATAACGGACAGGCTGAGATCAAGGTTTGAGAGAGGTCTTAATATAGACCTTCTTCCTCCCAATTATGAGACAAGAGTCGCAATTCTGAGAAAGAAATGTCAGGAGAAGGGAGTTATTTTCAGTGATGAAGTCCTGGATTATATTGCGTCGAATATCTCAAGCAATGTAAGAGCTTTGGAATCATGCCTTACAAAGTTGATTGCCTACTGCCAGCTGCTTAACAAGGATATATCCCTTGAGACTGCAAAGGAACAGCTGAAGCACATTATCAGCTCCAACAACGATACAAGCGGTATTTCCATAGATCTCATCCTCAGAGTCGTGGCCAATTATTTCAATGTCTCAGTATCGGATATAAAGGGCAAGAACAAGAATCAGTCTGTAGTGCTTCCGAGACAGATTGCAATGTATCTCTGCAGAAAGCTCACTGATTACTCCACAACCGAAATCGGAAACGAGTTCGACGGAAAGAACCATACCACAGTCATGTACAATGTCCAGAAGATGGAAGCCCGTCTGAAATCAAGCGAGAAGGAAATCAACGGAGTCATCGACAAGCTTGAGACACAGATCAAACTCGAATCAAGGAAGTAATCCTGTTCATAAGCTGTGCATACAGAACAGACAGCCTATATCATTGAACATCTGTTGACAGGTTATGAACAGCTTGTCGAAGAAAAAAACCCATATATAACGCACTGTAGTAAAGAATTGCTATGTTTTGTACATTTTCTGTGCTATTATTATGATGATTAGGTAGATTCTTAATTAATATATAATCAGCTGGAGAGGAGTCTGAAAAATGAAATTCGTATGTCAGAAGAACGCTATACTCAAGGAACTGTCCAACGCACTTGACTTCACATCCCAGAGAAACACAATGGCAGTATATGCCAACGTCTGTCTTGTACTTGAGGGCAACAACCTCACACTCAAGGCAACAGACCAGAAAATGAGCTATGTGTCAGAGATGGCCGTAGAGGGAATAGACAACGGAAGCACAACTGTTGTCTGTGACAAATTCCTCAACATAATAAAGAATCTTCCGGAGTCCAATATTGTATTCGAGGACGATGACGATAAGATCAAGATCTCACCTGAAGGAACATCCATCGAATTCAAGCTCAGGACAATTGAGGCATCGGCATTCCCAAGCCTTGATTTTGCTGATGAAGACGGATATTTCAAGGTTTCTCAGAAAGACTTCACTGATATGATCAACCAGGTCATCTTTGCAGTCAGCGACGATGAATCCAAGTATGCAATGAACGGAGCTCTTCTGGAGAAAGACGGAAGCGGACTTGTCATGGTCGGAACCGACGGAAGAAGACTTTCCTACATCAACAGGAAAATCGAAAGCGAGATTCCAGATTTCCCGAAGGCGACCATTCCCAGCAAGTTCCTCAATCTCATCAGAAAGCTTGCAGTCGGAGAAGGTGATTTCGAGATCAACGTCAGTGCAAATTCAATTTCCCTGAAGTTCGGAAGCTGCACCATATCATCCTCCCTCATCAAGAATGATTTCCCTGCATACAAGAGAGTCATTCCCGAGCATCAGAGCCGCTTCTGCATTGTCAACATCTCACTTCTGAGCGATGCCCTCAAGAGAGTATCGCTTATGGTTGAGAACAAGTATAAGAAAGTCATTCTTGAATTCGACGAGAACAAGCTTACAGTCTACTGTAATGAGAGTGATGTAGGTGCCGGAAAGGAAGTTATCGACTGCAAGTATGAAGGCGAGCCACAGCGCTGTGCAATGAACTATACATATCTTCTCAGCCCGCTGAAGGTCATGGACGGAGTAGATGCCAGAATAGAGTTCAGCGAACCCGGTCGTCCCTTCACAGTCAAGGCTGACTCCGAGAGGGATTATCTGCATGTGATCATGCCGATGAACCTCAACTGAAACTGAAATAGAAGATGATTATAAAGAAGCTGGTCCTGGATGGTTTCCGCAATATCCGGGACCGCGAAATCGATACCTCTGCAAAACAGATAATCCTCACTGGTGAGAACGGTCAGGGAAAGACAAATCTCCTTGAAGCCCTCTATATTCTCTGCTATGGAAATTCCTTCAGGACTCAGAACCTCAAGGAAGCCGTAGCACATGGAAAAGAAGGATTCAGACTCTGCTCCGTTTTCGAAGACTCCCAGGGGCTGGAAAGAAAAGCAGAGATATCCTTTCAGGAAGGAAAGAAGATCATAAAACTTGACAATAAGGAGATAAGGGACAGAAAGGAACTGATCTATTGTCTTCCGTGCATTGTCTTCTCACATGACGATATTGAATTCGTACGTGGAGAACCGGAGAACCGGAGAAGATTCTTCGACCAGACAATGACCATGTACGATCCTGTTTTCTTTGATGACCTCAGGCGATATAAGATGATTCTAAAACAGAGAAATGCTGCGATAAAGGATCAGAGACTGTCGCTGCTGGATATCTATGACCAGAAACTGGCTTCATATGGAATCCAGATCATGAAGGCCAGAAAATCCGTCTGTTCATCCTTTTCCTCTATTTTTCCGGATATATACAATGCGGTTTCGCTTGAAGACAGGGGAATAGAAATACAATACCGTCCGTCCTGGGGAGATGGTGATTCTGTCGATGAAATAATCGAGCGACTGTTCAGCCAGAGGGATACGGATCTGAAGATGAATACCACGACAAGCGGACCTCATAGGGATAGGTTTCTCATAACCGACAGGAACGGACAGTTCATAAGCACGGCTTCCACCGGGCAGATGAGGCTGGCTTCGCTGGTATTCAGATCCGCACAGGCAGCATTCTTCAGACAGAAGACAGGTCTGTATCCGATTTTCCTAATTGATGATGTCCTATTAGAGTTGGATGCGCCAAAAAGATCACGTTACCTATCATATTTAGGACATTATAATCAGGCATTTTTCACTTTTCTTCCTGAAGAGAAGTATTTTGGTTCTTTCTTTGACTTAAATGGTCCTGATACAAAGAAATATAAGGTTGAAGACGGGAGTTTCTCAAATGGCTGAAAAAAAGAGTGTTCCAAGGTATAAAAAAGACAATTACAAGCCTCTTGCCAATGAAGACCCGACCTCAAGCGATGTTTTCTTCAATCAGGTTCTGGACCGTTTTCACATCGATCTTGATGATGTTTCAAGCCAGGTGGTCGTGCATTGGAAGACCCTTGTTGAGCCGGCTGTGGCAGATCATTCGAAGTGCGAGAAAATCAAGGACGGAGTTCTCTATCTCACATGCGACCACCCGTCAAGGGCTTCTTACATAAGGCTCAACTCCAGGGAGATAATAAAGTCCATACGTTCTGTTTTTCCTGAAATTGAATTGAAGAAAATAATTACGAGAGTAAAGAACGCCACTTGACGAACATTTTCATTAAATCTATACTCAATTGCTCAGGTATGGGTTTGTCCTATTACTTGATATATAGAAAATCCCGCGTTAAGCGATAAAATGGAGTAAAACCATGAGTTACAAAGGCAAAAGAACCTATCAGCCCAGTAAGATCAAGAGAAACAGGAAGTTTGGATTCAGAGCTCGTATGGCAACAAAGGGCGGTCGTCTGGTATTGGCAAGAAGAAGAGCAAAAGGCAGACACAGCCTTACAGTCTCTGATGAGAAGAAGCCTTACTAAGAACAGAATAATCAGACTTAAAGCAGATATTGACAATGTCTTCAAAGCAGGAAAAAGGTACTCTCTTTCCTGCTTTAAGTTGTTTGTGGCAAGCAATGATCTTGCATACAGCAGAATCATAGTCATACCTGCCAGACATTACGGAAATTCGGTTCAGAGAAATCTTATCCGCAGACAGATCAAGGAAATCTGGAGAACAAATCAGGATAAGTTCGTCGACGGACTGGATTTTGCCGTAATTGTTTACCCGATGCATGACAGAACCCTTTCATACGAAGAAAAGCAGGCAATGATTCTTGAACTCTTCAGAAAAGGAGGCTGTATCAAACCAGAAACCGGTGCATCGGACGACGATTTCAGGAGCTGATAATGGACAAAAAAACCATTCTGGCTATTGTCCTCGTCGTGTTGGTCATCACGATCAGCATGATGATACAGACCAATCTGTTCAGCAATCAGGCAGTAGAAGCTCAGGCCGCAGCTGAGGCACAGAGTCAGGAAGCTGCTGTACAGGCAGAACAGACAACGGTCGTCGAGGAAGAGAAGAGCACTGCAACTATCTCTTCCGTTTCAAAGAACACCTCAACAGAGAAATTCTTTTTCAAAACAGATCTGTATGAGGTCGAGTTCGACCCAATTGGAGCCAGCATATCCTCTCTGGTACTCAGTGAGCATACCGATGCTGACGGAGAGGGTATCGATATCGTCTTCAAGGGTGAGAACGGACACAATGCTTTCCTTCTGTACTGGGGCGATGACCTTTCCAATCCGGTACTGGACACATTCTCATACGTCGTAGACGGTCAGAAGGTGATTTTCACCAATGACTATACCGATCCAAACGGACACAAGTTCACTGTTGTAAAGACCTACGAGTTCAAGGACGGCGAGTATCTGTTCGCCGTAACCGTCGACCTTGTAGGAGGTTCCGATTTCAAGGGAATAGGAAACCTGAACGGCTATGCCTACACTCTTGGTTTCGAGCCTCAGGTAGGACCTGCCTTCAAGCAGATGAAGAACAACAACTACGACTACAGGCGTGTCTATATCGATGGATACAACAACAAGGGCAAGCTCAAGAAGAGTATGGTCAAGTTCTCCGACGGTACCTACTACACGACAAGCCAGCTTCAGTGGCTCAGCGTCACCAGCAAATACTTCACGGTAGTAGGACTTCCCAAGGACAACACCCTTGCATACAAGTATTCCGCAATCCAGACCACAGGTGGAGAGATTGCCCAGACCGACAGTCTGTTCTTCTCAAGACCTGAGACGTTCGATTCTTCAAGCGATACCATCTACTTCTATGCAGGACCTCAGCTGAAGAAGTATCTGAACTCCTACTACAGCGGAATGGACAATGCATGGGGACTCAGAAGTACCAATCTCGATGCCGCAATGGAAAGCGGATCCATGTTCGGATGGCTTGAGAACATCCTCAAATGGATGCTCACCATGCTCTACAAGATTATTCCCAACTACGGAGTCGGAATCATCCTGCTGACCATCATCATAAAGATCCTGCTCTGGCCTCTCTCGAGAAAGAGCGCAGCGTCAACTGCAAAGATGACAGCCCTGCAGCCCAAGATCAAGGAACTCCAGACCAAGTACAAGGATAATCCTCAGAAGCTGAATCAGGAAACGGCGGCCCTCTATAAGACAGAGGGAGTAAGCCCACTCGGAGGATGTCTCCCGATGTTGCTGCAGTTCCCGATCCTGATTGCAATGTACGGACTGCTGAACAAGCACTTCGAGCTTCGCGGTGCACTGTTCATCCCCGGTTGGATCCCCGACCTCTCGGTACCTGAGACAATTGCCACCCTCGGTTTCAACATCCCGCTTCTCGGAAACGAGATCCACCTGCTGCCGATACTCTATACAGCCAGCATGATCTTCTCCATGAAGATAACACAGGGCCAGAACAGCACGGCCGGTCAGGGCAAGGGAATGCAGTTCTTCATGATGTACGGAATGCCTATTCTGTTCTTCTTCATCCTCTACAGTGCTCCGTCCGGACTGCTTCTCTACTGGATGGCACAGAACATACTGTCGATGGGACAGCAGTTCTATACCAACGCCAAGCTGAAGAAGAACCCGAAGGCCTTTGACAAGAAGGGCGCTTCCGAAGACAAGGTCCCTGAGGCAGTGAAGAGATATCAGGAAAGGCTGAAGAAACTTGAAGAAGCAAAAGCTGCCGCAGCAAAGGCCAACAAGAACAAGAAGAAATAAGAGCGATAGCTCAGAGGATATATATGACAAGAGAATTTGAAGGAAAAACCGAGCAGGATGCCATCAACCAGGCAATAGAAGCTCTTCATATTGAGAGAGAGGATTTCGATGTCGAGATTATCGACAACGGCAGAAGAGGCCTCTTCAAGAAGGCAAACGTAAAAATCCGCGTTCATATCGATTCCATGCAGGATGAGGAAGACAGCAAGCCTTTCATTCCCGAGGACGAAGAAGATGAAAAGACCGGCTATGCCGAGGATTCCGAATCCGAAGAGGATGAGGACGAGGAGGATCTTGAGCCCAACGAGGAGCTCGAGAACCAGGTCTGCGCTTTCATCGACGAGATGGTCGGACATATGGGATATGAATCAAAGACCACCGTTTCATCCAGAAAGGGAAAGAAGGTCAACCTCGATATCGCCAGCGAGTCCTCCAACATCATTATCGGACGCAAGGGAAAGAACCTCGATGCAATCCAGGTTCTGGCCAATGTGTTTGCCGGAAAGATCGACAGCGAGCGCAAGATCATCGTTGATTCCGAAGGCTACAGGATCCGCCATGAAGAGCAGATCATCAAGGAGGCCTACAGGACTGCAATGCAGGTCAGGAAGTCCGGCAGAAGCCGCCTCCTCGAGCCGATGAATCCGTACGAGAGACGCCTTGTGCACACTGCACTCAATGACGTTACCGGCATTGAGACAAAGAGCGAGGGCGAGGGCCTCTACAAACAGGTCCGCGTCATCTGCAAGCGCAAGAGATACTGATTAGATTGATGAGATCATCTTTTTCAGGTCGGGAATCTTCTCTTCGGAGAATTGAGCCCCGACCTGTTTTATTATCTGGCCGGCAAGTTCGGATGCGACGTTTCCGCTGCGTACTATGTCCATTCCGTTGCAAAGGCCGTAAAGGAAGCCGGCAGCATATGTATCGCCTGCACCCGTGGTGTCAACAGGGGTTTCGGGGCCCTGCACCGGTATCTCATATACTGTGCGTCTGTAGCTGATGAAAGAGCCTTTCTTGCCGTTCTTGACTATAGCTGTCTCGCAGAGCTTTCCCATTGTCTTGCAGCACTCATACGGATCGTAGTTGTCGAAGAGCATGCGGGCTTCTTCCTTGTTTGCGAAGACAATGTCACAGTGGTTTTCGATCAACTCCAGAAAGGCATCGTGGTATCGGCCTACGGCAAAGGGATCTGCAATGTCGAATGAGACCATCACGTTGTTGCGTTTTGCAATCTCAAGGGCCTTGCGGATGGCTTCCATCTGGTTCTTGGTGTCCCACATGTAGCCCGTGAAGTGGAAGAAATCGGATCTTGCGACCTCCTCTTCGATGACATCTTCCGGGCAGAAGTCGCGGTTGGCTCCCAGATAGGTGTTCATGGTACGTTCCGAGTCAGGAGTTATCAGGATGATGGAAGAGCCTGTTACGTTTGCATCGGAGACAGCAAGGTTGTCCCGTACTCCCAGTGATCTGAGACGCTCGCGGTAGATCGTGCCGTATTCGTCCGTTCCGACCTTACCTGCCAGGGTTGATTCAATGCCGAGTGAGGATAGGGTTATCACTGTGTTCGGACAGCTTCCGCCGCACGAGAAGGCCGGATGCTTGGTTTTGATGAATTCGGTCAGTTCCAGCCTTTTCTCGAGGGAAATGAGGTTCATGGTGCCTTTGTAGAGCCCCAGAGCCTTGAGTTCCTCGTCAGAGACGCTGACTATGACATCTATGAGGGGATTTCCTATTCCGTAGACTATTCCCTTGCTGTTTTTCATCATCTGCTCCCTGATCTCAAAGGGGCTCCGTAGCCTGGATCAGATAATCCCTGGAGCTTTCCTCGACCATCGGCAGAAGCATATCGCGCACCCAGCGGTGATATTCGTTGACCATGTCCACTTCCTGATCGGTGAGCATTTCCTTGACTATCAGATCTCTCTCATATGGGCAGCATGTCAGGACCTCGAAGGTATAGAATTTGCCGAATTCGGTCTCCATTGCCTCCGTTACGGCAACAAGGTTCTCGATTCTGATGCCGTGCCGACCTTCCTTGTAGAGTCCCGGCTCATCGCTGATGACCATGCCCGGCTCAAGCGCGACCGGTTCTCCGGTGCCCTGTTTTGAAGAGATTCTCTGCGGTCCTTCGTGAACTGAAAGACGGTGTCCGACTCCGTGGCCTGTACCGTGGAAGTAATCCATGCCCCTCTGCCAGAGGAACTGGTGGGCAAGAGCATCAAGCTGATGGCCCGTGGTTCCTTTCGGGAAAACCTGCGAAGAGAGGGCGAGATGGCCCTTGAGGACAAGGGTGTAGTCTTCCTTCTGCTCCTGTGTTGCTTCTCCGAAGAGCAGGGTTCGCGTAATATCCGTTGTTCCACAGGTGTACTGTCCGCCGGAATCAAGGACAAGGAGCCCGTTTCCGCAGATCGGGATATCCGTTTCCTCGGTTGCGCTGTAGTGGACGACCGCACCGTGTGCTCCGAATCCCGCAATGGTTCCGAATGAAGGACCGAGGTATTCCTCTTCCATCTCTCGTTCGTCCGAGAGCGCCTTTGCGATGGAAAGCTCGGTGAAGTCGAATTCATTGCGCTTCACCAGCGCAAGGAAATTCACGAGGGCAACGCCGTCCAGTATGTGGGCGACCCTCATGCCGTCGAGCTCGGTCTCGTTCTTGACGGCCTTCATGTCGGTTGAGTACTCGCGGCCGTTGGAAAGACTTACGCCTTCTGCCTTGTCCAGAGCATTCTTCATCTTCATGTTGATGCGCTCAGGATTGAGGCGCACCGTTACGTTCTTCAATGCAGACAGTTCATCTGCAACTGCATCATAGGGGAGAACCTCATAGCCTTCAGGCTTTGTGTCCTTGAATCGTGCCATGGGAGTAAAGAGCTTGACGCAATCCGGTCCTATCAGCAGATGGGCAAGGAACACAGGGGTGTCGTTGATGTCGCTTCCTCTGAGGTTCAGTATCCATGCAATGTCGTCCAAACTGGAAATGAGCTGATAATCTTCCTTGCTCTGATGGCCCTTATTGCGGAGATTTATTATTTTTTGCTGAACACTAAGGCCTGTCAGGCTATCATCAAGGCTGATTACCGGATTTTCCGGCATAGCAGGACGGTCGGTCCAGATTGCATCCAGAAGATCATCCGTTGCCACGACAACAAGGCCCTTGCTTCTATATCTCTCCATCGCGGCGATCATAAGCGTCTCTGCGGAGATTCCGATCTTCTGTCCGCCGGAGAAGTTCTCCGCCAGGAAATCAATCGGCCTTGATGCCTGAGGACCGTCGAGCTTTCTCATCTCGAAAACGGTTCCCTTGATCTGGTCCGCACACTGGACGAAATATCTGGAATCGACCCAGATGAGTGCCTTGTCCATTGTCACGATTACGGTTCCCGCGCTGCCGGAGAAGCCGCTGATCCAGTGTCTGGAAGACCACCTCGGGCATACATATTCGCTCTGATGGGGGTCTGTTCCGTTGATGATCCAGGCAGAGAGTCCTGCCTTTGCCATTTCACGCCTTAAGGCATCAACCTTTTCGTTTATTTGCATTCTTGTTCCCTTTTCCCTTTGATTTCGGGTATGTGACAGGTTTTCCCTTGAATGAGTAGATTATCATGGCCGCTCCGGCAACTATCATCAAGAAGCACAGGATCTGTCCCATTGATATGTTGAGAGCGGATTTGAATAGAGCGGTCGGCTCAGGTTCCTTTCCCAGGGCGATGACAAAGCCGATCTGGCTGTCCGGCTCGCGGAAATACTCGATGATAAAGCGGGCGAGCCCGTATCCGATGAAGTAGCTTCCGGTCAGAAGGCCGGGACCTTTCTTCCCAAGCAGGCGTTTTGCAATCGGTCTTAGGATAAACCAGAGGACAAGCCAGAGCACGACTCCCTCGAACAGGGCTTCGTACAGTTGCGACGGATGCCTGGGAAGGTTTACCATGGCTCCGGAAGTGTAGCTCATGCCGACCTTGTCCGCCACTTCGCGGACCCACTCGATCGATGTCGAGAAGGAAGGTGCATCCGGAAACACCATTCCGACGGAACTTGCGGTGACTCTGCCCCAGAGCTCTCCGTTGATGAAGTTTCCGAGACGGCCGAAGGTATAGCCCAGAGGGATTGCCACGGTAAGATGGTCCGCCATATCGAAGAACCGGTAACCGTGTTTCCTGCAGAAAAGCCAGACACCGAATACGCAGCCGATTACGCCTCCGTGGTAGCTCATTCCCGGAAGACCTACGAAGCGCCCGTTCTGGAAAGGCCAGAAAATCATCCAAGGGTGGGTCCAGTAATACCATGTTCCGTCATAGAGAAGGGTTGAGAAAATCCTTGCTCCGAGGATAAGGAATCCGACACCGTAGCAGAAGAGGGTGATCGTATCATCCGCATTCATGCCGTTGAGTTCACCGTGTCTGCATTCGTGGCGCACCAGTATGTACGTGACGGTGAAGGCCACGAGGTACATAAGCGCATACCATCTGATTGGCAGAAACGGAACCACGAACGGTGAAATCCAGCTTGGGAAATCGACGTAAATCTGCATACTGTGATGATAGCACAGATGCATATTCCATATAAATGTGTTTTTTGTGTGTTGTTCCCAGAATTGAAAGACGCACAGCCCAAAAAGTTGTATATTTCAAGCATGAAAAAAACAGCAATGGTTTTGATTGTTCTGGCATTTCTGGTCGGAACGCTATTTGCAAACGGGTCTCCTGAAGAGCAGATGTTCTTCAACAACCTCATGAACAACTCTCAGGGTGCCACTTATTCATCGGGGACAACCACAAACAGAACCTCCACAAAGGGTTCGGAAATCATTTCCCGCGATATGGCCACTCTCGAGAGGCTTTATCAGTATGTTGACAAGAACTTCCTGTATGAGATCGACTATGATGCCGTCTATGAGGCCATGGCCACTGCGCTTTTCGATGCTTTGGAAGACAAGTACACGTACTATGTCAAGGCAGAGGAATCCGGAGACTATGAGGAAGAGGTTTCGGGAGTCTATGGCGGACTTGGAATCTATTTTTCAAAGACGTACGTCGATTATCAGGACGTCGAAGATGAAAGCACTCTCTATGCGATAATCACTCAGGTATTCCCGAACACACCCAGCGCCAAGGCAGGGCTGAAGGCCGGGGACTACATCCTCGAGATAGGTGGAGAATCCGTGGTCGAGATGGAAGCCACAGAGTGTGCAAAGCGCATGAAAGGCGAGCCGGGAACCTCCGTTGATCTGACAATCAGGAGGGGGGACAGCGTATTCACAATCCCCATCACCAGGGCGATAATCGTTGTTCCGACGGTTGAATATGAAATGATAGAGGGTACGCACACTGCATATCTGAGGATTCTGGAATTCTCGACAAGCACCTATAGGGCGATTGCCGAAGCCTTGTCGGACCTCTCCAGCCAGGGAATGGAGAAACTGATCATCGACCTCAGGGACAATCCCGGAGGAGATGTTGATGTTACCCTGGCAATTGCGGACATGTTCATCAGCGATTCCAAGCTTCTTTCCATTTCCTATAAGGACCCGTCAAAGAACATCACCTATGCTGCAACGGATTCCGTGACGGTCTCTCCGTCTACGGAAGTTGCAATCCTGGTCAACGGAGGAACCGCAAGTTCCGCCGAGATCTTCTCCAGCGCGATGAAGGACAACGAAAGGGCTGTTCTGTTCGGTTCGACGACCTACGGCAAGGGCGTGATGCAGGTGATTTCCTCCTTCGGCGACGGCTATACCTCAATCACAACGGCAAGCTTCGTCGGGCCTGCAGGAAAGACAATCCACGGAGAGGGTGTGGAACCGGATGTTGTCATCGATGAGATTGTCGTAGAGGAAGAGGAAATAGAGGCATACACGGAGCTTCTGAACAGCAAGGCCGCAGAGAAATTCGTTGACCAGAATCCGGAATTCACGGACGAGAACGTACGGAAATTCGCACAGGAGCAGGCCGATACGGGACTGAGGGAAAGTGTTCTTCTTCTGGTTGCCCGCAATGAGTATCTCTCCAGAATGGACTATGACGACAGACCTCTTGCGGATATCGTCTATGACGACTGCTGCAAGGCAGCGTTCGAGTATCTGCAGAGCTATGAGATCGACTACGATGCAAACTTCAAGCCGGCGACAGATACATCGGTGAGAGTAGTGAATTTCTAGTTTGTCCATCCCTTTTTCTAGTGTGGAACCTGCCTTCGGGCAGGTTCTTCCGTTATAAGAAAATAAAGGGTCGAAACAGGGAAGGTGGGTATTTTTTACACACACTATTGCACAAGTTATGCACAACCCCTGTCAAAGGTACTTTTTATATTGACAGAAACGGCTTGAACGTAAGCTTCCTAGTTTGGTACTAATCATGTGAATAGTAGATTGTAATTGCTTTATATAAAACGATTTATGTAAATTTGTATTTTTTTGTACCTGTTAAAAAGTTATATAAGAATTATTGCCGTTGTGCAGTTTCGGAAATACTAAAAAAAACTAAAAATACAGATAGTTATGCACAAGTTATTGACAGCATGATTCAAGGATTGTCTGAACTGCTCCGATTGCGTAAATCGATGCAGTTTCGCATCTTAGAATGTTTGTCTTGAGCGTTACGGCCTTGAATCCGCAATTGAGAAGAAGAGCGCATTCCTCCTCTTCCAAACCACCTTCCGGACCCACTATGATGGCGGTGATTCCATCAAAGCCCCTGAGGCATGAAAACAGGTCGCTCTGGTTTTCCGAAAGCCTGACCTGGTGCAGGACTATCCCGAGGTGTGCAAGACCTTCGGAGCGCTTTGAAAAGTCTGCCGGAATATCCTTGAACGGGAGAACTCCGTGTACTTTTGTGGGTACCACGGATCCGCTCTGCTGGATAGCTTCCGTAACGATGGCATCATAGCGTTCAAGGCGGGAGTTTTCCTTTCCTTCAAGATCTGCCACACAGTTTCTGCTTTTCACCAGAACGATATCCTGAACGCCGGCCTCGGTGGCTTTTTTTATTATTTCATCTGCCTTACGGCCCTTGGGAAGGCACTGATAAAGGACTATGGGCTTAAGGGGGCGCATCTGCGGAAGCGCATCTGTTTTCTCTTCCAGCTTCTCCGAGGGAGAGACCGAGAGGATACAGCTTGCCTTTTCGATTTTCTCGATTCTGAGATTCCACAGTCCGCCGTCACGGTCACGACCCATCAGCTCCTGGCCCTTCTTGAGCCTGAGGGCCTTGATCAGGTAGTTGAAATCCTTTCCTGTCAGCTGAAGAGTTGAACTTCTGTCAAAAGTGGCGGGAAGTAGAAAAAGTCTCATGACAAGAGTATGAACCATATCGTATTGTTAAGTAAAGAGAGGTGTTTACCATGCAGATTCCGCTTTCTGAATATCCCAGACCGCAGATGGTGAGGGACAGCTATCTATGCCTGAACGGCGTTTGGAACCTCAGGTTCCTGAGCGACGGAGACAAAGCCCAGACCCAGAGCATAGTGGTTCCATATTCTCCTGAGTCGGAATTCAGCGGCGTAGGAAGGACGTTGCAGGAATACGAGACCATGCTTTACAGCAGGCATGTGGAGTTTCCGGACGTTGATTTCTCGCAGGACAGGTTGCTGCTTCATTTCGGGGCGGTGGACTACCGTGCAATCGTGTTCATAGACATGGAACAGGTTGCAGAGCATATAGGAGGATACCTTCCTTTCTCGGTGGAAGTTGACAAGGCCTCCTTCGATCTGGATGTAAGCGTCCAGGATCCCGGAGACAGCCGTGAGATATCCAGGGGAAAGCAGAGCTCCTCTCCCGGTGGAATCTGGTATCCAAAGACGAGCGGAATCTGGCAGACGGTCTGGATGGAGAAGGTTCCCGGAACCTATATCCGGGAACTGAAGATCCTGCCGGATCTGCAGGGCTTCTGGATCACCGTCTGCATGAGCGATGAGTCTGTAGGAAAGGCAGTCCTTTCCATCGACGGAATAAGGCATGAGATAAAGACGAACGAGAAACAATATATAAAGATAGACAACCCGAGACTATGGTCTCCGGACGATCCGTACTTATATAACTTCGATATAAGCGCAGGAGTCGATACAGTACATTCATACGTGGGGCTGAGGACCTTTGGAATAGGTCTCGATAATAAAGGACATAATGTCCTGCTTTTAAATGATAAGCCATTTTTCCATCATGGTCTTTTGGATCAGGGCTATTATAAGGGAGGATACTACACTCCGCAGGATGACAGGGATTTCATCGAAGACATAAGCAGGATGAAGAAAATGGGCTTCAATACGCTTAGAAAGCATATCAAGGTCGAGCCCCTTCGATGGTACTACCACTGCGACCGTCTGGGCATGCTGGTCTGGCAGGATATGGTTTCCGGCGGAGGACGCTACAGGCTCTCCGTGATAAGTGCGCCGCTTGTGACGGGATCGTTTCTGAAAGACGACAGGTATGACAAATTCGCACGTGAGGACGCACACGAGAGAGATATCTGGGAAGAGGAGGCCTACGGGACGGTCAGGAACCTCTACAACTGCACATGCGTTGCGATGTGGGTGCCTTTCAACGAGGGCTGGGGACAGTTCGATTCCAAGCGTATTACGGATAACATAAGAAAGATCGATGGAAGCCGCACCATCGACCATGCCTCGGGCTGGCATGATCAGAAGATAGGTGATTTCAGGAGCCTTCATGTCTACTTCAGACCTTATCGCTTCAAGCCCGATAAATTGGGAAGGCCGGTGATTCTCTCGGAGTTCGGCGGCTACGGCATGGAGATCGGACTGACGGAGAAGAGGGCTTTCACCTACAGGAAATACAGAAGCAGGGAAGACCTGACTGCTGCGATAGTGAAGCTCTATGAAACACAGATAATCCCGGCAAAGCAGAAAGGCCTTGCCGCAAGCATCTATACGCAGGTGTCTGATGTGGAACAGGAGGTCAACGGACTTCTGAGCTATGACAGAAAGACCGTGAAGGTCAATGCCGATGATCTTGCGCGGATGTCAGAAAGGCTTCTGAAGACCGAGTAATCAGAGACTCTTCCGGTACTTGAGGTTGTTGCTTTCTATAAGTGCCTGATATCGGCCAAGAATGGTATCCATCAGCGGTCCGTCCCAAGGAATCGGTATGGTGTCGTAGGCTCTGTCTCCCATGGCCTTGCGCTTCTCCTGCGGAAGAGAGAGGAAGTCAGTTATTGCCTGAGCAACCGCAGGGCTCTCATCCTTGCTGATGATTCCGTTGTCGCCGGCAGTGATGACTTCCGCAGTACAGGAGCCTTCGGCTGCCAGGGACGGTGTTCTTTGGGCGGCAGCTTCTCGTACGACCATAGGAGCGTTGTCATAAATTGACGGGAAAACAAAGAGATCTGCAATGGAATAGATGGCATCGAGGCTTTCTGTATCAGTCAGATGACCCGTGAATACCGCAACATCCGCTATATCCAGTTCTGATACCCGCTCCCTTATTGCCTGCTCATCCGGACCGCGGCCAGCCATCACCAGCTGGAATGCAGTACCCTGCTTCTTGAGTATGGAGCAGGCTTCCAGGACTCTACCCAGGTTCTTCTTCCAGCTTATCTGCCCTACGAAGAGAAGCACGGGGACATCGCTTCTGATGCCGTACTTCTGCCTTACCTCGGGTACTCTTGCAACATTGAGGACCCTTCTGTTCGAGCCGTTTGGCATGACGATTATCTCGCCCTTGTAGCCGTACTCACGAAGGGTTTCCCCTGTGCCTTCGGATACGGCCCAGACCTCGTCGCATTTGGAGAAGAAGTCCGCCACGGCCTGTGAACCCACCTTTGCTATGGTCTTTACTCCTGTGAACTGAAGGATATCGTCATAGAATTTGGTGTGGAACGATCCGACAATAGGCAGGTGCCTTTTCTTTGCGAGGTTCAAGCCTGCGTTTCCGGCAAAGACCGGGCCGTGGACATGGATGATATCCAGGTCTATCTGCTTCATCCTTGCAATGAAGTGCGGGTCGAAACTGTCCAAGCCTATTCTCCAGGGAATCTTCTTCGAGAGTTCCACCGAGTTGAAGTCAACTATCTCATAGGGCAGGCCGCCGCGATATCCGGTGTTGTACATCGGGGTAATGACATAAACTTCTTCTCCGCGCTTTGCCATTGTTTCCGCATAGGCTTTCATGACGCGGCCGACCCCGTCGAAGACGGGAATGAAAGATTCGCCGAATTGTCCGATTTTCATGCAAATGCCTCGTTAGAGTATTACTGAATTCCTGAGGGTCACTATCATGGCAATGAAACCACCTATGAAGAAAAGGGTGGAACCCATGATGGTGAAGGTCAAAGTGTTCAATATGAATGAAAGGCTGTTGCCTACAATCATCAGCAGGATTGCATAGTTTCTGAGTTTGCCTATGGCAGTAGGTTCCGAGAATGACAGGATCAGCTGCGTAATCAGGGCAACGCTGGAAAGAATGCATAGCAGCATGAGCGGGGCGGTCATCTGCCACACTCCGTCGATGTCCTGGGTCGTGGGCACCAGGATGGAGATGAACAGCACGGAAGCCGTTCCTAGCAGCAGAAAACGCGTTATGGTGCTGTGCTCGTTGTTCTGGTAATGGATTGCATAACCGATCAGCAGGAACATCAGCATGTACTGCGAGAACATCTGGAGCCTTACGCTTACCCGGGGCGGCAGGATGCTGAAGCCTGTCAGTTGCGTGAAGTAGGAAAGGACCCGCAGTTCAGCGACAGTCAGGAAAAACAGCGCCAGGATTATGAATGCGTTTCCGGGATTTATGTTGGACACGCTTGATTTGTAATAGGCCACGGTAACCAGAAGAATCACAACCAGCCTTACAACCGCAGCGATGTACGGATAGCTGTTATCGACTTCCTCTATGATGACGATTCCGTATACGCATACTCCGATACTGACGGCAAAGCACAGTATCTGAAGAAGGAGTACAAAGACACGGAAGGCTTTGCTGTTCATCAGACGGTGTCCTTATCCCTGATGTAGCAGTCTGCTTTAAGCTGGTATGCCGTGAAGCTGGTACCCAGACCGGAAAGAAGGACGTCGAAAGCAATTGCAAGTCCGTTGAGAAGCGGCAGCAGACCGAGGATGGCAAACGCTTCGCCCGAGACTTTCACATTCAGGATATCGAGGGCGAAGGCCGTGGCAAACAGGACTTCATATCCGGCATGCAGGCAGCTGATGAAGCTCACCAGGGTGCAGGCAAAAGCGGCCGTGATTGTCTGAACAAAGGTGGGCAGTGCCCCGCTGGATGCATAGATGAACGAACAGGTGCACAATGTGGAAACCAGAGCGGTTCCGCCCTTTGTGATTATGCTGTGGATCGGAAGAGCCGAGGAAACGATGTTCTTCTGTATTCCGAGATTTATTCTGCAGTCGGTATACAGAGTGGGCTGGCTGAACAGGTAGTTGACCGAGAAGAATGCCGCGACACCGGAGGAGAACAGCCTTCCGAGCTGTCTGTAGGGATTTCTCCTGAAGCCTGTGCAGATTCCGTAGATCAACGGGAGCACCAGGAAGATGCCGCCGAAACCTGCTATGCAGAGCAGGACGATGAACTTCCAGGAAACGAAAACCGTTCCGTCGGTCCAGAGTCTGTCGAACCATGTTCCTGCGATGAAGAAGATTCCGATCCACATGAACTGCGCAACCTTCTTTGCGACTCTGAACATGGCTTCGCTGAGGGAGTTGAGGACAATGTAAGCCGGCCTTACTACCTCTGTGGTGGGCCTGATGGCATAGCCGAAGATCAGGGCAATCAGGATGATGGGAAGAAGACAGTCGCTGGATTTGATGAAATTCAAAAAAGCATTGATCGACAGCGGATTGGCTGCATAGATCTTGTCCAGCGTGGAGTTTGCCAGTGCGTTGTACAGGGCGCTTGCCTGCTCAGCGGAAGCCGGCGTTGTCTTTGTTACCGGGAATGCCGCAGGGAAGATCCTGAAGAATACGGCAGCGACAACCGCCATGGCTGCAGCGGTGAAGATTGCCCAGAAAAAGGTTGAAAGAAGCATGAAGCTGCCCTGTCCCTTTTTTCTTGAAAGGGAAGCGGTTCCTGATGTCATCGAGAAGAACGCAAGCGGGAACACGAGGAAGATCCCGAGATTGAGAACCACGTTCGAAAGGATAGTCATGCAGGATATGAAGGCGGCACTGTTCCTGAGAGTCAGTTCAAATGCAAGTCCCATTGCGGCAGCAGCCAGATAAGTCAACCAAGTCTTCATGGCGTAAATTATATTACTACCGAGAATATATGTCTAGTAATGGTTTTAGCAAATCAGGCCGTCAACCTTATAGTGAGCCTCTGCTCCCTTGCGCAGCCATCTGTCGATTTCCTTCCGGTATTCCAGCTCGTCTTCGGATGTAAGATTGGCCTTGCTTCCGAGGGCTTTTGCAAAGCATGCAAGGTACATGCACTCCTGGAAGGCTTCACCGCGGAACCAGCGGATTCCCTGGTATTCGTTTCTGCCGATGAGATCCAGGAAGGTCTTGTCATCCAGAAGGACTCTGATATCCAGATCCTGTTTTGACGTAAGGATGGCACATCTGGCCAGGATGGAGGCATCTGTCTCGAAGAAACGGTCAAGCTGCAGGTGCTGCACGACCTTCACTCCCTCTTCCAGAGTGGCAGTTGCCGACAGGAACGGCAGTGTCAGGAATGCGGAAGCGAAAATCTTCGGCAGATCATAGCCGATAATCATGTTTGCATTGGCAAAGACCGGGAATCTGCATACATCCTCGAGCTTGTTGAGTACCTCCAGGATCATCTGAGGTTTCATGATGTGCAGGTTCAGACCTATCTTGGAGAACAGGGAATCGAATTCTTCCATGTAGGTGTAGCATGAGCCCAGGGTCTGCATCACATTGCGTCTGTTCAGGGCAGTACCCTTGCCTTCGAGGATGGCCTTGAGATCCTTGTAGAACTTCTGGCCTTTTACGGGTTCCACTGCTTCGAAGAAGGGTCCGAGATACAGCACGCTGATCTCGTGGGCAAGGTCCTGGATGCCGTGGCCCTGATACTTTTCATAGAGCCTCTCATAGACGCCGTCGATATCCTCAACCTCATAGATGTTGGTAAAAACTTTGGTCTCATAGCCGTTAAAGGATACTCTCAGACCTTCTTCGAAGAGCTTTGAAGAGGGATAGAGATAGGTCTTTCCGTTGTTGAAGTTCCGGTATACCAGGAAGCGTCTTACGCCTCTGCGGAGCCTCAGGCTCTCTGCCAGGGAGACAGTCTCCAGATGCCTTTCTCCTCCGTCCTTGACCAGCTTGGGCGCCGAATGGTTGATCCAACCTTCCACACGCTCGTACTGGTTGTTGTAGAGCACCATGGTCATCTGGTTGTCGTCGCCGTTGGTGTAGGCGAACACGGATTCAAGGACGTTGCCGTAGCCGTCGTAGGCATCGAAGAGCTGGAAGTATCTGGATTCGGAGAAGAGCCAGCGCATCTTCAGCAGCGGGAATATCCTCCTCTTGTGCTCCTCGATCAGGCCCTCGTTGGGTCTCTCGTCCCAGTATGCCCTCTGGTACTCCATTCCGTACTTTTCCCTGAAGCCTTCGATCTGGCCGTGGCCGAACATCGGAAGACCGGGCAAGGTTGCAAGAAGGGTACATACGCCGAAGTACTTGTCTCCGTCCCCGAACTGGGCGATGGCGGTCTCTTCGTCCGGGTTGTTCATGAAGTTGACATAGCGCTTGAGGATGTCCGGATCGTATTCGAGAGTAGCCTTGATCATGTCTCGGTACTTCTTGTTGTCCTGGTTCTTGAGCATGTGCATGAAGGCGCTGTTGTAGACCCTGTGCATCCCGAGGGTGCGCACGAAGTAGCTCTCCATCATCCAGAAGGCCTCTGCTAGAAGAAGAGTATCCGGAAGCTCGCTCTGAATCCTATCAACGACTTCGCGCCAGAATTCGTTGGGGATGCGGCGGTTGAACTCCTCCACGCTCATGCCGTAGGAGGTTCTTCCTGCAATATCTCCGCCCGTACCCGGCTTGGGATACCAGAGTCTCTGGATGTGTCTCTTCGCAAGCGTCATGGCAGCATCGAAGCGGATGACCGGGAAGTTTCTGGCAACGGCAAGAATCTGCTGAATGACAGCCTCTCTTGTCTGTGGGTTGAGAAAATCGAGCTGAGCTGTATCGTTCCAGGGCATTGTTGTGCCGTCATTGCCGTGGAAGATATAGGTGGTTGCACCGGTTCTGGTGTCTACGCGGCGGAAGGTTACGGCGGCATCGGTCCTGTTGTAGTAGTGGTCCTCGATGCGGATGTCGATGTCCGGGTCTTCGGAGAGATTCGGGCCGTTGTATGTGTATGAGGGGAACGGAGGATAACTCTGTTGGATGAAGTAGTCGCTGTGGTATTTCATCCAGTCGCTATCCAGTCCGGTATGGTTGGGAACCATGTCGCTTGCAAGGCGGATTCCACGGGACCACAGGCGGCCCTTGAGGTTGAACAGGGCTTCCCAACCGCCTATGCGGCTTGATATCTCATAGCCCTTGAGGGAGTAGGCCGAGGACTCGGCATCCGGGTTGCCGCAGAGGTTCTTGATCTTCTTGGATGCAGGGCTGCGCTCCCAAAGGCCGATGAGCCAGAGTGCGGTGAATCCCGAATCACGCAGATAATCCAGCTCCTCGTCGGGAATCTGGTCCAGACGGTGGATGTCGCGCTGGTACTTCTTGGACAGCTGGTCCAGCCAGACCAAGGTGCTCTTTGCCATCATTATGACGTTGGGCATCCAGTTGCGGTCTGGCGTGAAGGACTCGATGTCATCATCGCCGAGACTTGCGTAGTCGGGAATCTCCATCGGACCGGGGCCGCCCTGGAAATGAGGTTTGTCCTCCTCCTGCATGTAGTCGATGCTGCGCAGAAGAAGAGTTGCAAAACCCTCCGGGAGCAAGGTGTCCCAGTGCTCGATTATGTAAGCGATCTGTTTGGAAAGCGAGTCGGGATAGAGACGCGCAGGAAGCGTGAGGAAGGAGAACAGGTCGTCTTCCGTCGATTCTGCAAACGAAGTGCCCTTGAGGTAGCTTCCCATGATTGCCGTCAGGGCCTGTGTTCCGTTGGGGAACTTGAGCTTTTTCTGGTCCAGCATGTCGCCCGTGGCGGCTAGGAGGGCTGGGTTTGCCTGAAGGACCTGATGCACGAAGAATGCGCGGACGGTCTCTACCCCATGGATGAAGTGAAGATTGTCCAGACGAGTAGGGAACATCCTGTCATAGAAGGACAGCACCTGTTCGGTATCCTTGTTTTTCTCCGCAAGGACCGAGATCCTTGAGAATGGATCGCTGTCAGTTCCCCTGAGGAAAACGGATATTACGCTCTGGTAAACAAGATGCAGGACCGCAGAAGTGTACACACGTCCGGCAGTAATGGGATGCTCATGGCTGTTGTTGTAGACCTGAGCGACTTCCTGAGCCTGCCGATACATCTGCGAGGCGTTCTCATCCGTCTCGAACATGGGCTTTTCATATGTCATCTCCAGACGGCTGGTCTCTGATATCCTGAAATCTCTGTTTTTCATTCCTTTCTCCCGAAAACTAATCAAGCGCCCGAATATTGTAACGCATCTTGTGCTGCGCTTTCCAGCGTAATCTCAAGCTGTTTCTCCTCCAAAGGAGAAAAGCGGGCAAGAACATAGTCCGCAACCTGCATACCTCCCGAAGGCCTTCCGACTCCGATCCTCAGACGGCAAAAGGCGTCGGTTCCCAGATGCTGGCGCACCGACCTAAGCCCGTTGTGGCCACCCATGCCTCCGCCCAACTGCCTTCGGACTTCTCCGAACGGAAGCTCGATGTCATCATGGACCACGAGTATGTCCGAGGGGGCAATGCCGAAGAACTTCGAAGCCTCCTGGACGGAGACGCCGCTCTCGTTCATGAAGGTCTGAGGTTTGAGAAGCACACAGGGGCCGCTTTTTATGAAAAGTGCATGGAATTTGGTCTGCCAGGAAGAGCTTTCACCCATAAGTTTCAGGACCTTGTCACAGACCATGAAACCTACGTTATGCCGGGTCAGCCTGTACTGGATGCCCGGGTTTCCCAGAAAGACAATCATCTTGGCCATACTTCAATAATAAGACCCAAAGCCCTTCTTCGCAAGGAAAGTTGACAAGAGCGCTGCTGAGGATGACAATCTAGGCATGGCTACAGCAAGGGACTTTCAGAAATGCGCACTGGTCATCGGTATTCTCTCAACATCCGAAGACAGAAAAGAGCAGATAATCTCCATGCTCGAAACCGATTTCGGACCGATAGAAGCCCAAAGCCCGGTCATGGACTTTCCCTACACGGATTACTATGACAGCGAGAAGGGAAGCCGTCCCGTACGCTACCTGATTCTCATGAAAAACCTCGTAGATCCTTCGACTCTGGCCGACATCAAGACAAGGACCAACGAGCTTGAGAAGCTTTTCTCCGACGAAAACGGCAACAGGAAGCTCAATCTGGACCCGGGAATCCTCTCCCTGTCCAACTTCATCCTTGCCACCTGCAAGGACCGCTCCCACCGCATCCCCCTGAAGGACGGCATCTATGCCGAGACGACCCTCATCTATCAGGACCACGGCTTTCAAACCCTTCCGTGGACCTATGCCGACTACCGTTCCGACGATATCCGTGCAATCCTCAGGTCTTTCAGGGACCGATACCGCTCAGCGCTGAAAAACACAGAGCAAAATAACTGAAAAAGTTTCAAAAAACACCCTGAAATTTCTAATGAAAACGACAGTTTTTCCGTTATAGGTGGTATGAAGAGAAAAACATATCCCAAAACTGTCATTCTGTTAGTCGTTTCGGCACTCCTTCTTGCCGTATCATGCTCGCTTGCCAGCCCGGACAGGCTGCTGGAAATATCCATTCCCGGTCATCCCTGGGAATCGGCGCAGACTAAGTCTCTCTGGTACACCCTAAGATGGACCTACGGCACTGAAATCCGCAGCGCCTACGTCGGTCCGGAAGAAAGGCTTGTCAGCATACATGTGCCGATCGGCGAAACCGTTCTGATTGCCGCCTATCCGCTTGGCGAGATGGCTCCTTTCGGAGCGATAATCACCCCTCTTGACGAGGAAATCCAGGTGTCCCTGAACCAGAATGACGGGGTGATTGTCAATGAATTGATTGACCTTGACCGCGTTGTCACTCAAAGGCTGAATTATGGCCTAATTCGCGAAAGTATGCTAAAAAAATGCAGTGATATGCGCAGAATAGAGAAAGTTTCTCTTCTGCGTGATCTCCAGAACGGAGAGCTTTCCCAGGCTTCTTTCAAGGCCGTTTCCCTCTTCGGCGTGGACCCGTTCGTGCTGCCCAACGGACTGTGGACAAGCGAGTATCTGTGCGACCCGAGTCTCTATATTTCGGACAACCTCAGCCCCCAGCTCCAGCTGCCCGAAGGAGTGTTCCGCTACCTCAACGCCGACATGGACCGCGTCCTAGTCCTCATAGTCGATTCCTCCGGCAACAGCTACAGCTATCTCAAGCAGAGCCTGATCTAACAGGAGGCTATTTATGAGTGAAGAAAGAACAAACAACTTGGAAATTACCGAAGAAGTCCTCAAGACTAAGATTCTCATTATCAGGGGACAACAGGTGATGTTGGATTCGGATCTGGCCGAGATATACGGCTATACAACAAAAGCTTTCAACCAACAGGTTCGGAATAATCTTGGTAAATTCGATGATGATTTCAGATTCCAATTAACATGGGATGTGATCTGCACCCCTGCAGGGTAACACGAAATGATTCACTGCACCCCTTGTGGGTTACCGAAGGAGGAATGCAGTGGCATACAGCAACAAGGTACGGGCAGAGGTGATGAAGGCTCTGTCCGAAGGGATGTCGGCATCAAAG
>JAFUXI010000035.1 GCA_017470995.1 Spirochaetales bacterium
ATGGAGATGAATGAGATGACATTCTCTGTCTGCTCCTGTGTAAGTCCATCCTCAACAAGGATTTCCTTCACTGCATCGGAGCCGATCTTGCCGAGCTTGTCAATTGCTCTGAGAACATCCGCGCTCTTTTCGGAGATGCCCATCGAGGCAAGGAAGCGGTTTAGAAGTCCCCTGTGTGAGACCGAAACCTTGAAAGGTCCGACCTGCATCTTGGTGAGGCAGGTGTGTATCAGAAGCAGAATCTCGAAATCGCTCTGTGCATTGTCCACTCCGACCATGTCGAAGTCACACTGCAAGAACTCGCGGAAGCGGCCCTTCTGGGGTTTCTCTCCGCGCCAGACCTTGGCCATGTGATAGCGCTTGAAAGGGAAGGAGAGCTGGCTGTAGTTTGCTGCGACATAGCGGGCAAGCGGGACCGTCAGATCGAATCTGAGCGCAACATCGCGGCCTCCGTTGTCCTGGAAGCGGAACATCTGCTTGTCCGTCTCACCGCCGCCCTTGCCTAGAAGGACCTCGGTGTATTCGAGGGCAGGGGTGTCGATGGGCACGAATCCGAATGAACGGAGGATCTCCTGGATCTTGCCCATCAGGGTCTGTCTGACGATCTCCTGCTGCGGGAGGCTGTCCCTGAATCCTTTCAAAACCTTGGGTTCTATCATATTCACCTCATCCAACCCGGCACTAAGGGGCCCGGTTGTGTTGTCTTTTTCATGGAAATTTGTTGTAATACATTCTATACAAATAAAAGATTTGTTCAACGGTAACAGACATGTTGGTTAGATATAAGAAGGGGAAAGACGGGCTCGATGCAGTTGCGCGCGTCTATTCCAGAGCTGAAAACAATATAGACAACACCCTTGTGGACCGAAACGCCATAACTGTAATCAGGCGTCTTACGGAAGCAGGTTATGAAAGCTACCTTGTCGGAGGAGCTGTCAGGGACATGCTTCTGGGCAGGATTCCCAAGGATTTCGACATAGCCACGGCAGCCTCTCCAAGGCAGGTCCACAAGCTTTTCTACAACTCCAGGATCATCGGACGTCGTTTCCGCATAGTCCACATCACGTTCGGAAAGCAGATCATAGAGGTCTCCACGTTCAGGAGCAACAAGGAGCATGAGGGTCCGACCGACAACGAATTCGGTACCATCGAGGAGGATTCCTCGCGCCGTGATTTCACGATCAACAGCCTCTACTATGATCCAATCAAAGAGAATCTGATAGATTTCAACAATGCCCTGAAGGATTTCAGCGACCGCAGGATAGTTTCCCTGATTCCGCTCAACAAGACATTCGTCGAAGACCCCGTGAGAATGGTCAGGGCGGTCAAGTACTCCGTCACCACGGGTTTCAAGATTCCGTTCCAGCTCTCAATGGCCATTCGCCATTATGCTCCTCTGATTGCAGATGTCAGCACTTCCAGGATGACCGAGGAGGTCAACAAGATCCTTGCCTGCGGGTGCAGTGCCCAGATCTTCGAGAGGCTTCATCACTACAAGCTTCTGGTCTACATGCTTCCTGCAATCTCCGTCTATGCATCCTTCCCGCAGATGTTCGAGTCCCTCAAGGCTCTGGACAAGCAGATCCAGCAGTCCCGCCAGAGCGGCGCAAAGAGCGTCGAGAAGGCGCGCATGTATCTTGCGCTGGTCCAGTGTTTCATCACACGCAACTCCGAGCTGGTCAACCCGATGGAGATATTCAACGATATACTCAGGCAGATCAAGGTCCTCCTGAGCCCCATCACGCCGCCCAATTACGAGCTTGAGTCCGCAGCAGCCCTCTACATGGCTTCGGAGGGCCTCAAGGTCCCCAAGGGCGCCATCAGGCACAGAAATCCGGAAACACCGCCTCCCAGAAAGCGTACCAATCCCAGGTCCAAGGCCGATACCCCCGAGAATGCGCCGAAAAAGCGCAGAAGAACAAGGAAAAAGCCTGAGACTGCAGCTTCAGAGCAGAATACTACTCAGGAAAGTTAGTACAGAAGACATGCCGAATGCATTTTGTACTAAGAAGTTAGTATAAATGAGACCATAGTTGCTTTCTGTACTAACTTATGACCAGGCCTGTACTATAAGCCTGACCTTGTGGATCAGGATTCCGCCGTATTTCTCAAGTGAATCAGCTATGTACTCCTCGAATTCAGCTACCATGTGGCCTGAGAGTGACTCGGGTGATCTGACTGTGATTTCAAGGTCATAGCCCTCGTTGCCGTAGCTGTAGGTGACCTTGCTGACCTTCATGGTATCTTCATATTCGTTCAGACAGCCGCGGACCATCTGGGTTATGGCCGCTTCGCTTATGGCCGACTGCTCCTGCTTGCTGAATTCCGGGCAGACAAGGGTCTTCTCGACTGTCTGGGTGTTGCGGAAAACGGGCAGGAAGGCCAATCTTTTTCGGAGTCCTACGCGGATTGAATCGTAGACGATGGAGGGATAGTTGCGGGTGATCTGAAGCGGGGGAACCGGGATGACGTGCTTGCCTTCCGAATAACGGATGCGCATTGCGGTATCTATCTCATCCTTTGTGGCAATGTCCTCGATGTGGATGATCTGGCTGGGTTCCGGCAGATTGAGGCGCAGGGCGATCTTGGTGGCCATCTTCTCAGAGGTGCCCAGAATCAGGATCTTGCGAAAGCGCTCGCTCTTGAGCGCGTTGAGGACCTCTTCGTGGTGGGATATCTCCTGGAAGAGGGCTCTTTTGACTGCTGTGAGGAAGTTCGTCTCCTGTTTTGCGCTCTTGCCTGCAAGGATCTTGTCATCCTTGATGAGCAGGCCGTCGTCCACAATCAGGGGAATATGGTATTTGTTCGCAACCAGTTGCGCCCTGAAGCTCTTGCCTGTGCCGCTACGGCCTACGAGGGCGTAGACTTTTACGGGCGGATGCTTCAAATTGGCGAGAAACAATGAAAGTTTCATATTCTAATAATATGATAATTGGTATAAAATGCAAAGACGCTAATCATAGCCGAGGGAAAAATGCAGTACGTTCTTGGTGCATACAGCCAGTTGCCTTTCGGTTCCCCCAAAGAGGAATTCGAAACCCTGGTTGCCGGACAGCTGAAGCCTCTACTGACAATGGTCTACCGCAACAGCGAGCTCAAGCTCCTGTTCAGGCTCAGCATAACCGAGTTCGATTACCTCGAAATGTACCATCCCGAGCTCAACATGCTCATCAACGACCTCTGCCGCAAGGGGCAGCTTGAGATCCTCACTTCCAGCTATTACGATGTGGTTCTCTCGCTGATTCCCACTCATGAGAGGTCATCTCAGATAGAGAAGTCCACCACCTATATCAGGAAGCATTTCTCCAAGAAGCCCAAGGGACTATGGTTCTACAATCAGGTGTTCAATCCGACTACGGTGCCCCTGATTTCGCTTTCGTCGCTGGATTACATGGTCATCTCCACGTATAACCAGGTCAACGGAGTGGAGGAGTCTACCAGACCTTTCTATACCGAGGAGATGGGCAAAGCTGCCCTTGTAATACCGACGGATGACCGGTTCAGCCGCCTGACACAGGACCTGTACAGGGGAAACATCGTACTGGACAAGTATCTCAGAGACTGCACCGAGGCTGCAAAAGCCACTACGAGCGCACTGAGCACAATCATGATCAATCTGGACCAGCTGATGGCGACCGAAGGATCGGTGCAGGTGTTCGATGTCCTGTACAAGGCTTTGGGAAACAACTGTACGCTACCGAGCATCTTTCTTCAGGATAACGAGATATCACGCACTCACTATCTGCCGAACGGCATTTATGGCCGGGATTATTCCATCGGGAAGGCCACATCCATCAACCAGCTCATTTACGACAACCCGGTGCTTTCGAGAAACTACGGTCTTGTGAATCTGCTCAGGGAAGTGCTCAGGGACAACAAGAAGCTCATAGAGGACAGGAAGAATCTTGATAATCTTCTCATGAAGGCAAGCTCCTCCTGTCTGTATTTCCCCAACGAGTGCAGCAGCCCCTCCATCAGGCGCAGCATAAACCGCTTTGCCTGTGAGATCGAGGGAATCCTTGCAAAGATGGATTCGAATCCGATACCCGAGGAGACCGACCTCGATTTCGACAGGAAAGAAGAGTATCCGATCATCGGCAGGTCCAACATAGCCTATCTGAACAGAAGGGGTGCCGTGCTCAGCCGTTTCGTCATGTCCCAGGATTATGCCGATCTTGCCTTCCACAGCGCAGAGGGACTGTTCTGCGATTCGTTCATCAATGAACGCGGCAAGGAGACGAAGCTTTCCGAGAAGACCTATGAGGTAACCCCGCTGGAGAAAAAGCGTTCGGATTTCTTCGCCACCATCCCGCTTACGCTTGGCAAGGTGCAGATCAACCTGAACAAGCGTTTCAAGTTCCGCCAGAACACGGTCATAGTCGAGATCGAGATCGAGAACCTCTCGTCAGAGAGACTGACCAACTACACATATGTCAATACCATCAATCTGGCTCTTCCCCAAAGTTTCAGCGTCACATGTCCTGAAGGAGAGATTCCAGATACACAGAGTGTCTTCACTCAGAGCGTGATGGTGTCCGACAAGGCCTTTCCGAACAGCATTTCAATAGTGCTGGGAGAGGAGGCGACTGTCCAAAGGACAGATTTCAGCCAAAAAGCCCGTACTTGGCTTGGAGACAAGACTTTTTATGAGTATACTCAATTGAAAATTCAGAAAAAGCTCTCATTGGAGCCGTTCGAGGACACACGTCTGACAATAGGCTTCAGAACAGAGAAGCGTAAGGAGAAACACAATGACACTACAGAACAGAGCACTTCTTGAGCAGCTTAGAACCGAATCCCAGGCAATCTGGAGGGGACTTTGACCCGGAAGGGCAGAGAACTAGATTATCAGAACTTGAAAAACAGACAATGGAGCCTGATTTCTGGGGCGACAAGCAGAAGTCAGACGCAGTATTTGCTCAGATAAACGCAATCAAAGACACTCTTCTTCCGTTCGAGAAGCTTCTCAAGGACATAGACGAAACCTATGACCTCATCGAACTGTATGAGGAAGAGGACGATTCCAACGAGGAATATGCCAAAGAGGTCGACGAGAAGATCCTCCAGCTTGAGGCCGAATACAGACCGCTGAAGCTCAAGACCCTGCTCAACGGAAAGTACGACAAGGGCGACGTCTTCCTTACCATCCACGCCGGTGCAGGCGGAACCGAGGCCTGCGACTGGACAAGCATGCTCATGCGCATGTACCTCAGATGGTGCGAGCGTCACAACTTCAAGACGGAGATTCTCGATACCCTCGAGGACGAGGGCGGCTACAAGAGCGTGACCATCCAGGTCACAGGCCCGTACGCATTCGGCTATCTCAAGGGCGAGGCAGGCGTGCACCGCCTGGTCAGAATCTCACCGTTCGATTCGAATGCCAGACGCCATACATCGTTCTCATCCGTCTATACCTCGCCGGTCGTTGATGACAACATCGACATCGAGATCAAGCCCGAGGATATCAGAATCGATACCTACCGCGCAGGCGGAGCAGGCGGACAGCACGTCAACAAGACCGACAGTGCCGTGCGCATTACGCACTATCCGACCGGAATAGTCGTACAGTGCCAGAACGAGAGATCCCAGATCATGAACAAGGACAAGGCCTTCAAGATGCTCAGAAGCCGCCTTTACGAGTACTACAGCGCCAAGCTCGAGGAAGAGCATGCGGCTGAGGCAATCGAGAAGAAGGATATAGCCTGGGGTTCCCAGATCAGAAGCTATGTCTTCCAGCCGTATACCATGGTCAAGGATGCCAGAACCGGAGAGCAGACCGGAAACATCCAGGCTGTCATGGACGGAGACATCGACAATTTCATCGAATCCTTCCTCCTCTGGAGCCAGGAGGCCTGATTGAAGACAAGATGCGTCATTCTCATGATGACCATCCTCCTTGCACTCGGATTCTCTGCCTATGCAGAGAGTCTGAATGTGTTTGTCTATCCGCAGAATGCAGAAATAGAAAGCTATATCAAGGCTTTCATCCCTTCTGTTACTGCCGATTCCACAAAACTGAATCTGGTTCACGGCAGAATGCAATCCGAAGCTGACCGTAAGCTGGGCGAAGAGCTTGCCGCAGCCTATCAGACTGAGGACGAGGCCAAGATCTCCGCTGCAATTGCAGCCTTCGAGAATCGTGCCATCCAGTTCGAGGAGATCAATGAAATTGACATAGTGCTTCAGCATACCGAGCTGGAATTTGAAATCGAACCCATGATCAAGGGCGACCCTGCTTATCTGGACATGGTATGCCGCAAGACCGATAGCGATGTGATCGTTATGCCCGTAGTCTCGGAAATCCAGAACTTCAAGCATCTGGGCATCTATGTCTATGTCCATGGATCTGAGACGGTAAGACTGGTCTTCGAGGAAGTTTCACGCGATAGCCGGAGTTTCCCGCTCAGGAGCATCCTGCCTCTTGCCCAGGCAATCAGCTCCGAGAGTATGTCCCTGCTGTTTCTGGACGGTATTGTGGATGGCGCTGAGATACTGGTGGACGGGGAGCCTTACAACATCCTGGATCACTACGTTCTCGTGCCGGAAGGGGAGCACCTGATTTCTCTCAGTGCAACCGGTTATATCACGAGAAACATAAAGCTGGACCTGGCAGGCGGGGTTGTGTCGAGCATAGCATCAAGGCTTTCACCGATTCTGCTTTCAGATCTGACGATCACATCGGATCCGGAAGCTGAAGTATTCATCGGCGGAGTAAGCATGGGAAGAACTCCGCTGAAGGTGGAAAGCTATTCGCTTCCTGCTTCGGTAAGGCTTTCAAGTGAAGGCTACAGCGACAGCGTCATCGGCCTGACGAACAAGGTTCCGGGCATTTCTGTATCGCTCAAGCCTCAGTGGATGGCGGATAAGGCCATTCTCAAGGAAAACAAGGACGGCTTCTATGCTGCATTTGCAAGAAGCCTTCTGATATTCGGGGCCAAGATAGTCACTCGGACATTGAACAACGGGAACAACCGGTTCCTCACGGGTCTGGACGTCGCGGCCAGCGGAGCTCTCACCGTATCTCTGGTTGATATGGTGGGATGTCTGATCGATTACTACAGGCAGACTGAATATATAGCGCCATAGGGGATATTATGCTTTTCAAGTTCGGTATCGGAGCCAAGCTCAAGGCTCTTTTCAGCGGTTTCAGGAAGACTCTGGACCAGAGTTTCTTCGACAATCTCGAGGACCTCTTGATTGAGGGTGATTTCGGCGCGAAGAACGCCATGCTCATCAGCGATGAAGTTAATGCCAGAAAGCCCAAGACAGAAGAGGAATTCATGGCTATCGTACGTGAGCTTCTCGAGGACAAGATCAGCTGCATAGACCTCACACCATCCAAGGACGAACTTACCGTCTATCTGGTGCTGGGTGTAAACGGAGTAGGCAAGACTACATCGATTGCAAAGATGGCAACTTATTACAAGAACGAGGGTTACAAGGTCGTCATGGCCGCTGCCGACACTTTCCGCGCAGCTGCGATCGACCAGCTTGAGCTTCATGCCCAGCGCACCGGAGTCAGAATCGTGCGTCAGGAGAACGGAAGCGATCCGGGTGCAGTCATCTACGATGCCATCTCAAGTGCACAGGCCCGTGGCGACAACCTGATTCTCTGTGATACAGCAGGAAGAATGCACAACAAGGAGAATCTTGTCCGCGAGCTGCAGAAGATAGACAAGGTCATCAAGAACAGGATCAAACCTGAGAACTACAAGAAGATCCTTGTCATCGATGCAACCACAGGCCAGAATTCCATCAGCCAGGCACAGATCTTCAATGAAGCGGTCGGAATCGATGCACTGATTCTGACCAAGTATGATTCTGCAGCAAAGGCAGGCGCCCTTGTGCAGATCGGTCTTCCCGTAGCATTCGTCGGTACCGGCGAGCACTACGGGGATATGCATGTGTTCGACAAGGATGAATTCCTTACATCTCTTGCAGGCTTGGGAGAATGAGAAAGCTTTCCGCCGTACTTCTACTGCTTCTTTTCTCTTCATTGCTGTACGCACAGGTATTCAGGTCCAACCAGATTCTTCAGAGGCTAGAAGAACTGGACTCCATTCCGGCTCAGGGTTATGCCCTTGATGTCAACGGGGATGAAAGCACCCTGTATCTTGACGGACGCGCAGTGATTGCCATTGCAGAAAGCAATCAGGGAGACGAGAGGATAATCGAGCAGAAGGAGCTTGAGAGCGGAAATACGAAGACCCTGGTCTACAGGGACGGGCTTCTGGTGCAGGAGTCACTTTCTTCAGACGGAATCACTGAGGAATCCATATACTCCTATATCCGGGGGCATCTTGCATTCTGTACCGTCAGGCGTGACGGTCAGACTCTGGACGTCATCTTCTTCCTCAGAAGTGCGGACGGGAATGAGCCCGTGGCGGTAAAGGACAACGACGGCCTGCGTTTCATGTCCAGCTCTTATATGTTCCAGAGCGGGGAGCTTTATCAGATCATTTCTTCCGACCTCGTGCTTACCGATGATTACAAGGTTCAGGAGAGTGGGGAGATAGTCGTCGAACTGGAGGACGGGACATATACCTATTCGGAAGACGGCCTTCTTCTCAAGCTCGTGCAGGGTGCTTCCGTAACAACCAACACCTATGAGGGCCGCCAGCTGGTAAAGAGTGAAACCGTGGCCGGTGGAAACACGAAGGTCGTTCTGTATGAAAACGGGTCCGAGAGTGAAATCCTGGATTATGAGGGTTCGCAGCTTATAAGCCGGACGCTGTGCCGCAAGGAGGGTAATATCCAGACCCTATACAGAAACGGCAGGGAAATTGCAGTTGTCTACTACAATGCGGACAACAGGACAGTGGAAAGGATAGAGTACCGATAGATGTTCAGCCTGCGCACTTCCTTCAGATATGCATTCTCCAGAACAAGAGGCCAGCGGACCACAAGCATAATGATACTTGTGGGAATTGCCGTCGGTCTTGTAGCTCTTCTGGTGATTTCGTCCGTGATGAACGGTCTGCAGACTGCCCAGATGGACCAGCTGAGGAACCTCGAGTCCTTCGATCTGATAGTGAAAAGCGATAAGTTGGATGGGGAGGAGCTTTCAGGAATCCCCGGTGTGGATATGGCCTTCGGTTTTCTGGAAACCAATGTACTTGTCGTGGACAAGACAAGCGGAATAAGTTCCAGCGCACGCATGAGGGCCTATGACGGAAATGTGCTTTCAAGCTCCAGGATGTCCGAGAGCCTGTATCTTCTCAACGGAGATTCCATGCCGACATACGGAATCTACATGTCCTACACGATGATGCGCAAGCTGAATCTCAAGGATTCCGATGACATGAAGATCACATTCCTGAAGCCTGGAAAGACTGCCACGATAGTTCCTTATACCTCAGATTACCGCGTTGAGGGCTATTACAGTTCACGTATGAGCGAGTTCAGTTCCTCTACATTGTTCATGGACTTCGACAGCCTTGCAGGCATTATCGGAACCGAGGACAGCAGAATCGGCGTGTATGTCGACGGAAACCAGAGCAAGGTCATCAGGCTGATACAGGAGAAGGACCCGGATGCGGTCATCATTACCTGGCAGGAGTACAACAAGGCCCTGTATTCGGCTCTCATGCTTGAAAAAACGCTCATGTATGTGTTTCTGGCCTTCATGTTCCTGATAATCTGCGTGAACCTCAAGAACTCCACCAGGAGACTACTGGTCAACAAGCAGAAGGAAGGAGCCATGCTCAGGGCGCTCGGTTGCAGCCGGGCGAAGGTCAACTTCATTTTCCTTACCCAGGGCATGATCGTTTGCCTTTTGGGAGAAATCCTGGGCATTGTGGTCGGCAAGATAGTCATAGCGAATCTTCAGGGAATACTCGGTCTTGTGGACAGAATCGTGACTCTGTTCACGGGCAGGGCAACCGTACTTACGCAGGTTCCGTTCAACGCCGCAGTAGGAAACGGGGAGATAGCCATAGTCTGTCTCTTCGTATTCGCCCTGTCTCTTCTGTTTACCGCCATAGGGTGCAGAAGAATATATAGAAATGAGATTATGGAGGTGATTCTTCATGCATCCTATTGAGCTTCAGAGCATTACAAAACGCTTCAAGGCCGCAGAAAAGGGCGAAGAGGAGATTACCATCCTCCAGGACCTGAGCCTCAATGTAATACAGGGACAGTCCACTGCCATCATAGGAAGAAGCGGTAGCGGAAAGAGTACGCTGCTGCATATAGCCGGCGGTCTGGACAGCCCTTCCGAGGGCAAGGTCTTCTGCAGCGGCATAGATTTCGCAACTCTGGATGACAGGAAGCGTTCCGAACTGAGGAATCTGCACATCGGTTTCATCTTTCAGGCAAATCTGCTTCTTGAGGACTTCACTGCGCTGGAGAATGTGATGGCTCCCGCACTTATAAGCGGCAAGAAGGCAAAGGACTGCAGGGAAAGGGCCGTAAGTCTCCTCAGGCGTCTGGGACTGGAGGACAGGATGAACCATGTGCCCGGCAAGCTTTCCGGAGGAGAGAAGCAGCGTGTGGCGATCTGTCGGGCCCTGATGAATGAGCCTGAGGTTATCCTTGCTGATGAGCCGACCGGAGCTCTTGACGAGGAGAATGCAACCGACGTCGAGAACCTGCTTCTGGATCTGGTAAAAGAGGAGGGCAGAAGCCTTCTTCTGGTGACCCACAACCAGGAGTTCGCATTCAAGTGCGATAACGTATACCTTCTGAAGAACCGCACGCTTAATCTGGAGAAGAGCCTGTCATGAATTCATTCGTATTCCGATGGAGTTCAAAGAGGATCAGAAAACGCGGCAGACTGACAAGCTGCCTCATTCTCATTGCCCTTGTCATGGCTCCGTTGGTGTGCGCCCTCATCTTCTCGGACAGCATGATGGAAGGAATTACAAGCAAGTACATATATCTGTCGGACGGGCATCTGCAGCTCAGCTACAATTACGGGAAAGAGCTGGAGGATTTCGATGTATCACTTTATCCCGACATGCTTTACAGCGCAGATGAAGTGACAACCGGTTATGCCCTGATGTATTCCGCTACCGGCACAAGCAACGTTATGGTGAAGGGTACGGACAAGGATTATTTCAATGACAAGAGGCTTGACCAGATTACCTTCATGGTGGCCTCGGAAAGCGACAGTACTGCTTCTGCTTCCAACCTCAAGGGCATTACTATCAGCCGAGCAACTGCAAAGAAGCTTCAGGTCAACATCGGCGACCGTGTGGCCCTGATGATTGTCCCGGACAATCCCGACAAGGTTCTCAGACCGGTGCTCTGCCGCATAGACAGCATCTTCTACAGCGGTTATGACCAGCTGGACAGCCTTCTGTGTTTTGTCGATATCGACTATGCCAAAACCCTTTATTCGGAGAAATCCTCGACAAGCATCGAGCTTCTGGTAAAGGGCGACTACATGGAGAAGCTGGATGATGTGATTGCCGCCCTAGGGGATGGCTACGGCATCTCCAAATGGAACGAGTACAATGTAGCTGTCTATGAGAACTTCGTTACAAGCAGGCAGATGATCTTCATAATCCTTCTGCTGGTTGTCGTGGTTGCCGCCTTCTATACTGCTTCGGTTGCCCAGCAGATGGTTCAGGATGATATGACCGATATAGCCATAGCAAAACTGATCGGCAGTTCCGATACTCTTGTCAAGAAATCAGCCTTCCTGAGCGTCTATGCGGTGACTGTCATCGGTATGCTCATAGGCATAGTCCTGGGGCTTCTGATAGGATGCAATCTCGGACCGATTCTGACAGGGCTGTCCAATCTGGGGCTCCAGAGCCTGTCGTTCTATCTTCTGGATTTCGATATCAATGTACCGTGGCTGTCGATTCTGATAATCAGCCTGTGTCTTCTGGCCATTTCCTATGTTGCAATCTGGCTTTCGTTGGCGAAGACGCGACGAATCAGTCCGATTCAACTTTTCACCTCACTGTAAAAATGGTAATCTCTAGTCATGAGTCTTGAAGTTTTTGTTCTCGGAACCAGCGGAATGCAGCCTCTTCCCGGAAGATTCCTCACCTCGGCAATGGTGAGGCACAACGGGGATCTCATGCTCTTCGACTGCGGAGAGGGCACTCAGGTAAGCCTCAAGATGCTTAACCTGCACTGGAAACGCATAAAGCATATCTTCATCAGCCACATGCATGCGGACCATGTAACGGGCCTGCCCGGACTGCTGATGCTTTCCTCTCAGGTCGACCGCGATGAACCGTTGTACATCTACGGTCCGGAAAAGCTTCGCGATTACATCGATGCCAACAGGCGTCTTCTGGATATGTATATCAACTATGAGATACGTTTCGTGCAGACTCAGCCCGGCATCGTTCTGGAGACGGAAGACTTCACCGTGGAAGCAGTTCCTCTGCTTCATACAAAGCCCTGCATGGGATTTGTCCTGACGGAGAAGGACAGGGCGGGGGAGTTCAGCGTTGAAAACGCAAAAGCTCTCAATGTACCCTGCGGCCCGATGTGGGGGATGCTCCAGAAGGGTATGGATGTGACTCTGGACGACGGGACCGTTGTGCATCCGGACCAGGTACTCGGACCGACGCGCAGGGGAGTCAGGTTCTCATACATCACGGATACCGTCTACATGGGCCACATCGCAAAGCATGTACAGGGCTCGGATCTCCTTCTCTGCGAAGGAATGTTTACACGCGATCTCTCTGCAGATGCATTCGAGAAGAAGCACATGACCAGTTCACAGGCAGCAACCATTGCACGTGATGCCAAGGTCAGGAAACTCGGGCTGATTCACTACAGCCCCAGATACACCGACAGGGAACTGATGCAGCTCAAGGAAGAAGCCTGTGAGATATTCCCGGATACGATTCTCTGCCGTGACCGCAATAGCTATCTGCTGACTGCAGAATAAAAAAACGCGTCATCCTAAGATAACGCGTTGAATTTCCAATCAATATCGAATCAGGCAAATCTCGGGGCAACCTCAGCATCGAAGTCTGCATCCATGATGGCATTTGCATCGATGGTCTGGATTTCATACTCGACTCCGAGCTTATCCATCTCTTCCTGAGCCTCTGCTCCGGTAAGGAACGGAATGATTGCAACTGTCTTTCCGTTGATCTCGAAAGCATCACCGGTTCCGCCGAGGGAAACCAGAACGCTGTCGACATCAGCAGTAGTGTAGACGAAGGAGATGTCGTACTCGCCGTCCTTGGCGCTGTCGAACTCGATTCTTGCTCTCTGAATCGGATCTGTTGCATCGATGTCGTTGATTTCCTTGTCAACGGGAACCTCAACAGTCTGGATGACTGTCTCTGCAGGTGCTGCAGGTGCCGGAGCTGCGGCAGGAGCGGGCTGTTCCTCAGCAGGAGCAGGAGCTTCTGTCTCAATGGGTTCTGCAACGGCAACAGGAGCTGCTGCAGGTGCACCGGCCTGGGAACTGACTATTGTTGTAAGGTTTGCAATTGCATCACAAAGCTTATCGATCTTGTTCTCGAGAGGTGAATCATAGTGATGTCTGTGATACTGCTCCTCATACTCCTCTGAGTCTTCGGGATAATCGTAGTACTCATAGTCATCGAGGTTATCTTCCTCGTCTTCATCTTCTTCCTCATAGCTCATGAGGTCTGTCATGTCATCAAGCTTGTTGACGAGTGCATAGATTGCATCAAGCAACGGCTTCTGAGAAGGATCTGCAGCAGCGGCTGCGGCAGCCTTTACGACTTCCTTCTTTGTATCTTCGGCAGGTTCTTCTGATTCTTCTGCGGTCTTTCCCTCGGCTGCTTCTTCCTTTGTCTCCTCTGCAGGTGCATCGAAGATTGAATAGAACTCCTGAGCCTCTTCCGGAGCAACCTCATCCTGCTTTGCATTCTCATGCTCTACAGGCTTTGCAGCAGCAGTAGGATCATCGGCGGGAGCTTCAAACAGCTGCTTGTCATAGGAGTTAGGCGGAAGCTTGTCTTCCTCATCCTCTTCATCCTCATGGTTTGTTGCAATCATCGATGCAATGACGATGAGGACAACGCCAACAAGAAGCGGGAATACCTTGACGGCGATTTCATAGATCTTGTACTGGGAAGTCTCCTGGCCGTTGGTGTACTGCGGAAGCAGGAACTTGATGCCGGCAAACGTGAGACAGCCCAAAACAATCAGTGTGATGATGATTGTGATGATTACAGACTTCGAATTCTTCTTCTTGCTCATTGTAATCCCCCAAAAAGCTTGTGATAAACCCTTTATCTAAAAGTTCGATATCGTTATTATATACCAATGGAAGAATCATGACAAGAAAGATAATTATCCTATTTGCCGTTTTGACGCTCTGTTTTTACAGTTTGATATCCTCTTTTTTGGGGGAAAGAGGTTTTATCGCAAATAATCAGCTCAAGAGGCAATTGAAGGAGAATGAGTACAAGCTTGACAAGAGCGATGTTGAAATTGAGATGCTGACAAGGCAGGAAGCGGAGACACAGTCGGAAGACGGCAGGCGGTCCACTGCGATGAATCTTGGCTACAAGGTAGACGGCGATGAAGTCTACGTGTTTGACACGAAGGATGAGGTTGAAGCAACAGAAACATCCCAAATTGGCAATGAAGAGCAAAAATCCAGCTCATTCAAGCCTCTCAGACCATCGTTAATCCTGTTGATTTCCGTGGGCGCTTCTTTTATCATCTGTCTGTTGGCTTTGCTTCTGAGAAGGCATAAAGGAGAAGAGGATGATCCTCAACAAAAAGAATCCGGAGACGCTGGAAACTATCTCGGCGATAATTAGGGAAGGTGGAGTAGCCATTCTTCCTTGTGACACTATCTACGGCCTGTGCGCAGCATACGGCATAGGAGAGAAGCCTCTCATGGAGATAAAGGGACGTGACAGGAACAAGGCTTTCCTTGTTCTTGCAACCCTGGAGCAGGCTGTTTCGATGTGCACCGAGATCCCCGAGGACATCCTTTCTGCCTGGCCTGCAGCCCTTACGGTCATACTCAACAGGAAGGAAGGCGGTACCATAGCCATTAGGGTTCCCAATGATCCGTTCCTTCAGAAACTGTTGAACGATGTCGGCTGTCCGATCTACTCGACCAGCGTGAACATGGCAGGAGAAAGCTCACTTACGAATCTGACTGCAATCTGCAAACGTTTCGAGGCATTGGTGGATGTGGTTGTTCGAGGCGATGAAACGCAGGGAAAGGTTCCCTCGACACTTATCGATGCTACGGTGAAACCCTACAGGCTTGTTCGTCAGGGCCTTTATGATGCTTCTGCACTGATCAAAGGGTTACGCTGACACCTTCGGAAACAAGAATCGAGCCTGCATCTATAATTATAGATAAGGCAATGCACAGAACCATTCTGACAATACACCAGAGAAGAGTCCAGCCTTTCAGGTCCCGGTCCAGGACCGCTATCACAAGCGCCAGAAGTATCAGTATCACCGAAAGACCGCTTATGGTCCACGCCGCGACATTGATGCAGGTGACCAGAGTCTGAAGAAAAGCCGGCGTGAGTTCAATCCAGAACGATACCATATAGATGCCGCAGAGAAGAAGGAAAACCAGAAAGAGGTAATTCATTATCGTGTTGGTCAGGTCGAAGACCCTTCTTTTCTGAAGCATGGTCAAATGATAGCACAAGTGAAGTCTTTGGTGAAGTTTGACCGTAAGACTACAAAAGAGTTGCGAATTCCGCAATCTGGGCTTATCATAATTACATCAAGACAAATTCCGAGAGGTGAAAAACGTGGAAAACATCAATTGCAAGCTGGAGAAAATGGGCTTAAGGGCATCGGACCTGATGATTCCGAAGAAGGGTAATGACCTTTCCAAGTGGGCGGTTGTTGCCTGCGACCAGTTCACGTCCGAGAAGGAATACTGGGAGGATGTGGACCGTCTTGTAGGAGATGCACCTTCGACGCTGAGACTGATTTTCCCGGAGTGCTATCTTGAGGACGGAGACGGGGACAAGCGCATCGCAGATATCAACAGGACCATGGCTCAGTATGTCAAGGATAAGCTGTTCGATACCTACAGGGATTGCTTCTTCCTGGTAAAGAGAACATGCGGCAACACTTCCAGATGGGGTCTGATGGCCTCGTTGGATCTGGACAGATACAGCTGGGAAAAGGATTCCACAAGCCTCATCCGAGCCACTGAAGGAACCATCCTTTCCAGAATTCCGCCCAGAAAGAAGATCAGGAAGGATGCTCCTCTCGAGATCCCTCATATCATGGTTCTCATCAGCGACAAGGAGAAAAGTGTAATCGAGCCGCTTGCCGCCAAGACCGAAAGGCTTTCGGAGGTCTACGATGTCGAACTCATGAAGAACGGCGGCCACCTGCAGGCTTGGGTGGTCGATTCGGAGAAGGACAAGAGTGCCATAGCTTCTGCCTTCGAAAAGCTCTACGATGCCCTGAATCCGAAAAATCCGCTTCTTTTTGCAATGGGAGACGGAAACCACAGCTTCGCAACGGCCAAGAGCTGCTGGGAGGACATCAAGCAGACTCTATCCGAAGAGGAGCGCAAGACCCATCCCGCACGCTTCTGCCTCGTGGAGCTTGAGAACATCTTCGATCCCGGTCTGGTATTCGAGCCCATCCACCGCTTGCTGTTCAATGTCCCCGAGGACGTATTTTTGGCAGAACTTGCCAAGAACGCGGATAAGGTCGATACCGAGAAGGTCGGGTGCAGGAACTGCATTGCAAAACACATCGCGGACCAGAGCCGCCAGAGATTCGGCTACTGTACATCGGACAAGCATGTTGTCGTGACTTTGGAGAATCCTTCGGCAAATATTGCAGCAGGCACATTGCAGAAAGTCATCGACAGTCTCATCGACAAGGGCTATTCCGTGGACTACATCCACGGTGCCGATGTCACCGACAAGCTCGGTAGCGAGAAGGGGAACATCGGACTGTTCCTGCCGGCTATCGACAAGGGGACGTTCTTTGATACCATCATCAAGGACGGAGCTCTTCCCAGAAAGACTTTCAGCATGGGTGAAGCCAACGAGAAACGTTACTACATGGAGGCCCGGGCAATCAGGAACTGAGTGATTTGTTGCGCTTTGTTGTTTTTTCACAAATCGTCTGAAAAGCTCTTCTCATAGTTTCCGATATCTGCTATTTTCAACCAAGGAAATCGAGAGGGGAATCTATGATTGAGCTCAGCGTAAAAACGGCATTGCTTGGTTTGATGGACAACCTTTCTATTTTTCATCTTTCATTGAACAGATAGTCAACCTCTTTCGGGTTGACTTTTTTTTGAGCTTTATTTGAAGGAGAAAGAAAATGGACCTTATTTACAACGTTCAGGATAAGCCGAAATTCAGAGAGCTTATCGTATTCGCTTTCCAGCAGCTGCTCGCCATCATGGCAGCAACAATCGCTGTTCCGGCAATTATCGGAAACGGAATGACCGCATCTGCCGCACTCTTCGGAGCCGGCGCTGGAACGATCGCATATCTTTTGATCACCCAGTTCAAGAGCCCGGTCTTCCTGGGTTCTTCATTCGCCTTCATCGGCTCGATGTTCGCAGCCTTCGCTGGCGCCACCTCAATGCAGTTGGGCTTCCTCGGACTGATCATCGGTGCCGTCTCGGCCGGTCTTGTGTATGTAATCATCGCCCTGGTGGTCAAGAAGGTCGGAGTAGAGTGGATCAACAAGATCATGCCGGCAGCGGTCATCGGACCGACAGTCGCAATCATCGGTCTCTCGCTCGCTGGAAACGCAATCGGCGACCTCACCACAGCTGATGCAGGCGGATCCTCCTATGCAGCACTTGTCTGCGGTCTTGTGACACTGTTCACAGTCATCGGATGCTCCATCTACGGCAAGAAGATGGCCAAGCTCATCCCGTTCGTAATCGGAATCGGTGCAGGCTACATCGTATCGCTCATCTTCACGGCCTGCGGAGTCAAGATCATTGACTTCACACCGTTCCACAACCTCCTGACAAACGGAAAGGTCACATTCTCAACATTCTTCAACATCCCGCAGTTCACCTTCATCGAAGGTTTCAAGGGCTTCAAGGAGATGAACCTTTCTTACCTCGGCACGATCATCGTGGCTTATGTTCCGGTCGCATTCGTAGTATTCGCAGAGCATATCGCTGACCACAAGAACCTCAGCTCAATCATCGGCAAGGACCTCCTCAAGGAACCGGGCCTCAACAGAACACTCCTCGGTGACGGAGTCGGAAACATGGTAAGCGCCTTCTTCGGCGGCTGTGTCGACACAACATACGGCGAGTCAGTCGGATGTGTCGCCATCACAAGAAACGCCTCGGTCTACACGATCCTGGTCGCAGCTTTCCTTGCAATCGTCATCTCCTTCATCTCACCCTTCGTCGCAGTTCTCGATTCAATCCCTGCCTGCGTCATGGGCGGTGTCTGCATGACACTCTACGGATTCATCGCAGTATCCGGTCTCAAGATGATCCAGAAGGTCGACCTCGAGGACAACAAGAACCTCTTCACGGTTTCCGTAATCCTGATTGCAGGAATCGGCGGACTCGCAATCAACTTCGGTTCGGTCACAATTACTTCCGTTGCATGCGCTTTGATCCTCGGAATCATCGTAAATGCACTCCCGAAGAAGAAAGACTGAGAACAGATAATACTCTGAAAATGAAGGCCATCGCATATTTCGGTGGCCTTCTTCATTTTCTCAGAAAAGCTCTTGCAAAAGATGCTGATCTTGTGTACAGTACATTCTGTCGCAAGACGATTGCCACCTTAGCTCAGCTGGCCAGAGCACGTGACTTGTAATCTCGGGGTCGTCAGTTCGAATCCGACAGGTGGCTAATATG
>JAFUXI010000036.1 GCA_017470995.1 Spirochaetales bacterium
CATGCACACTCAATTGTCGATGATGTTCGCGCAGACGGCCGTATCCAGGGGGTTGTAGCCCTTCTTGGATCCAAAGGGGAGGATGGTATGGCAACGAAATGGAAGATGATAACCATAATCGTAAATGTCGGTTATGCCGATGACATAATGGATGCCGCTCGCAGGGCGGGAGCCGGCGGCGGTACAATAACCCACGCCCGCAGAACCGCTTCCCCGGAGGACGTCAGATTCCTCGGAGTGCCCCTGGTTCCCGAGAAGGAGATGATCATGATCCTGTGTGAGTCCGAAAAGACCGACACCATAGTGAATGCCATCGCCTCGCTCGAGTGTCTGGATGAGCCCGGTATAGGAATCCTCTATACTCAGGGGGTTTCGGATTTCATGAATCTGGGTTCGGGAAAGTGAGGGTATCATGATCAGAATCAAGGACGGAAAGGAGAAGAACCTGCTCAAGCACCATCCTTGGGTCTTCTCCGGAGCCATAGAAGAGAGTTCGGTTCCTCAGGTCGCCGGGGTTCATAAAGTGGTGACCGTCGACGGCAGATTCATCGCCTGGGGCTATTATGACAGGGAAAGCCACATCCAGCTCAGGTTGCTTTCCTGGGAAGAGAAGGCCTGTCCCGATGAAGCCTGGTGGAGCGATACCGTCAGGTCTTCCGTTCTCAGACGCAGGTCTTTCTTCGAAGACAAGCAGAGCGGAACGACGGCGTTCAGGATCATTCACGGCGAAGCCGACATGCTTCCCGGAATTGCAGCCGATGTATACGGCAAGATAGTCAGGATCATAATCAGCGCGAGGGTTGCATGGGTCATGAGAAGCGTGGTGATCGATGCCATCGAATCCCTGCTTCATCCGCAGATGATAATCCTGAATACGGATTCGTCCTTCTGTGCCATAGAACACCTGCATGAGGTTACCGAGTATTACAGAGAAGGGCAGAAGTTCACTCCGACCGAGAAGCTTGAAGAAATCCGCATCAGGGAAAGCGGGCTCTACTACGGACTTGTCCCGGGTTCGGGTCAGAAGAGCGGCTTCTACTGCGACCAGAGGGAAAACAGGATAGCCCTTGAAAAATATGTCCGAGGCGCAACCGTCCTGGACGGATGCAGCTATACCGGAGGCTTTACACTGCATGCGCTGAGAGCAGGTGCTTCCAGCGTGCGCGCAGTCGACAGCAGCTCCGATGCAATCCACAGGCTCCTGTCCAATGTCAATCTGAATGTTGAGCTCGGCACCCTGCCTCCGGACAGCCGTGAGAAGGTCGAGGCCCAGAAGGGCGACATATTCGAAATACTGAGAACGATACCCCAGGATAAGTATGACGTGATGATTCTTGACCCGCCGAAGCTTGCTCAGACCATCAAAAGTCTTGACAATGCAAAGAAGGCATACAAGGATCTGAACCGCATGGCCATGGAGAAGATCAAAGACGGCGGCATTATCCTCACTTGTTCCTGTTCCGGTGCCCTCAGCAGAGAGGACTTCAGAACCGTCCTTGCATGGAGCGCAAAGGACGCAAACGTGGAAGTGCAGATACTTGAGACTCTCGGTCAGGCTCAGGATCATCCCATAAGGTTGTCGTTCCCCGAGAGCGAGTACCTCAAAGCCTATGTGTTGAGGGTTATTAAGCCTTGAAAAATAATATTCTAAGTATTAGTCTAAATAGGACCATAAGGAGTTTCCAATGAATAAGAAATCCATCGTCATGATTGTCGCCGTTGTGCTCTGCATCCTCGTTGCCCAGAGTGCGTTCGCCTACGATACAACCCGCTCGAATGTCTATCTTCCGCTCGAGGTGAAGGAAGAGTATACCCTCGATGAAGCTCTGTGGTTCAACCCGACAATCTATGCCATCGATGTTCTTCAGTTCATCCAGGCCTATCTTGATCCGGAGAATCCTGTGGATTTCTATCTTGCTGCCGCAGAGTATACCGACGAGCAGATTGAAGAAAACTTCATCATCTATCAGGCATTCATCGAGCCCGAGTACGCAGGTTATGTGAACTTCGAGTACAGCTGTGACGTCGAGGCTTATGCCGACTCCGTCAATTACCACTTCGATCCGGATGTTCCGTATGTCTTCAGCATTCTGTTCGAGGAAGTCGCCGACGTTGCCCCGATGTTCCCCAGAGGTATCGGCAGGGCAAATGCCTACAATACCTTCAGAAGATGCGCACTTCAGCTTGCAATCTACGCAGCCAAGAACGGCACGACCCCCGGTTTCCAGATTTGCTATGACATCATCCAGGAGACCCTGGCCTATTATGAGCAGCAGTTCGATGAGGCCATGGCTGCAGAGGCTGAAGCAACGGGAACCGTTGTCGAATCCAACTGATTATCCATTTACAGGAGATAAATGAAATGACATTTGCAGAAAAGATGAAGGCTCAGGCCATTGCGGCCCAGAAGTCTCTTGTCCTTCCGGAGGGCCTGGAGCCCAGAACCGTGAAGGCCGCCAGAATGATTCTCGACCAGAAGATCGCATCTTCAGTTACACTCATCGGAAACGTCGACGAGGTCAGGACAAACGCTGCCAAGATCGGCGTTGACCTCACCGGAATCAATATCGTCGATCCTCTTGCAAGCGAGAAGAGGGCAGAGTATGCCAACGAGTATTACGAGCTTCGCAAGGCCAAGGGAATGACACCCGAAGAGGCCAACAACCTCATCGTCAACGAGCTCAGATGGGGCGCAATGATGACCCACATGGGCGATGCCGATGCAATGGTTGCCGGTGCAAAGAACACCACCGGTGATGTTCTCAGGGCATCTTTCCAGATCATCAAGTGCAGACCCGGCATCAAGAGCGCATCTTCATGCTTTGTCATGGCAACCGATAAGAAGCAGTACGGCGTAGACGGAACACTGATCTTCGCAGACTGTGCGACAATCCCCAACCCGACAGCCGAGCAGCTTGCCGAGATTGCAGAAGCTTCTGCTCTCAGCTGCAGGACTTTCCTCGGTGCCGAGCCTGTTGTCGCAATGCTCTCATACTCCACAAAGGGAAGCGCCAAGGGTGAGTTGGTCGACAAGGTCACCACAGCCCTCTCTCTCGTCAAGGAGAAGTGCCCAGAGCTCAAGGTTGACGGAGAGCTCCAGCTCGATGCCGCCCTGGTCCAGTCCGTTGCAGACCAGAAGGCTCCCGGCTCAACTGTTGCCGGCCACGCCAATGTCCTGATCTTCCCGGATCTTCAGGCCGGAAACATCGGATACAAGCTGGTTCAGAGACTTGCAGGAGCCGAGGCCTACGGCCCGATCCTCCAGGGATTCGCAAGACCCGTATCAGACCTCTCGAGAGGATGCAGCGCAGAGGACATCGTCGTCACCGCAGCAATCACTCTTGCTCAGGCAGCTGCTTGCTGAAAAAAATCAGAAATTTTTAATTTATTGTACCGGCTGGAATTCCAGCCGGTTTTTTTGTCTTTGCGCAAAAAAACTTCTAATGAAAACTGCAGTTTTTTCGTTATAGAGGGTATGAGCGCAAAGAATGTGAACCTGAAGTACCTTGTTGCCTCTGTCATTTCCTGCGCGCTCTGCATTGTTCTTGCATTCAATGCCGCCGGATGGGTTCTTTTTGTCTTGTTGTTGCTTCTAGGTCCCGTCTTTATGTCAGTCCTTTCATCCGGCGGCATATTTGCTTCCCCATCCAGGGCCCACACGGCCCTGGTTCTTTTTGCACTATGTGTTCTGGTTTTCCAGGCAATCACCATAAGGAGGTCATTTCAAGTTGACCTTGGCCTTCCGCAGGAACAGATCAGCACCGTACAGGGTACAGTAATCTACGATTCCTCGTTTACTCAAAGGGGTAACCACTATATGAAGCTCTCGCTGACAGGTTGCGGCACGGAAAACGGGGATTTCTGCTCTGCGGAGGGAGTAGTGGTCGCCATCGGCAAGGAGAGTGAAATCATATCCTCCGGAATAGGTCTTTCCCTGACCGGCCGTTTCTCGGAAGGCCTCTTTGTCTATGACAGTCTTCAGGTCACAACCCGCAGTGCCTTCAACACCCTGCGCGAGAGGATGATAGGGTTTCTTCAGCATCGGATGCTTTCGGATTCAGACTCAAATCCCGATCTTCTCAGTTGCCAGCTTCTTCTCGGAAGGGCTGATGAAGGAACTCTGCCTCTGATTCAGAAGGCACGTGACTGCGGGTGCGCCCATGTCCTTGCTCTCTCAGGTATGCATCTGGGAATACTGGTATCGCTCTGTACTGCCGTTTTCGGAAAAGGCCGGATCGGAAGAGTTGCCGGGCTTCTTGCCGTAGCGGCCTTTGTCACCGTTGCAGGACCAAGACCATCCCTTGTCCGTGCAGCGTTGGGATGCTTTCTGTTCTTTGTCCCCTTGAAGGAAAGGATGTTTCTTGTGTTATTTCTTCAGATGTTGCTTTTCCCTTGGTCCTTTGCCGAGCTGGGCTGCTGCTACGGCTATGTGGCAGTCTTTGCAATCATCAACCTCACCCCATATTTCGAGGCTGTGCTTTTCCAGTATCTGGGCCAGTTCTCCAAGCTGCCTTCCGCCACGCTGGCCGCCGTTCTTTTCTCGGTTCCCGTACAGATGCTCTCAAACGGCTATTGGTGTCCCTCTGCCATAATCACAAGTCCGCCGGCTGGCCTTCTTGCCGCACTGTCCATGGTAATCGGGATGTTGGAACTGGTTTTCGGAAAAACCGGTTTCCTCGTAAAGCTCAACGGCCATGTCTATTCGCTCATGGAGCGCCTCTTTGACACCTTCGGCCGCTGGCCTCGTGCAGGATGGGTCGGATATGGCATATTCATTGCTCTGATTTTCCTGATTCTTGCATTTAACCTCACTGACAAAAGAATATTGACACCCTATAAAATAGGGAATAATAATAAAGGAGGAAGAACTCATGGTAAGAGAGTTCGTTGAGGTTCCTCTTTTCAGCAGACGATGGAAGGAGATAGGACTTAGTGATGAAGAATTACTGGCTCTTCAGATAATGCTTCTGAAGGATCCTGAGTCAGGACCGATAATAGAGGGCACCGGTGGTATAAGAAAAGTTAGGTTTGCAATTGAAAACAGAGGGAAAAGCAGCGGGATACGGGTTTGTTATGCTGATTTCGCTGAATATGAAGTAATTTACTTGATTACTGCTTTCGAAAAGAATGAAAAGGAAAATCTGAATCAACAAGAGAAAAATGTACTGAAGAAACTTATAAAACTATTGAAATCAGAAGCAGGTAATAAGAGAGGAAGAAATAATGAATTCACTGTATGAAGATTTGAAAGTAGGCTTGCAGGAGGCAATAGACTACGAGAAAGGAGTGGGGAAGGCAAAGGTCAGAACCTTGCGATTTGAACCTGTCAGAAAAGTGGATAATCGGGAGATCCGGAGGATAAGAATTGAATCCGGTATGACACAGGCTGCTTTTGCACAGTTCATGGGGATATCTCCGAAAACTGTTGAAGCCTGGGAATGCGGTCGAATACATCCGACCGGTCCGGCTTATCGCCTTCTAGGTCTGCTAAGTTCCAGAGGAGTTGAGGATTTCTCATTTGTATCTGTCTGCTAGGATGAATAACCCTTCTATCGATTTGTTTATTACTATATAATCCCTTGTGTCATGGCAGTCTGGGATTTCGACTACAGCTCAGTTTCCTCAATAGCTCGGCTCCTTCAGGAGAACGGTCTGGTGATGACCAAGAAGTTCGGCCAGAACTTCCTCATCTCCCAGAGCGCACTTGAAAGGATAACCGCCCTCAGCACTGCCGCCCCGGGCAAGAGAGTCTGGGAGGTCGGTCCTGGAATAGGAGCGCTGACGACCAAGCTTGTCCGGAGCGGAGCCGAGGTCACGGCATTCGAGATCGACCACGGATTCTGCCGCATACTGCGCGAGCAGGCCTTCACGGACGTTGATAACTTCACATTGGTGGAGGGCGATGCCCTCAAGACCTGGAAGGAAGTCTGGCAGAAGCAGGGAACTCCCGATATCATCTGCGCAAACCTTCCGTACAATGTGGGATCGATCTTCATTGCCTCGCTGATAGAGAACCGCTGCCTTCCGCCGGTGATGGTCTACACGCTTCAGAGCGAAGTGGTGGACCGCATCTGTGCAAAGCAGGGTAGCGAGGATTTCTCGGGATTCTCCATCCTCTGCTCGATCGATTACGAGAACACCTGCGCCTTCAAGCTTTCAAGCGGCTGTTTCTTCCCGCCGCCGAATGTCGACAGCTCTGTGGTTTCGATGAAGAAGAGGAATAACCCGCTTGTCCCGACGGAGGATGCGGTGAAGTTCCTGGAATTGGTTCGCATACTGTTCGCTCAGAGAAGAAAGACGGTCAAGAACAACCTCAAGGCGCTCGGAAAGCCTGCTTCTGACATAGACAAGGCCCTGGAAGAGGCTTCAATCCCGCAGACCGAGAGAGCGGAGAAGCTGGACATAGCGCAGATACTGTCTCTCAAGAGGAGCCTCTGGTCATGAAGGTATTCATCTTCACCCTCGGTTGCCGTGTGAACCAGTGCGAAAGCGAGGCAGTGGCCGAGTCCTTTGCAAAGCGCAACCATGAAATCCTCAAGTCCTACAACGATGCCGATCTGACCATAGTCAACACCTGCACCGTAACCAGCAAGGCCGAACAGAAGGCCAGGCGTGAGATAAGGCTGTTTGCAAAGCAGTCTCCGGTGCTTGTCACGGGGTGCTATGCCCAGGTCAATCCCAAGGAAATCGAAGAGCTTTCCGACAATGTTGTGGTGCTTCCGCTGATGCGCAAGCCCGAACTTCTGGGGCTGTCTGCCTTTCTCGATGAACATGGGGATATGGATATCCTGACTGCAATCCACGAATTTGCAAAAGAGCGAAGGGAAGGCTATGGAGGACTGTTCGATTTTGCCCCCTCGCAGTTCTCATACCACAGCCGCTCGTACCTGAAGATCCAGGACGGGTGTGACAACAACTGCGGTTTCTGCCGCGTCCACATAGCCCGCGGACCATCGCGGAGCCTTGATGCCGATGAAGTCGTCAGGAGGGCGCTGGAGATCGAGAAGAAAGGCTATCATGAGATTGTCCTGACCGGGGTGAACCTCACCATGTACGACCACACGGGCAGGGGTCTGGGAGGACTTCTTCAGAAACTTCTGGGAGCAGTGGGACCGGACATGAGATTCAGACTGTCATCCCTGGAGCCGGATCACATAGACGACCTTCTGCTGGAGCAGCTGAAGGACAGCCGCATGCAGCCATACTTCCACATCCCCATCCAGAGCGCTGCAGACAGGGTCATCAAGCGCATAAACCGCACCTACGACAGCAGCCATCTGGAATATGTGATCTCAACTCTCAGGCAGATAAAGGATGATCCGTTTCTTGCCTGTGACATAATCACCGGTCTTCCGGCCGAGGGAGATGAGGAATTCGAGATAACCCGAAGCTTCCTCGAGCGCCACGGCTTTGCCCTGATGCACGTCTTCCCGTTCAGCCCCAGACCCGATACTGCGCTATACAGGGCCAAGGACCGCGTTCCCGAAAACATCAGGGACGAGAGGGCTCAGATCCTGCGCGACCTTTCTGCAAAGCTCAATCGGACCTACACCGAGCGTCAGGTGGGCAAAGAGGCGGAGATCATACTCGAAGGCAGAAGGCTCGGTCACTGGCACGGTCTTACCGGAAACTACCTGAAGCTGGATGTCTCGAATGTTCCCGACGGTGCTGCAGTGGGGGATCTGTTTAGGGTCAGGATCGCATCAACTTCTCAGGCGGAGGTCATCGCATGATTGACCTACGCGAATACGATTGTTTGGATTCCACCAACAGGCTGCTTCTTGACATGGCCAAGGACGGTGCTCCCTTCGGGACGGCCGCCTGGGCCCATAGACAGACCGGTGGCAGGGGAAGACTCGGACGAAGCTTCTCTTCACCCGAAGGCGGAATCTATGTGAGCATCCTCGTGCCCATGGGAAATCCTGACGGCTCTGAGGGAATTAAGATTACAGCGATGGCCGGTGTTGCCGTAATGCGCACTATTTTTCAGTTGTGTCATAAGAAATGCGGCATCAAATGGGTAAACGACATCATCTACAACGGCAAGAAGGTCTGCGGAATCCTTGCCCAGGGCTGCGGTGACAAGGCGGTCATCGGAATAGGAATCAACTACAGGACTGATATCGGAAGCCTTCCGGATGATGTCAGGGAAGTGGCAACGTCACTGTACGCCCCGAATGAAGAGGCTCCGGATGAGAGAACCTTCGTCAAAGCTCTGCTAGAGAATGTCTTTGCCCTTTGCTGCGGCGGGGATGAAAACTGGCTTTCCGAATACAAAGGCTCTAGCACAATTGTCGGGAAAGAAGTATTAATAATGCAGGCCGGTAAAGTCATAGGGCAGGGCCTAGCGACAGAAATAGATGATAGCTGCGCACTCCATGTGAGAGGCAGTGACGGCAGACAGACGGTGCTCTCGACCGGAGAGGTCTCCGTCAGAAGCAGATAAGGAATTGGAATATGATAGACAAAGCACAGTGGAAAAGCCTGGTTCAGGCAAGACTTCAGTTGATGTATGAGAATTCAGGTCACGAGGGAAAGCTTCAGGACGTGGTCCTTCAGGTCCCGCCCAAACCCGAACTGGGTGATCTGGCCTTCCCGCTCTTTGCCTTTGCCAAGGCCTTCTCGAAGGCTCCGAACATCCTTGCCCAGGATCTCAGCGCCGACATCAATGCCCTTACCGACAAACCGGACGGGGAAGCCTTTGCCGCAGGTCCCTACATGAATGTCCGCCTGAACATGGACAAGATGATCGGCGACCTCTATGCGCAGATCGTCAGGCAGGCTGACGAATACGGCAAGACCAATATCCTCGGCGGCAAGAAGGTCATGATCGAGTTCAGCTGCCCGAATACCAACAAGCCTCTGCACCTTGGACATGTGAGAAACGACTGCATCGGACAGAGCATGAGCCAGATCCTCAAGGCAGGCGGAGCAGAGGTCATGAAGGTCAATCTGATCAACAACCGCGGCGTGCACATCTGCAAGTCGATGCTCGCATACAAGAAATTCGGCAACGGAGAAACCCCCGAGAGCTCCGGCATCAAGGGCGACCACCTGGTCGGAAACTACTATGTGCGCTTTGCCCAGTGGGAGAAGGAAGTCCTGGACAGGGACACTGCAGCCTATGAGGCGCAGGGACTTTCCCATGACGACGCCCTTGCAAAGGCCAAGGCCGAAAACGGTCCGGACCTCGAGGCCCAGGCCATGCTCCGCGATTGGGAGAACGGGGTGCCCGAGGTCATCGACCTGTGGAAAAAGATGAACCGTTGGACCCTCGACGGAGTTGCTGAGACCTACCGCAACACCGGAATTTCTTTCGACAAGTTCTACTACGAGAGCGACACCTACAAGCTCGGCAAGGACAAGGTCCTGGAAGGCCTCGAGAGGGGAGTGTTCCAGAAGGCCGAGGACGGAGCCATCTACATCGACAACTCCGACATCGGACTTGACCGCAAGATCCTTCTGAGAAAGGACGGAACTTCGATCTACATCACCCAGGACATCGGAACCGCCATCAACCGCCATGAGGACTGGCCGTTCGACAGCCTCGTCTACGTAGTCGCAAGCGAGCAGCAGTACCATTTCAAGGTTCTCTTCCATGTTCTGGACAAGCTTGGCTACAGCTGGGCCAAGGACCTGCACCACCTCTCATACGGCATGGTGTTCCTGCCCGAAGGCAAGATGAAGAGCCGCGAAGGCACGGTCGTGGATGCCGATGACCTTATTGCATCGCTGACCGACATGGCCCGCGAGGAGATAATCGAAAAGGGCCGCGAGGGCGAGCTCGACGATGTAAATCAGACCGCCCACGATATCGCGCTGGGAGCTCTGAACTACTACATCCTTCAGTTCGACCCGAACAAGGACTTCGTGTTCAATCCCAAGGAATCCCTGTCCTTCAACGGAAACACTGGACCCTATCTGCAGTACATGGGTGCCAGAATCTCCTCCATGCTGAGGAAATTCGACGAAGTCCGCGCAGAATACGATGCAGTTGAATTCAACCCGGCAGTCCTCTCGCTTGAAGACGAGCGCGAGCTGATCAAGACCATCGGATCCTTCTCGGAAACCGTCACACGCGCCTGCCGCCAGTACGATCCGTCGGTCATCTGCGCCTATCTCTACGACATGTCCAAACGCTTCTCACACTGGTACCACGACAACCAGATCCTCAAGGCCGATACCCCCGAGCTCGTCAAAGCCCGTGTCTGCCTCTGCGAGATGGTTCTGCAGACCATGAAGAACGCCTTTGCCTTGGTGGGCATCCCGTTCCTCGAGAAGATGTGATTCCCTTTGTCGAATGACCTTAAAAACCACACAAAAAACATTACACAGGCAGTAATTATGGTCTTTCTTTCCAATGGATTTAATCTTAGAATTAGATTAGCTACCCAAAACGGGGCGGTTGGCTTTGTCTTTTGCCAAATCTTGATATAAGAGGAGGTAAAAGCTTGTACACTTTAACAATAATTTCGGTTGTTGTTGGGGTTGCAGGGCTTGTGATCGGTGTCGTCCAGCTTGCGCTGATGATCATTCGTACTCATAAGGACAGAAAAAATCGCCGATAGCTTCTGATGTGACCCCAATTTGTTGGACGGTCACAAGGCGATTTTAAAGGCATGTTTCCTGAATTGTAAAGGGGACATGCCTTTCAATTTTACTTGGATCCTTTCGCTGTTGTACCAGTCAATGTAATCATTGATTGCTGCAATC
>JAFUXI010000037.1 GCA_017470995.1 Spirochaetales bacterium
ACTACGTGGTTGCCATAGACGGATACCTCAAGCGCGAGTGGCTTCTGAGGCTGATCGGCTGCATCTGCAAGAGAAAGTTCACCCGCGATGCAACACTGATCAGACAGCTTAGGGAAGTTACCAAGAGAGGCGACATCGCCGCCGTCTATCCCGAAGCAAGATACTCGCTCTGCGGAACCGCGGCCGTTCTTCCCGAATCGCTGGGAAAGCTCGCCAAGTTCCTTAAGGTCCCTGTAGTGACTCTGATCTGCCACGGGCACCACATCAACTCGCCGTTCTGGAACCTAACCAACCGCAAGGTCAAGGGAACCCAGGCAACCATGAAGTGCCTCTATACTGCCCAACAGCTTGCTTCTGCCTCTGCCGACGAAATCTACAACAGAATCAAAAAAGAGTTCGTATACGATGATTACAAATGGCAGGAGGAGAACAATATCCATGTGACATACAAGGGCAGAGCCGAGGGACTTCACAAGATCCTCTATCAGTGCCCGCACTGCATGACAGAGTACAAGATGACATCATATGGTAGCCTGTTGGAATGCAATACTTGCAAAAAACAATGGCAACTTGATGAATTGGGTCATCTTTCTGCGCTTGACGGAGAAACCGAATTCTCACATATTCCTGCCTGGTACGAGTGGGAGAGAAGCAATGTCAGAAAGGAAGTGGAGGCCGGAGCCTATAGCTTCGAATGCACCGCCCACGTGGATACGCTTCCCAAGGACCGCTACATCCCCATCGGCAAGGCGCATCTTGTCCACAACATGGATGGCTTTACCCTGACAGGCAGTTTCGAGGGCAAGGACTATGAGGTTAAGTGGCCCGCTTCAGAGCTCTACTCCTGTCACATAGAGTACGAGTATCTGGGCAAGTACGGGGACTGTGTGGACCTGAACACCCTTACCGATACCTTCTACATCTATCCCGAGGACTGCGATTTTGCCGTGACGAAGTTCGCACTGGCAACAGAGGAGCTGTACCAGCACTACAACCCCGGCAAAGAGGGCTGAGACTCCGAATAGAAACAATAATTATTTGAGGCAGTAACCGTTGTCGGCCAGGATCGTCTGGCCGTAGATGCCTGTGCTCTCAGCTAGGAAAACCACTATGGCGGCAAGCTCCGAGGGCTTCATCATCTGTTTTCTCACGGTATGCGATTCCCAGTGCTTCTCGAGCTCCGTCCCGTGAAGGCCTTCCGTGTCAATCAGTCCAGGGGCAAGGGCGTTGACCCTCAGGCCCGTCTCAGCGGCAAGCGATGCGGTGTAGGCCGAGACGGCAGCCTTGCTGGCATCGTAATGGGCCGTGCCGAATCCGGGATGCAGGGCATTCATGGAGGCAATGTTGACGATGCTTCCGCCGGCTTTCTTCAAGGCCGGAAGAAGGGTCCTTGTTACAAGGAAAAGACCCCTGACGTTGAGGTCCATCACCTTGTCGAAATCCCCGGTGCTCAGGTTCTGCTGGTCTCCTTCAGTGAAAATTCCCGCATTGTTGACCAGAAGGTCCAGCTTCTCGAAGCGCGAGAGCGCATCCTTGACCGCGCCTTCGTCCGTAAGGTCTGCGCAGATTGCCTGCGGAGAATCCGCCTTGGCCGGACTTGAGACGGTGTAGTATACCTCGTATCCTGCCTCTTCAAGTGCCTTGCAGATGGCCTTTCCAAGATTCGAGCGGCCTGCGGTGACCAATGCTTTCTTCATAGCAGATCCTCCAGTTCCTTCATTGTTCTGAACTTCTGCACGGATGCTCCGTGCGTATACATGTCATCCCTGTAGCGCGGGCTCATTACGGTGCTTACCAGAGCATAACCCTGTTTGACTGAGGCAAGCCTAGTTGCCTGGAAAAAACCCTTCTTCACAACGGATATCCTGTTCTCGGCATCCAACACAGTGCGCGAAACAACCCCTTCAGGGGAGACGGTTGTCTGCTCTAGGGGATCTCCTTCGAGGAATATCCAGGTCTCGTCTTCGGTAAGGCTGTGAAGATGGGAGAATGAGTTCTCCGTCATCAGAAAGTAGATCATCCCCGCACCGCATCCGAACTCGCTTACAAAGCGGTAGTATCCGCCTTCGGGTTCAAGAGGCTGCAGCCCGAGACTGGAAATAAGTTCTTCCGCTCTGGTCATAATCCTATCTCCCTGAAATCCGAGACCTCGGTCTTTCCGCTTTCGCAGGCTCTCTGAAGAATTATTGCCATGTAGGCATCGAAGACCGCTTCATCCAGGGAATAAGGGGAGTCTTCCAGGCCTTTTGAATAGAGAGCGGTCTTCTGCATCATGGTAGCTATGGCAGTCTCGTCCTCAGAGAGTCCGCAGAGACCGAACGGAGGATTATAGATGCTTTTGCCTTCGAAAACGATGTTCTGAATCTCAGTGAATGCTGCAATATTTGGGTTGTTGCTATCAGTATGGACTATTCTTGAGTTTGTTGTAATCTGCGATACAACGCCGTCATTATCGGCATTAAGATAGTAGACCTTGTCATCGATCATCTCGCCGCGCACGCCCTGAAGGCGGATGGTATTTCTGCGAATCGGTGAGCGGTACTGCTCAGAATCGAAGTCGTAAATGCCGACCTTTCCGCTCTCGAATTCAAATGTGGCGACGGTGCGTTTCTTCTGAGCGACCCGGCCGTCCTTGAACAGGTCGTATCTTGTCAGGGTCTCCGTGGTCGGAAACTCATAGGTCTTTGCCCTTACCGTGAAGTTCTCAAAGCCCCTGATATCCAGAAAGGCTCTCATCAGGCTTGCGCCGTGATACTCGTGTGCAACCGATAGGTTCAGACAGGTCGGCTCTCCGATTATTCCGCTCTGCGCTATCTTACGCAGGGCAGACAGGGAAGGGTAACGGCGGTACTGCTCGCAGACCACGAGCCTTGCTCCGCGGTGCTCTGCCTCACGCAGGCGGGCCAAAGTCCCGGTGTCCAGGGCGGCAGGGGTTTCTGACAGGACGCAGAATCCCTTGTCCAGCCACTGGAGGGCGACCTCGGCGATTGAGGCCTTGTTGACGACCACCACCACGAAGTCAGGCTTGTATTCCATGCACTCCGAGACGGATGTGGTGGTGTGTATTCCGTTTTCCTGCGCCATCCGGGCGGCTTTTTCGTCGGTCCTGCAGAGCATGGCGCACAGATGGAATACCTGAGGCAAAGCCTTGGCGATGCGCACATAGTAAAGGGATCTCCATCCGGATCCTACGATAACGAAGCGAATTCTGTCTTTCATTAAGTCAAAGTATTGCACATAAAGTCAGATTATTACAAATACTGTTCTTTCTTTTTTACAAATGCACTGCTAATATATTAAACAGGGAATTCTCCCAAATCACAAAAGGAGTCAGCAGACATGGAAAAAACCTTCCGCGGAGGGATTCATCCTAAAGACCGCAAGGAACTGAGCCGTCAGGTTCCGCTGCAGCACTACGAGGCAAAGGGAGAGATCGTTCTTCCCCTCGGTCAGGGCATCGGAAAACCGGCAAAGCCTCTGGTCAAGAAGGATGATCTTGTTCTGACAGGTCAGATCATAGCCGAGGCCGACGGATTCATCTCGTCCAACGTAGCCTCGTCTTGTTCAGGAAAAGTTAAGGGAATCGAAAAGCGCAGGACCCTCTCGGGTTCATCGGTAGACTGCATAGTCATCGAGAACGATGGCCTCTACACCCCGGTCGAAGGCATGGGAGTGCAGGAAGACATAAGCGCAATTCCGAATGAAGAAGTCGTAGCGAGGGTCAAGAGGGCCGGTATCGTGGGTCTTGGAGGAGCAGGTTTCCCCACTCACGTTAAGCTTGCCCCGAGAGATCCTTCCGCAATCAGATACATCATCGCCAACGGCGCCGAATGCGAGCCGTACATCACCTGCAACGACCAGCTGATGCGCACACAGGCCGACGGAATCCTCGAAGGTCTCGAGATTATCCTCAGGCTGTTCCCGAACGCCGAGGGCGTGGTTGCCATAGAGGACAACAAGACCGAGGCGGTAGCAGCCATGAAAGAGGCCGCCGCAAGGAAGCAGAACCCGAAGATCCGCATCCTGCCGCTCAGGACAAAGTACCCGCAGGGCGGTGAGCGCAGCCTGATCCAGGTCATAGCCGGCGTGGACTTCCCCGTGTCCAAGCTTCCTGCGGACGTAGGGTGCATAGTCAACAACGTCGGAACCATCTATGCCATCTGGAGAGCCGTGGCCTTCAACGAGCCGCTCTTCACGCATGTGCTGACAATCACGGGCGATGCCGTCAATAATCCCGGGAACTTCATAGTCCACAACGGAACCAAGGTATCCGAGCTGGTCGAGGCCTGCGGAGGCATCAGGGAGGGCGTGACCCTCAAGAAGGTCCTCGCCGGAGGCCCCATGATGGGCATTGCGATGAGCTCTCTGGAAGTGCCCGTGGTCAAGACTACCAACGCAATCACGTTGCTGTCCGAGGATGCGGTCGAGAAGGCGGAAGCCCAGCTTACCAACTGTCTCCACTGCGGACGCTGCACCACGGTCTGCCCGCAGGGACTTCTGCCCCAGCTCATGGCCGATGCCGTTCATGTCGGAGACCTCGAGCGCTATGAGAAGAAACTTTACGGACTGGAGTGCATAGCCTGCGGCTCGTGCACCTATGTGTGCCCGGCAAAGAGACCTCTGACACAGGTATTCAAGCAGACTAAGGCCGAGATTCTGGCCCAGAAGCGCGCAAAGCAGGCAGGAGGTGGCAAATGAGCAATGTCTTGAACATTTCCTCCAGCCCTCATGTAAGGGACAGGTGGTCAACCAGATACATAATGGGAATCGTTTTCCTCTCGCTCATGCCGGCAACCATCGTCGGTGTGGCGGTGCATGGACTTCAGGCTTTCCTGATCATCCTGATTTCCATTGTCTCCGCAGTGGGAACCGAGTTCCTGTTCGACACACTCTGCCACAAGGGCAAGAGCTATCTGGACGGAAGCGCCGCGGTTACCGGACTTCTTCTGGCACTGAGCCTCTCTCCGGATACTCCGCTCTATGCTCCGTTCATCGGTTCCGTGTTCGCCATCCTGGTTGTCAAGTGCTGCTTCGGAGGACTGGGAAAGAACTTCATCAACCCGGCCCTTGCCGGAAGATGTTTCCTCCTGATCTCGTTCAGCAATTCGATGACGGTCTTCAAGGTGGATGCGGTCTCCGCCGCAACCCCTGTCGCAGAGCTTCTTGCAGGCAAGGCAGTCAACGTCACATCAATGTTCCTCGGAACATCCAATGCGGTCATCGGAAGCTCGATTGCGGCCCTGCTTCTCGGCGGACTCCTGCTTTGGGCATTCGACATCATCCACGGTGAGATCTGCTTCTCGGTTCTCGGAGGCTTCACGCTCTTCGTGGCTCTCTTCGGAGGCCAGGGCTTCGATCCGGTATTCCTGATCGCCAATATCTGCGGAGGCGGAGTGGTCATGGGTGCCTTCTTCATGGCAACCGACTACGTGACTTCCCCAGTCAGCAAACTGGGACAGATGATATACGGACTTATAATCGGAGTTCTGGGCGGACTGTTCAGGGTATTCGGATCTTCGGCCGATTCGTTCAGCTACTCGATTCTCATGGGTAACCTCCTGACTCCGCTGATCGACATGTACATCCTGCCCAAGCCGTTCGCGTACCGCAAGAAAGCAATCGCCCGTCAGAGCGGAGCGCCCAGAAAGACCATCAAGCAGATGATTCCCAGACCGGTTCTGGTCATTGCAATAATCACGCTTCTTGCCGGTCTTGCCCTCGGCGGTGTTTACAGCATGACGGAAGAAACCATCAAGGAGCAGCAGAGGAAGAAGGCATGGGAGTCCTACCGTGCGGTCGTTCCTCAGGCAGAGTCCTTCAGGGCTGTCCAGGCTCCTGACATCTACGGAACGATCTACGGCAGCAGCTACGGAAGGGTGACCATCAACGAGGCGGTCATCGGAATGGATGCAAGCGGAAAGACGGTCGGCTACGCGATCTCCGTGACATCTTCCGAAGGCTATGACGGCAACATCACGATTTCCGTCGGTATCGATCCGGATGGCGTGGTGAACTCAATCGAATTCACCGAGCTGCATGAGACCCCGGGCAAGGGAATGCTTGCGGCAGACCCGGCCTTCAAGGATCAGTTCAACGGACGGAGCGTTACAAGCTTCAAGCTCATTACCGGAGGCGGTGCCCCGGCTGCCAACGGAATAGATGCGATTTCGGGTTCCACGGTCAGCTCCAAGGCTATCGTGAACGCAATCAATGCGGCTCTGGACTTCTTCCAGTCCGTAAAGGGGGTGCAGTGATGAACAAATACGTTGAAAGACTATACAACGGCCTGATCAAGGAGAACCCCACACTGGTGCTGATGCTGGGCATGTGTCCCACGCTGGCAGTCTCCACGCGTGCGTTCAACGGTATAGGAATGGGACTCAGCACCACGGCGGTCCTGATTCTGTCGAACCTGGTGATTTCGCTGCTCAGAAAGGCAATCCCGGATGAGGTGAGACTTCCGGCCTACATCGTCATCGTCGCATCACTTGTTACGGTGACCGAGCTTCTGATCGAGGCCTATCTGCCGTCGGTCTACGAGGCATTGGGAATCTACATCCCGCTGATTGTCGTCAACTGCATAATCCTCGGACGAGCCGAGGCCTTTGCAAACAAGAACAAGCCGCTTCTGTCCGTCATGGACGGTATAGGAATGGGTCTCGGATTCACGGTGGCCCTGACTCTTGCAGGTCTTGTCAGAGAGGTTCTGGGCAACGGAACCGCATTCGGACTGAGGGTCCTGCCCAAGAGCGTCGAGCCCATGGGAATCTTCGTCCAGCCGCCAGGAGCGTTCCTGGTAATTGCGCTGTTCATAATCATCATGAACGCAATCGGCATCAAGACAAGGCAGAAGAATCTGGTCGACGGCTGTGACGGCTGCTGCGCAAAGTGCATGTCCAGCTGCCAGAAGGCCCTTCCCGCGCAGGAGAAGAAAGCAGAGGAGGTGACTGAATGAAAAGCCTGATACTTATCGTCATAAGCGGTGCGCTGATCAACAACGTCGTCCTCAACCAGTTCTTGGGCATCTGCTCGTTCCTCGGTGTTTCCAAGCAGATGAAGGCATCGGCTTCCCTGGGCGGAGCGGTAATCTTCGTCATTACCATCGCCTCGGCTGTAGCCAGCCTGCTTTATGACTATGTGCTCAAGCCGTTCGGCCTGGATTTCATGAAGACCATCGTCTTCATCCTGGTCATCGCCGCCCTGGTACAGATAGTCGAGATGTTCCTGAAGAAGACCTCCCCGGGAATCTACAAGGCCCTGGGAATCTTCCTTCCGCTGATCACCACAAACTGCGCGGTTCTGGGTGTGGCCCTTACAAATGTCCAGAACGGCTACAACTTCATCGAAAGCGTGCTTTCCGGTTTCGGTACCGCAGTCGGTTTCACAATCGCAATCGTCCTGCTGGCAAGCATCCGTGTCAGAATCCGCGAGGAAGACCTTCCGGCTCCTCTGCGCGGAGCTCCGATCGTCTTGATTTCCGCAGCCCTGATGTCCATTGCATTCATGGGCTTCGGCGGACTGAGTTTCTGAGGGGGTAGGCATGAGCACGATTATCATTACCGCCGCCGTCATTACAGTAGTAGGTCTGGTTGTTGGAATCGCCCTGGTCTATACCGGAAAGAAGTTCCATGTTGATGTCGATCCCCGTGAGGCTGCAGTCCGAGAGTGCCTTCCAGGCAACAACTGCGGTGCATGCGGCTATGCAGGCTGCGATGCCATGGCTGCCGCAATCGCAAAGGGAGAGGCTCCTGCCGGAGGCTGTCCCGTCGGAGGCCAGAGCGTAGCCGACAAGATCGGTGCCATCATGGGCGTAAGCGCAGATGCCACCGTCAGGAAGATCGCTTTCGTGAAGTGCAAGGGAAACTGCGATGTCACCCGCAACCAGGGAAACTACATCGGAATCAACGACTGCAGAAGCGCAGTCCTTTCGGGAATAAACGTCGCAGAGTGCGAGTACGGCTGTCTGGGCTTCGGCTCCTGTGCGACTGTCTGTCCCAACGATGCCATCAGGGTCAACAACGGGGTGGCGGAGATCAACCGCTCCAAGTGCGTGGGCTGCGGGCTTTGCACAAAGGCCTGCCCCAAGGGCCTGATAGAACTGATTCCTGCAACGAACTTCGTTGCAGTGCAGTGCTCCAACAGGGACAGGGGTCCGCAGGTCAAGAAGGTCTGCTCCGCAGGCTGCATAGGCTGCATGATCTGCATGCGCCAGTGCGAAAGCGATGCAATCCATGTTGAGAACAACCTTGCAAAGATCGACTACGCTAAGTGCACTCAGTGCGGAAAGTGCGTGGCAAAGTGTCCTGCAAAGGTCATTCTGCCTCCGTTCGGATCCGCAGTTGCCGCTGAAGAAGCAGCCAAGGAGGCCTGAGGATGGAAAAGAAAAAAGTAATAAAGCTTATCATAGCCATCGCGGTATCCGTTGTTGCAATAATCTTCATCGGAGGCTTTCTCGGGGACGACATAATGTTCCATATCAAGAACAGGGGAGCCTTGGGTCCGCTTACCAGAGAGGATATCGATTATCTGAATGTCGAGGCTCCGCAGGCCACGAGCAAGGACGGAACCGTCACTGCCGCAGACTGGCAGCAGACCTATCCCTACATCGTAGCCAGCATGGGCGCAAACAAATCCAACTCCTACATTACCGACTACCTCGAGCAGGATCCTTATCTTGTCAATATCTATGAGGGTTTCGGCTTTGCAAAGGAGTACGGAAGCGCCAGAGGCCATGAGTATACCCTTGAGGATGTCAGCGCTACAGCCAGACCCCATGCCCTTGCGAACTGCCTTACCTGCAAAACCCCCAACTTCACCAAGCTGGTCAACGACCTGGGCGTTGCTGCCTACACGATGGACTTCAACACGGTGTTCGCCTCCATGGAGGAGAACATCAGCTGCTATACCTGTCACGGCAACGATGCAGGCAACGGCGGTCAGATCGTCATCACGCACTCCTATGTCGCAAAGGCGCTGGGAGACAATGCAAAGGCAATAGACCCGTCGACGCTCTCATGCGGACAGTGCCATATCGAGTACTACTTCACAACTGCCGACAAGGAGACAATGATGCCCTACAACAGCGTAGAGACCATGACTCCGGAGGCAATCCTGAACTATTACGACACCATGGCAATGCCTGACGGAAGCGTGGGATTCTATGACTGGATCCAGGCAAGCACGGGAACAAAGCTCCTGAAGGCCCAGCATCCCGAAATGGAAACCTACCTTCTTGGCAAGCACGCCGCAGACCTCAACTGCGCCGACTGTCACATGGCCGTAGAGATGGCAGATGACGGAACCGTCTATCACAGCCACCTGATCGAGAGTCCGCTCCAGAACAAGGCTCTGCTTGCAACATGCGTGCGTTGCCACGGAGATACGGACATGGTCAGCATGGTCAGACGCATCCAGGACCGCATCACGGACAGGGAAACCGAAATCGGAAACAAGCTTTCCGGACTGAAGGATGCCCTGGCTGCTGCAGTTGCCGGAGGCAAGGTCCCCGAGGCTACGCTCGATCAGGTCCGCAAGCTCTATCGTGAAGCCCAGTGGTTCTTCGATTTCTGCTATGTGGAGAACTCGGAAGGCGCCCACAACTCGGAGCTTTCCACCCACTGTCTGGATGTTTCGGAAGAGCGCATCCAGGAGGCTCTGGCAATCCTGAGCTGACTGTTCTGAATTGATGGAAAACCTGAAGAAGGTTCTCAAGTTCATATCCTCGATGCGGTTCGCCATAATCCTTCTGGTGATTCTGGCGGCTGCCTGTTCGGTCGGCAGCCTGGTGACCCAGAACCAGACCTACGCCTGGTATGCCGCCCGCTACAGCGAGCGAACCGCGGCCCTGATCGTGGCGCTGCATCTGGACGATGCCTTCCACAGCTGGTACTTCATTCTCATAAGTGCGTTTCTGTGCCTGAATCTCCTGCTTTGCAATGTGATCAGGCTTCCGAGCCTTATCAAAAGAACTGCAAAGGAGAATACCCTGCGTTCCAGGATCGGACTCTGGGGAGCCTGGGTTACGCATCTGGGGGTGCTTCTTCTGATATTGGGCTTCAGCCTAGGGCAGATGACGCACAGGGAGTATGCAGCCTACGGGGTGCCCGGGCAGAGCATGCCCATCGGGGACACCGGATTGGTGATGACCATAGATGATTTCAGGATCGACCTCAGGGCGGACGATACGGTAGAGCAGTATACCTCCGAGATCACCGTCTATGACATTGCCAGAAGCTCCGAAGGCAGAAGCGCTTCTCTCAGCGTCAACAATCCGGCAGACCTCTACGGACTTCGCTTCTACCAGAACTCCACCGGGTGGGCTGCCACGGTCAACATAAAGAAAGGAGATGAGGACCTGCAGGAAGCTGTAGTCTGCGCAGGCGACTATCTGGTGGTTGCAGACAGACCGGATCTTGTCATCTATTTCAATGCCTTCTATCCCGACTATGTGCTGGTTCCCGGACAGGGGCCTGCAACCATGAGCAGCAAGCCCGTGAATCCGGGCTATCTCTATTCCGTCTATTATCAGGGCCAGATGCTGGGCATGAACGTCCTGATGAGCGGCGAGGTACTGACCATAGACGACTACAGCGTGCGCTTCTCGCAGCCGCAGAGCTACACGCTGATTCAGATAAAGAAGGATTCCTTCACATCCCTGGCCTTTGCCGGCGGAATACTGATTCTTTTGGGACTGCTTCTGTCTTTCTATGTGAAACCCCGAAAGCCCGAGGCAAAGGAGACCGAGGATGCTTCAAGTTGAGAACACTCTGTTTACCATCGTAATGATATCCTATTTTGTAGCAATGATTGGTTATTTTATCTATATTGCTGCAAAGAAGGAAATCTTTTTCAAGATTGCTTTCGGCATTCAGGCCTTCGGATTCGTGCTTCACACCGTTGCCATCATCTGCCGCGGAATAGGCGCAGGACGCCTTCCGCTGACCAATCAGTACGAGTTTGCGACCTCGTTCGCCTGGGGTCTGTGTCTGCTGGGTCTGGTCTTCATGCTGCGCTTCAAGTTCCATGTGATGGGTGCCTTCATCATGCCGGTTGTCTTTCTGATGATCGGTTATGCCGCAATGCAGAGCAAGGAAGTGCGAAACCTCATGCCGGCTCTTAGATCCAACTGGCTCGGTTTCCATGTCTCTACGGCAATCATCGCGTACGGTGCGTTCGGGGTGTCCTTTGTCCTCGGAATAATATTCCTTCTGCGCGACAGACTGAGCAAGCACGGCTTTCTTGACCAGCACATCCCCGACAAGCAGAAGCTGGATCTGATCGAGTACCGCAGCGTTGCCCTGGGAATGCTGTTTCTTTCATTCACGATAATCACCGGTGCAATCTGGGCCGAGCGTGCATGGGGAAGCTACTGGTCATGGGACCCCAAGGAGACCTGGTCACTGGTAACATGGATCATCTATGCCGTCTATCTTCACCTGAGGATCAGACGCGGCTACAAGGGCAAGGGAGCCGCAATCTTCGCCGTCATAGGCTTTGTCTGCGTGCTCTTTACATACATAGGCGTCAATACCTTCATTCCGGGTATCCACAGCTACAAATAAACAGGGGAGCAGATATGGGAAACACGGAACATGATTTTGCAATGGAAAGAAGGCTCCAGAAGCTTGATCCGGTTCTGCATCGGAATTTCACCAATGCGGTTTTCGCCATCCAGTACAACCTGTCGAACTACAAGCTCATCTTCCCCGCATTCACGGACCATACCATGCTCCACTCTCTGTCCGTCATCGACTTCACCAACCAGCTGATAGGGGACCAGATAGACAAGCTGAATGCAGATGAAATCTACACGCTCCTGATGGGCTGCTACTTCCATGACACGGGAATGGGAATCACGCTCAAGGACTTCGAGCGCTTCTGCAGCAACATCGAATTCGGCAACTACTTCGAAACACACGACAGAAACGACTATCCCAGAATCATCAGGGACTTCCACCACGAGTTCTCCGGACAGTTCATCAGAAGGTACGCAGGCCTTTTCGAATACCCGTCCGAAGAGCACATGCAGGCTCTGATCCAGATCTCGCGCGGCCACCGCAGGACGGACCTCTTCGACGAGACTGCCTATCCCTCGGCCATGAAGGTCCCGGGCGGCAACACCGTCTGCCTGCCGTACCTTGCAGCCCTCATTCGCCTTGCGGACGAGATCGACGTAGCCGCAGCCCGCAATCCGATTCTCCTCTACGACATCGAGGCCGTCACCGAAGAGCTCGCCATCCTTGAGAACAAGAAACTCAAGGCCGTCAGGTATCTGGATATCACACCCGAGCAGTTCATCCTCAGGCTCGATACCTCCGAGCTCACCCAGATAGGGCCGATCAGTGTCTCCAAACTGATTTCAGAACTGAAGAAAGTTGTGGAGAAGATGCAGTGGACGCTGGACTACTGCCGCGAGGTGGTAGAGAAGCGCACTCCGTTCCGAATTACCCAGAAAAAAGTGGTGATGGATCCCGATCCCTCGTAATTGAACTTCTTCCTCTGACGATGGTATCATAATCCCCATGATTAAGAATCTTACAAAGCAGATGCTCACGGCCCAGATCCTGGCGGTTCTGACCACATCGCTCTGCATGCTTGTGGACAGCGTTGTAATCGGACGCTTTCTCGGTGTTTCCGGAATGGCTGCATACGGGCTCTCGAACCCGATTCTGCTGATCATCGGCGGCATCGGGTCCATCCTCTCTGCCGGCGTGCAGGTCTCCTGCAGCAAATCCATAGGAAGAGGCCTTGTGGACGAGACCAACAGATGCTTCTCGTCTGCCGTCGGAATCTCCCTTATAATCTCCACATTCTTCCTGCTGTTCGTGCTCCTGTTCAGGAACTTCGCCCCCACATGGATGGGCGCAGGCAGGAGCGGCGAGCTCTACGAATCCACCAAGGGCTATCTGATCGGTTTCACAATCGGAGCCCCGGGGTGCATGGTATCGCTTGTCCTGATACCGTTTCTGCAGCTGGGAGGCCAGATGGGCCTTCTGATCGTTGCAGTAGTGGGCATGACTGTCACCGACATAGTGCTGGACCTTCTGAACGCCATGGTGCTTCACTGGGGCCTCTTCGGAATGGGCCTTGCATCGGCTCTCAGCTACTATGTGGCCCTGCTGATTGCAATCTGGTACTTCTTCTCCAGGAAGAGCATCTTCAGGTTCTCCTTCAGGAGCCTCAAGAGGTCCAAGGTCGCAGAGCTCTTCAAGAGCGCAATTCCGTCGGTGTTCAACATCGGAACCGGAGTTGTGCTTGTCTTTCTGATGAACAAGCTCCTGATGATCATCTCCGGCAGCCCCGCGGTTGCGGCCTTCTCTGTGATGACCACGCTGGGCAATGCCAGCAACTGCATCTCCACGGGAATCTACGGGGTGTCCCTCACGATTACCGGAATCCTCTATCAGGAAGAGGACCGCACGGGACTCAAGGACCTTCTGTCCACACTGATCCCAAGATGCCTGATCCTTGGCGTCGTAGTGGGAGCGGTTCTGATAGTGGCTGCCCCATACCTCGTGAGCCTCTTCATCACGGACTCCGGAGCCTCGCTTCAGATGGCCATCACGGCCCTCAGGCTCTTTGCACTGGGTCTTGTGCCCTGCTGCATAAACAATGCCTTCAAAGGTTATCTGCAGGGCTCCGAGAGAATCAAGGCCATAGTCAACTACTCGCTTTTCGAAGGCCTTGTGGTTCCCGCAATCATAGCATTCTCCCTTGGCTTCCCGTTCGGAACGACCGGAGCATGGTTCTATTTTGTAAGCGGCGAAGTCCTGACGCTTCTGGGCTTCAGCATCCTGAAGTGGAAGAGGGCACACAAGATCTCGTTCTCGCTTGATACCTACATGGACTTCAAGCCCGAATTCGGAGCCAGGACCCAGAATATGCTTGAGTTCAACATCCACTCCATGGAAGAGGTCACAAGCGCCTCCGAGAGCGCCCAGGCATTCTGCGTAGAGCAGGGTCAGACCGAGAAGACAGCCAACTTTGTGGCCCTCTGCGTGGAGGAGATGGCAGGCAACGTGATCAAGCACGGCTTCTCCAAGAAGAAGAAGAACAGCCTCTGCGTCAGGATCCAGAACAAGAACG
>JAFUXI010000038.1 GCA_017470995.1 Spirochaetales bacterium
GAGAAGTTTGAATTTGGTAGAAACTGCGGTGGGTCACCCTGAGTTTGGATGACACGTGCTGGATTGCTTTCCCTTTTTTCACTCGAGACCGTGGACCCAGTCGGATCTGAGCATGTAGATCAGGAATATTATCGAGGAAATGGTCCAGGTAATGGGGTAGGCGGCAAAAACAAGCTCGACCGTGTGGGAGATGGACATGGCTACGGTGATGTAAAGGACCCTGAATATGCACCAGACTCCAAGCATCACGAACATGGGGATCTTGGCCTTGCCGGCACCCCTCATGACTCCTGCAATGGAATGCGAAAGGGCCAGCAGGCAGTAGAACAATGACTCCACATGTATCTGCCTGACACCGTAGGCAATGACTTCGGGATCGCTGTTGAAAAGACCGATCAGATGTTTTGCGAAGATGAATTCAAGCAGTCCGATGGACTCGGCAAGGACCATGCATACGATTATCCCGAATCTTGCTCCCTGCTTTGCCCGCTGGTGTTCTCCGGCTCCGAGGTTCTGTCCTATGCAAGTCGTGATTGCCGCTACGAAGGCATTGATGGGTATGAAGGCAAACCCTTCGATCTTCATATATGCACCGATGCCTGCAACTGCGATGGAGGAGAACGTGTTGTAGTTGGACTGCACGAAGACATTTGCAATCGCTATGACCGAGTTCTGGATTCCGCTGGGAAGGCCGTAGCGTACTATCTCCTTCAAGAGTGGGATATCGAATCGGATTTCCCGGATATAGACCTTGTAGACCTCATTTGTCCTGATCAGGCGGAACATGCATAGCACGAAGGACAGTGCCTGTCCGATCGTGGTTGCGGCCGCGGCTCCTCCGACACCCCAATGAAGGACCTTGATGAAGAACAGATCAAGCACGATGTTCGTTGCCGATGAAATCATGAGGTAGATCAGCGGGTGCCTGGAATCTCCTGTTGCGTTCATGATTCCCATGGTGATGTTGTACATGACGCAGAACAGGATTCCGAAGGAGTATATCCTGAAGTAGGTGACCGAGCCCTGCATTATGTCCGCAGGGGTTCTCATCCACCTCAGGATGCTGGGTGTCAAAAGAACCCCGAATACGGTCAGAAACAGGCCTGCCACAAGTCCGAATGCAAGGTCGGTGTGGATTGCCTTCTTTAGCCTCTCGTGGTTTCTGGCTCCGAAGTATTTGGAGATTACGACTCCTGCTCCGATTGCAAGGCCGTTGAAGAATCCGACCATAATGAAGATCAGGCTCCCGGAGGAGGCCACGCTTGCCAGGGCCTGCGGCCCGAGAGTGTTTCCGACAATCAGCGAGTCGGCAGCATTGTAGAGCTGCTGGAAAAGGTTTCCCAGAAAGAGAGGTACTGAGAATTTTATGATGTTTTTTCCGAGACTTCCCTGAGTGAAGTCAAGCGTGCTGGTCGTACTGCTCACGCAAAGAGTATCTCACAACGGCACGGCTTTGGGAACATATGAAGCGATAATGTGATTGAATGGCCACATATCGGAGAATATACCTGAAACAAGGAGTTCCATATCTCGTTTTTTGACTGGAAAAATGGTAAGTTTTAGTTATGCAGTATATCTTTCTTGGTTTGGGTCTGATTGTTCTGGTTCTGTTGGTTCTCGTCCTGTTAAAACTCTCGAAAAAGGGTGATTATTCCGAGCAGAAGGCTCAGCTTTCCGAGCTTTCAAAGGACATTGATTCTCTTTCGGAGGCCCTGAGAAGGGTTGAGCAGGCTCAGACCGTCACAAGCACCAGACTGGACGGGATGGATACCAGAAGCTCTCAGCTGAATGCTCTTGTGGATACCCGTCTGGCCCAGTTTTCCTCTGACAACGACAAGCTGACAAAGACGGTCGAGGGCAAACTTTCCGAAATCCGTACCGACAACGAAAAGCGTCTGGAACAGCTGAGGCAGACTGTCGAGGAAAAGCTTCAAAGTACTCTGGAGAACCGCCTGTCATCATCGTTCAAGCAGGTCGGGGATCAGCTTGAGAGCGTGTATAAGCAACTCGGTGAGATGCAGACTCTTGCCCAGGGTGTCGGAAACCTGGAAAAGGTACTGACCAACGTCAAGGCCCGCGGAATGTGGGGAGAGCTTCAGGCCGAGCGAATCCTGCAGGAGATCCTCCTTCCCGAACAATACCTTAAGAACGTAGTCACCAAGCGCACCAGCAGGGATCCCGTTGAATTTGCAGTCAGGCTTCCGGGGTCATCCGAAGGCGAGCACGTTCTGCTTCCGATAGACTCCAAGTTCCCTCGTGAGGATTACGAGAGACTCTGCGATGCTACCCAGAACAGCGATGTGGAACTTGTCAGGACCTTGCGAAAGGCTCTTGAGAGAAGAATCCTTGATGAGGCGAAAGACATCAGGGAGAAATATATCGATGTTCCGTATACCACGGACTTTGCAATTCTCTTTTTGCCCATAGAAGGCCTTTATGCCGAGATTCTCTCGATTCCCGGACTGCAGGAGCGCATACAGCATGAGTTCCATGTCATGATTTCAGGCCCTGCAACTCTGGCAAGCCTTCTCAACAGCCTGCAGATGGGATTCAGAACTCTGGCAATCGAGAAGAAGAGCTCCGAGGTCTGGCGTGTGCTTGGTGAGGTTAAGACCGAGTACGGCAAGTTCGGCAGCGTACTGGAAGCGGTCAAGAAGAAGCTTCAGTATGCAACAACGGAAATAGACAACGTATTCACCAGACACCGTGCAATGGGCAGGAAGCTCAGGGACGTGGAAGCCGTTGAATCGGATGTTGAAGATATTCCTCTGATTGAAGGTGATGAGCAGGTCTGACTTTTACGGACCTCAAACCACGATATTGCTGTAGACTACGACCGCTCCGTCCTGCTTTGTGCAAGCTCTGATGGTACCGTCCTGAGAACAGATAATGGCCACCGAGTCCTTTATGCAGTTGCAAAGCCTGTAGCCCGATCTGTGCCTTGTTCCGTTGTCATCGAATCGTTTTGTGGAATCTTCCGTGTTGTCCTGCTTCAGAAAGCGCATCTTCGGTGTTCGTCTTTCCATCCTGTCAGTGAGGATTTCTGCACCGAACCCGTAAAGATTCAGATTCTTGTCCAGAACGACGGCACCGTCGACGTTGGTGAGCTTTGCCACGAAATCGGAATATGAGACAAGTTCCTTCTCGCGGGCGGTTTTCGACATGTCCACCAGGCTCTTCTCTTCATTGAATAGGAATCTGCTGTTGATCCGGTATTTTATGTCCAGATACTTGGATTCGTCATAACCGACCGGGAGTATCAGCAATGCACCGCCATGCCGGAAATGTGATACTTTCAAAAGGGCGCGGGACAAGAACTGAAGCCTTTCCTTGTCGGACACTTCGGATCCGGCTCTCAGGACATCCGCCACAAGGGAATCCACGAACACATCGGAACGGGAAATCTGGGTCTTCCCGAATGCGTAGCTGACGATGACACGTTCACCGATGCAGGCATCTATCTCTCCCGGTCCCTTGCAGAGGAAATTGGGAATCAGCGGCATTGCGGAACCGGAGGACAGTTCTCCGGTACGCACCTTTTCCCAGCTGGAGAAGGATACAATGATATCGGTCACCATGTATGGAACGGAGGAAAGGTCGAGGGCCAGATAGCTCATGGACGGGTTTGTCGCCGGAACAAGCTTCCGCAGACCGGACACCGTAAACGGAATCGGTTTTTCCAGTTTCAGGCGATGGGAATACAGATAGGCATCGAGGATATCGGATTTTTCCTTGAGAAAGCACACCCTGAAAGATGAAAAAAAGCCTTCTTCGCGGATGCAGCTTGCATTAAGGAGGGTTGAGCAGATTTCATTCATGATTTCCAGTGACGGAAGATTCTGCTCTTCTTCCTTTGCATGGCCGCCCTGATTATAGAGGTCGTTGAAGGTGTTTATGAAAGTCCTGATTTCATCCACTATCGGTTCCTGCGACAATCAGATTACATTGACCTGAATAAGGTCGTGGATGATTTCCCTTATCTTGGTTTTGTTTTGGGGGAAGAGGACCATCTGGAAGAGATATGTTTCCAGCATGATTGTCAGCTTGTCGGCAACATCCTGGGCGCTGCACTTTTTCATTCGGTTTTCTTTGATAGCCTGACGGATGAGTCTTGCAAAGTAAAGATTCAACTTGGCTGTTCTGCGGGCTACCGTATCCTGGAGGTCTTCGAATTTGTCGATCATTTTCAGGAAGTTGTTCACCTGCTTCTCGTAGGTATCGGCCTTGTTGAGGATGTCATCGGAGATGCGTGTTATTTTCTCTACCGGGTCGGTGATTTGAGCCCATTTCTCGGAGGTGTACTGGGAGAAGGCCAGATCGGTGGTGTACTTGACTGCATACTGGTAGAGTTGGGACTCGTCCTTGAAGTACTGATAGACCGTTGTGCGGGAAAGCCCGCACTTTGCTGCTATGAGACTGAGGTTGGCGTTCTTGCCTTCCTGTGCGTATACCTCAAGGGCTGCGGACATGATTTCGACTTTGCGTTGTTCGTGGTCTATCTTTTTTGGCACGTTGACATTATACGTCTGAATGTCGAAATCGTAAAGGTTTGTTTGTATCGGTTGCCGATTGCATTGCGTTTTTGTATTTTAGTGTCGTGAAAAGTGTAAAACAGGGTTTTGCAAGCCCTGAAGACACTAGTTTCAGAGGAAAAAGATGAACATTGACAAGTTTACGATAAAAATGAAAGAAGCGCTCCAGGGAGCCGAGAATCTTGCCACAAGGTACAACAATGCGGAAATAGGATGTGAACACATCTTCCTTTCCATGCTCCAGCAGCCGGAAGGGATTGCCGAACCGCTTTTCGCCAAGGTGGGCGTTGATTTCCAGGGTCTTCTGAATGAAACGAAGGGCATTGTGGACAGACTGCCCAAGGCATACGGAACAGCTGTAAATGTCGGCATTTCCTCAAGTCTCTATCAGATCCTCACTGCCGCCCAGACGGAGGCGGACAAATTCAAGGACGATTACGTCTCGACCGAGCATGTCATCCTTGCGCTTTTGGACGATGCCGGCCAGATCGGCCGTCTTCTCAAGCGCTACGGCATTACCCGGGATGCCCTCATGCAGGCTCTGCAGAGTATCCGCGGAAGCCAGCGTGTGACCGACCAGGACGCCGAAAGCAAGTACCAGGCTCTTCAGAAGTACTGCCGCGACATGACTGCCCTTGCAAGACAGGGCAAGATGGATCCCGTCATAGGCCGTGATGAGGAAATCAGACGTGTCATGCAGGTGCTTTCGAGAAAGACCAAGAACAATCCTGTCCTGATAGGAGAGCCGGGTGTCGGAAAGACTGCCATAGTCGAAGGTCTTGCACAGAGAATCGTCAGCGGCGATGTGCCTGATTCGCTGAAGGACAAGAGTCTTCTGTCTCTTGATGTCGGTGCCCTTGTTGCCGGAGCCAAGTTCCGCGGAGAGTTCGAGGAACGTCTGAAGGCTGTTGTCAACGAAATCACCCGCAGCGAAGGCAAGATAATCCTCTTCATTGATGAACTCCATACCATCGTGGGAGCAGGAGCCGCGGAGGGATCGACCGATGCCTCCAACCTCATCAAGCCCGCGCTTGCTCGTGGAGAGCTTCATGCCATCGGTGCCACCACGCTGGACGAGTACCGCAAATACATCGAGAAAGACAAGGCCCTCGAAAGAAGATTCCAGCCTGTTTATGCCTCCGAACCTTCTGTTGAGGACACCATTTCCATTCTTCGTGGAATCAAGGACCGCTATGAGGTGCATCACGGCGTGCGTATCAAGGACGATGCCCTTGTTGCCGCTGCGGTTCTTTCGAACCGTTACATCACCAACAGGTTCCTGCCTGATAAGGCCATCGACCTCATCGATGAGGCTGCAAGCCAGCTGAAGATTGAGATCGAGAGTCAGCCTGAGGAGCTGGACAAGATCGAGCGTAAGCTCATGCAGCTTAAGATCGAGCAGCAGGCTCTGTCAAAGGAAGACGATGAGTCCTCGAAGGCTCGTCTGGAGAAGATCAACGGCGAGTATGCCGATCTGAAGAACACCCGCGATTCCATGCATCTGCGCTGGGAAAACGAGAGAAGTGCAATCGAGGCCATCCGTGAGAAGAAGGCAAAGCTCGAAGAGCTCAGGACTCAGGAAAGCATCGCCGAGAGGAACGGAGATTTCGCAAAAGCGGCAGAGATTGTCCATGGCATGATTCCTCAGCTCCAGAAGGAGATAGAGGAGGACAGCGGGAAGCTCAAGGCAGTTCAGGGTGAGAACAAGCTGCTCAGGGAGGAAGTGGACGAGGATGATATCGCCCGCATCGTATCTTCCTGGACCGGAGTTCCTGTTGCCAAGATGCAGGGCTCCGAGATGCAGAAGTACCTGAATCTCGAGAAGACACTGTCGGAGAGGGTCATCGGTCAGGACGAGGCAATTGCGGCCGTGGCAAATGCCATCAGACGTAACAAGACCGGAATCGGAGACGAACACAGGCCTCTGGGATCGTTCCTCTTCGCAGGTCCCACCGGCGTTGGAAAGACCGAGCTTGCCAAGGTTCTTGCCTCCATGCTCTTCGATGACGAGAAGGCCCTGACAAGAATCGATATGTCCGAGTACATGGAGAAGTTCAGCGTATCGCGTCTGATCGGAGCGCCGCCGGGATATGTGGGTTACGATGAGGGCGGACAGCTTACCGAAGTCGTCAGAAGGCGGCCTTACTCCGTCGTACTCTTCGATGAGATAGAGAAGGCTCACCCGGATGTCTTCAATGTGCTTCTGCAGATTCTTGATGACGGAAGGCTTACCGACGGACAGGGAAGGCTGGTGGACTTCACGAACACCATCATCATAATGACCAGCAACCTCGGTAGCCGTCAGCTGATGGATGCCCCTGATGTCAGGACCGGGCATGAAGCCGTGATGGAGGTGATCCGTGCATCCTTCAAGCCCGAGTTCATCAACAGAATCGATGAGATAATCATCTTCAACCAGCTCGGAAAGGCCCAGATTTCGGCAATAGTGTCACTGCAGCTCAGAAAGCTTGCGGACAGACTTTCCAACAGGAATCTGCACCTGAAGTGGGATGACAGCGTGGTTGACCTGGTCAGTGAGGCGGGCTTCGACCCGGACTACGGAGCACGTCCCATCAAGAGGGCAATCCAGACTATGGTAGAGAACCCGCTTGCAGTTGAAATGCTTCACGGACGCTTCAGCGACGGAGATACGGTGTCTCTGAGCGCTGTGCACGGACAGCTTCAGATCGATAGAGTCAGCCTCTGAGATTCTGATAGTCCTGCGGGAGATCGATGTCCTGTGACCAGGAAGGATCGTCAAACAATGGCTCAGATACATCATACGATTTGAGAATCTTGCTGACAGTCCAATTATCAGGATATTGAATTATCTTTTCTTTAAGATTGAAGGAATGAAGGACAGGGTGCCCCGGCACTCTGTCCTCATTGTTTTTAATGAATGGTCTGACTGCATCATGCCCCTGCAGCATCGGGACAAGTTTCGCATAGTGTTCTGCGCTTATCAGGGGCATATCTGCAAGGGAGATGAAGAATGACGAGCCCTCCGCAACCTCTTTTACTCCGACCTTGGTCGACGTGAACTGTCCGTTTCTGTAGTTCGGATTGTTCACTATGAGCATGCGGATCGGGGCATCCGTGTCTTCCACAAAGAGCTTGCACGGCGCCAAAGCCTTTTCAACCGATCTGCGCCTATAACCGGTGACTACAATAAGGGTGCCGGTTTCGTTGTTTGATAAGGAGAAGTCGGCGAGAAACTGCAGGGCCTGAAGACAGCAGTGCGTGACCAGGGGCACTTTGTCGTATTCAAGGAGCATCTTGTTTTCCCTGCCCATTCTGGAGGAGGTTCCGGCTGCAAGCATGATGATATCCATACGCCGATTATATCATTATCTTTGCCTAATCTTTACCAAGAACAGTCATTTTCCTTATTATTGAGCCATGCTGGCTGTCTTCATAAACTGCGCAACGGTAATAGTGGGTTCCCTTATAGGCCTTCTTGTGGGCAAACACGTCAAGGAAAGTTTCAAGGAGGTTGTGTTCGCATGCTGCGGACTGATCACCATAGTGATGGGAGTCCAGATGTCGATTGCCACATCCAATGCGCTTGTCCTTCTGATTGCCCTGCTTCTCGGAGGAGCCCTGGGTTATCTTCTGAAGATCGAGGACAGGGTGCTTTCCCTGGGGGACAGACTCGGAAAAGCCACTCACAGCGATAATCAGAACGGAAACTTCGCACAGGGCTTTCTGACGGCATCGGTACTGTTCTGTTCCGGTGCCATGAGTGTCGTCGGTTCGATTCAGGCCGGAACAACGGGGGAGATGACCACAATCCTCATCAAATCCGTGATGGACGGCTGCATGGCAGTGGTATTCGCATCCGTCTACGGAATCGGGGTTCTGTTCTCCTTCCTGTTCATCCTTGTCTATCAGGGATTCTTCACCCTGGCAGGAGGTTGGCTTCAGCCGCTTCTGGGAGAAGTGGGGATCAACGAGCTTTCTGCAGAGGGCGGGGTGCTTCTGCTTATGATAGGATTCGGTCTTCTGAACATAAGAAAATTCAAGACCGGAAATTTCATCCCGGCCTTGATATTCGCCCCTGTTCTGGGGATTCTTGTAGATAAGATTCTTTGAATCTCAGTGTCTTCTTGCATCCTCGAGAGATGTGTCGATGTCCGGATTGAGTGGAACCGGGCAGCTGCCTGTGTTCCAGATCTGGCTTGCATACTCGCGGATCGTGCGGTCTGAAGAGAACTTGCCGCTACTGGCCACGTTGATGATTGCCTTGCGGTTGAAGGTCTTGAAATCATCCCTGTACAGATCAAGTGCTTCCTGGTGGCGGTCTGCATACATGCGCAGGTCGGCGAAGATGAAGTAGCGGTCTCCGCGGTCGAAGATGTCTCCGAACAGCTGGTCGAAGGGATGAGGCTCACCGATGTTGAAGAAGTTGGATCTGATGAGGTCGACCGCAGCACGGACTTCATTATCTGCATTGATGAAGTCATACGGATTGTATGAACCCTTCATTGCGGAAATCTGGTCCTCGGTATGTCCGAAGATGAAGCAGTTCTCGTTTCCGGCTTCCTGTGCGATCTCCACGTTTGCTCCGTCAAGGGTTCCGATTGTCAGGGCTCCGTTGAGCATGAACTTCATGTTGCCGGTTCCGGAAGCCTCGAGGCCTGCAGTGGAGATCTGTTCGCTGAGGTTTGTTGCAGGGATGATGTTCTCGGCCATCGTGACGCGGTAGTTGGGCATGAAGAACACCTTGAGCTTCCTGTTGACCGATTTGTCTGAATTGACCATGGCAGAGAGGCAATTGATGAACTTGATCGACAGCTTTGCATTCACATAGCCCGGAGCACTCTTTCCGCCGAACAGGAATGTCGTAGGCGGGAAGGAATCATAGAACGAGCGATCGTTCTTGAGCTTCTGATAGATCATGACGATGTCGAATGCGTTCAGGAGCTGACGCTTGTATTCATGGATTCTCTTTACCTGAACATCTAAAACAGTATTCGGATCGATGATGATTCCGCAGTCCTTCTTGAGGAATTCAGCAGCCCTGTCCTTGTTGTCTGCCTTGATCTTGGCGAACTTTTCTGCGAATGCTGCATCCTCTGCAAACGGCTTGAGCTTTGCCAGTTTGTCTGCGTTTGTGATCCATTCATCTCCGATGGCATCGGTAATGAGCTTTGCCAGCCTGGGGTTGGATGCCAGAAGCCAGCGTCTGGGAGTGATTCCGTTGGTCTTGTTCTGGAATTTCTCCGGGTAGATCCTGTCGAATTCCGGAAACATTGAGTTTTTCAGAAGTTCGGTATGCAGCTCTGCAACACCGTTGACGGCATGGCTTCCGATGATTGCCAGGTTGGCCATGCGGACGTTCTTGGGATTGGATTCCTCGATGATGCTGACCTTGGAGATGGCCTTGTTGTCCATCGGGAAGAAGGTCATGGCATAGGGGATGAAGCGTGCATTGATCTCGTAGATGATCTGCATGTGTCTGGGCAGAATCTCCTGCATCATCGGTACAGGCCACTTCTCCAGAGCTTCAGGCATGAGGGTGTGGTTGGTGTAACCCATGCACTGCTTTGTGATTTCCCATGCGAAATCCCAGTCCATGTTCTCCTGGTCGATGAGGATTCTCATGAGTTCTGCGATTGCAATCGAGGGATGTGTGTCGTTCAACTGGATGGCTGCATATTTGGGCAACTCTCTCCAGTCGTTGCTGGATCTCTTGAAACGCCTGACGATATCTGCAAGCGAGCATGCCACGAAGAAGTACTGCTGCTTGAGCCTGAGAACCTTTCCGAGATACTGGGTGTCGTTGGGGTAGAGTACCTGACTGATGTTCTCTGCCTGGACCTTATGGCGCACTGCCTTATGGTAATCTCCTCCGTTGAACTCCTCGAAGCTGAATTCCTCAAGGGCCTTGGCGCTCCAGAGTCTGAGTGTGTTGACGGTCTTTCCGCCGTAACCGATGATCGGCATGTCATAGGCCATGCCCTGGATCTTGTCGGTATCGACCCATTTGTAGTTGTCGCGTCCGTTTTCGTGGATCATCTCCACGCGGCCGCCGAAATTGACCGTGTATCTGAGGTCGGGTCTGGCAATCTCCCACGGGTTTCCGTCACGGAGCCAGTTGTCGGGCTGCTCGAACTGATAGCCGTTTCTGATTTCCTGGCGGAAAATTCCGTAGTTGTATCTGATTCCGTAGCCGAAAGAGGGGATTTCAAGGGTTGCCATCGAGTCCAGAAAGCATGCTGCAAGTCTTCCGAGACCGCCGTTTCCCAGTCCCGCATCCGGCTCGACGTCCGCCAGCTCCTCGTAGGAGTATCCGAGATCCTTCAGAGCCTCGGTGACCTCGTTCTGAAGACCCATGTTGGTGATGTTGTTGGTCATGGCTCTGCCCATGAGGAATTCCAGGGAGAGGTAGTAGACTCTCTTGGCCTGTGCGGCCTGCTGGGTCTTTCTGGAGATATCCCACTGGTGGATGATCCTGTCGCGAATTGCGTAGGCAAGAGCGTCGTAACGTCCCTGCATGGTTGTATGGAATACATCGGCATCCTGAGTGTACTTCAGATGCTCTGCGAAATCTTTCTCGATTGCGCTTGCCGTATATGAGATTCTGGTGTTCTCAACTTTCTTCTCTTTGCTCTGGGCCATTGGTTAGTCCTTGTTTTCAAAAAAATCGGCATCAGGTTAATTCAAAAAATAAAAGAAATTAAAGATGCTGATGGTGAGTATATCAGAAAAAAAGGATGCATATCAATTGTTTTACTCACCGTAGCAATAAGTGATTGATTGTTTGGTTTATTTATTTATACTTGAGTGAGTATGAAGAAAACAGCCCTTGTCCTTCTGTCGTTGCTGACATTGATTTTTCCGCTGTTCTCGTTGTCTAATTCACAGAAAATCTATTCCGTAGACGATCCCGTATACGGCTATATCCGCGACCTATATCTTCTCGAAGGACTCTCGACGCCATCCACAACCGGTCCGTGGAGCGGAAGCGAGCTTGAAAAAATGCTGTCAATTCTCGACAGGGCCTCGCTCTCCGAGGTTTCCGCAGGGCTTTATGACAGGGCTTTCGAAATAATCAAGGCCGATTCCTCCGAGCCCGTCTTTTCCCTGGGTCTTGACGTGCATGAGGAGTTGTTCATTCATACGAATCCGTCGGACGAGCATTTCCGGGGTAGGGAGAACTGGTGGCGAGGATGGGAGAACGAGAACCAGTTCCTGAGCATAGTTACGGAAGGCCGTTTCGGCAGCTCCCTCTACGGTATCTTCAATCTCTCGTTCGGCGTTGCAAGGGACTGGAGAAAGAGCAGCGGCGAGAATCCGACCTACAGGAGCTTCGCTGACCGTGTCCTTTGGACCAATACTCCGTTTGTCGGACCCAATGACATAGATCAGTTCAACATGAACTTCCCATACAGAACCTTCGTTGCGGCCGGCTCTGATTACTGGTCCCTTCAGTTCGGACGCGACAGGCTAAACTGGGGAAACGGAACGACAGGAAACTTCGTGATCGATTCACACCTCAAGTTCCATAACATGATCCGTTTCTCCGCTTTCGGCGGGACCTTCAAGTATACTTTTCTGATATCGTCTTTTCCGCATCCGATGAACTACTATTACGACGACGGAAGCGGGAACATGATCTATGACGCAATGGGCCTGAAGCGTGACGATGGCTCATATTACGGTCAGTCGCAGATAATAAATGGAATCAGAGCATTTATAGGGCATCGTCTTGAGTGGAGAATAGTGCCGAGCCTCTCGTTCTATCTGACTGAGGCGGTGATGTACATGAGCACGGAGAACAGGGTTGACCTGGTGGATTTCATGCCGTCTTATCTGTACCACAACCTCTACAACCGCAGCAACGCAAACTCGATTCTGTCCCTCGAGGCGGACTGGAGTTTTGCAAAGGGATGGAACATCTACGGACAGTTCGTACTGGACGACCTTTATCTGAGCGGGGAATCCCCGACAAATGACGGAAACATAGAACCCAATGCGCTCGGTTTCCTTGCTGGAATCACCTATGCTGCGGGTCTTGGAAACGGGGTGCTGAAATTCAATCTGGAGGGAGCCCTGACACAACCGTACCTCTATCTCAGAGACGGCGATGAGCAGGACTATGATCTGAATTTCGTGGTTGCCCTCAGGGAAATGTCAGGAGCTGCGGCTACCCAGAACTACAACCTCGAGTACCTGGGATACAAGTACGGCGGAGATGCTCTTGTAGGAAACCTGAACGCAAGCTTTTCGGTTCCGGGTTCATGGAGCATCGGGGCAAACCTGCTGTACATGCTTCATGGTTCTCTGAGCAAGACCTCGCACTGGAGCAGGGTTCCTGCGGACAAGAAGCAGATTCCTCCCACCGATCCGTCGACAACGACAATAGTCGCAGGACTTTGTGCGCAATGTCCCCTGTCATATGGATTCTCGATCGGTGCACAGGCGGACTATGTTATAATGAAGAATCCCGATATTTCGGATTGCCAGATTACGCTTTGCATTTCATATGCAATCTAAAACATATCTTAGGAAGGGAAAAATGAGAAAATTCTTTATTTTGATTCTTTCGGTTCTGATGCTTTGCCCGGCGGTATTCGCAGCAACGGGTGAGAGCGACAACTATCAGAAAATCTATTCGGTATCTGATCCGGTGTTCGGATATATCTGTGATCTCTATATTCTCGAAGGTCAGGCGCTTCCTTCTGCAACAGGTCCGTGGAGCGGCAGCGAGCTTGCCCTCATGCTCAGCGTCTTCGAGGACAAGAATCTGGAAGGGACCTCGAAGAACCTCTATGAGGCCGTATCTCAGATTCTGGATTCCGATGCCGCAAAGCCTTCCTTCAAGGCCGGTCTTGAGATCGACGAAGAGCTTTTTCTGAATACAAACAGTTCCAGCCCGTTTTTCCTGGACCGCGACAACTGGGTGCGCGGATGGGCAAATGAGAAGCCGTTTCTGAACTTCATCACCGAGGAACATATCGGAGAGAACTTCTACGGCTACTTCGATCTTTCGCTCGGAGTTGCCAAGGACTGGAAGAGCGGAAGCAGCACTGACCGCAGATTCGGAGACAGCCTCCTGTGGTCAAACACTCCGTTTTTGTTTGCCAATGACATGAAGCAGCTTGATTTCAACATGCCGCTCAGGGCCTTCGTTGCCGCAGGCGGAAAGAACTGGTCCCTGCAGATCGGTCGTGACAGACTGTCCTGGGGTTCGGGAATGACCGGAAACCTGGTGATAGGGGACCACATCAAGTATCACAACATGGCCCGTTTCACAACCTATGACAGCAAGTTCAAGTACACGTTCCTCATTTCCGCTTTCCCGCACCCGCAGATGTACTACAAGGTCACGGATGAAGCAACCAACACCATGCAGTATTCAATCAACGGCGCAAACGAGGTAGGGCACGGACAGAGCCAGTACATGAACGGTATTGCTGCCTTCATAGGTCACCGCCTTGAGTGGCGCATCGCCTCAAGGCTGAGCCTGACTCTCTCAGAGGGCGTCATGTACATGAGCAAGGACAACAAGATCGACCTCATTGCCTTTGCTCCTGCCTTCCTCTACCACAACAACTATACCAGGAGCAACACGAACTCCATCCTTGCCTTCGAGGCCGACTGGACCTTTGCCAAGGGCTGGAACCTCTACGGCCAGATGGTCGTGGACGAGTTCATCCTTCCCGGAGAACAGAATCCGAAGACTGCAACCGAGGACCATAAGGCCGAGCCCAACGGACTGGGCTATCTTGCCGGCCTGACATTTGTCACGGGAATGGGCAACGGAGTATTCAGGGCCAACGTCGAAGGCGCGCTTACTGCTCCGTACCTCTACCTGCGTGACGGCGATGCCCAGGCGGGTGAGAGCGGCAGGGAACAGACCCACGGCCGTTACGGAATCAACTACGTGGTTGCCCTCCGCGAGATGTCGGACTGCGGCGGAACCCAGAACTACAACCTCGATTTCCTCGGCTATAAATACGGTGGTGATGCCCTGGTCGGCAACTTCAACGTTCAGTACGAAGTGCCGCAGAAGTGGGCCCTCGGCGCGAATCTCTTCTTCATGAAGCACGGAACCCATGACAAGTACACGGCATGGACCAAAATCGACAACGTGACCTACAAGAACCAGAACACGCCCACCACAACCCACCAGACTGCCAACTACAACGATGCCGATGCCGCAGACCGTGATGCCGCAAGCACTACCTTCGTGGCAGGGCTCTTCGGTTCCTACAATCTGCCTTGGGGCTTCACTGCAGGATGTCAGATTGATTTCGTGAACATCAAGAATCCTGGCAACAAGTCGGCCAACGGCTCAGTTTCCGATTTCCAGATCACCCTGATGCTTTCCTACAACCTCGACTGATATAGACTATGAAGCGTTTTACTTCGGTTGTCCTGATTCTTGTCCTGAGTCTCTTCCTTGCGTCCGCCCAAGCCGCGGACGGCAAGGTTTATCCGATAGGGGATGAAATCTACAGCCTGTTCGACTCGCTTTTCGTGTCGGCAGGCTATGTTCAGCCTTCAACGTCCAGACCGTGGACCGCTTCCGAAGCCAGGAACGAACTGTCCAAACTGGATCCGGGCCGTCTGGACGAGAACCAGACCGCGCTGTACAACCGCCTGGCGGATATGATTGCAGAGCCGGAGAAAGCGGAACATATCGGAGTGAACGTCGAGCTTTCTCCCGAGGCCTATTTCCATACCAACGCAGATTACGCCACGGACCAGGTCTGGGCTTATTCCTTCAATGAGAGAAAACCCTTTGCAACGCTTTCCATTAATGCCTCGCTTGGGAGTTTCTACACGTACTGCGAGCTCGGCTATGGATGGGGACGGACTACGAACAAGGACGAATCGATGTCCTTAAAGAATCTTGCCATTGAAGAAAACGGTGTATGGTATGGGTTGGGGGCCATCGTTCCGATGGAAAACGGAGATACCCTTGTAGTCACGCGCTCCGATGTCTATTCCAGATCCTTTCTGTTCAACTTCCCGGCAATCACGCAGATTGAGATAGATGTTCCCAGAAGAACGAACATCGTCTTCGCGTGGGCGCACGCGAGTGTGGGCGTATATAAAGATAGAAAGGTGTGGGGCAGCTCCAGAATCGGAAACTTCATCTTCGATTCCCACGTCAGTGCCTACAACTATGCATCTCTCAAGATATTCGGACAGAGTTTTGCCTTCGACTATACGCTCATGATTCCTGCTCAGACCTACTCGAACAGCCAGGGTGCTGAAAAACCTGCCGAATTCAGGAGAGTGTTTGCTGCGCACAGGCTGGACTGGTATGCCCTGAGGAATCTGTCCTTTGCAATGAGCGAGAACATCATGTACCGCTTCGATACTCCGGATCTGGACATTCTGAACCCTGCAGGCATCTACCACAATCAGACCAATTCGATTCTCATCAATGCGATTGCTCATCTCGAGGCACAGTATGTTCCGTTCCCCGGGTTCAGGCTTTTCTTCCAGTACTCGCTGGATCAGGCGACCGCGCCTACGGAAGCCGATACCCAGGATTCCGCAATGGGGTACAGCGGAGGGCTGTCCTTCTCGAGGATATTGAAGAAGGGAATCCTGAATCTCGCCCTCGAGGGCGCATACACCGACAGCGCCTTCTACAGGCGCAACCATGTGGACTTCATTATCTGGACCAACAACAGCACCAACAAACCCTATGTCAGATATCCGATATTCACATATATCGGCTTCAGGTACGGGGGCGATACCGCAGCGCTCCAGTTCGATGCGGACTATGACATGGCCGGCGGTATCGGTCTGTACGGGAATGCCAGCGTGATATGGCACGGATCTTTCGGGATGCTGGATTCGCACAACAAGGGCCATGACAATTCCAAGGAACCGAATCTGAGGCTGAAGGCTCCCTCGGGGGATGTGACGACCTCCGTGATCCTGCAGTGCGGGGTTACATATCGGACATCGGTCTTCGGACTTCCCGTGAAGGCGTTTGCGGATATAGCGTGGATCATGGGTGAGACCTTCTGCGGAAGAGAGCTCGGGAACGATCTCCAGATAAGCGTCGGATTTAGTGTAAATACCGAATCCAATTGAGTTTCCGATTGAAAACCATGGAAGGTTATTGACAAACTTGTTGCGTTTTTGTTAAGTTACATTCTGCACGTTTACACACTTGCACTATGCCCTTGTAGCTCAGTCGGTAGAGCATCACCATGGTAAGGTGGGGGTCAGCGGTTCAAATCCGCTCGGGGGCTTTTTGAATTATATCGGCTTCGGCCGTAAGGAGATAAAGATATGGCAGACAAGAAAAAGAGTCCTGTTGAGAAGATTGCCCTCCAGTGCTCAGAGTGCAAGAGGAAGAACTACACAACAGAGAAGAACCGCCGTAACAATCCGAACAAGCTCGAGCTCATGAAGTATTGTCCGTTCGAGCGCAAGCACACACTGCATCGCGAAACGAAGGTAAAGTAAGCCGCTGGCTTTCAGATAGAGGAATATAGGCCAGTAGCTCCAACGGTTAGAGCACTGGTCTCCAAAACCGGGTGTTGGGGGTTCGAATCCCTCCTGGCCTGTAGAACCTCTGTTTAGGAGATTTTGATGAAGAAGTTATTCAGATACTTTAAAGAATGCAGACTCGAGATGAAGAAGGTTGCATGGCCCAACAAGGCTACAATCCTTTCATCGACGAAGATTGTTCTTATTTCAACAATAATCTTTGCCGTTCTTCTCGGTCTTGTCGATTTCCTTCTCATGAGACTTGTCTACCTCATTTTCTAAGGTAGTTTTCAAGGAAGGCGCAAATGGCAAGAGGCTGGTACACAGTTCACACTTATTCAGGCTATGAGCAGAAGATCGAGAAGCTCATCCGCAGAATGATGGAGACGGATTCGAACTTCGCCTCCGTGTGTCTTGACGTCAAGGTTCCGTTCGAGACGGTCATCGAGACCAAGGACGGAGTCAAGAAAGAAGTCAAGCACAAGGTTCTGCCGGGCTATATCCTCGTTGAGTTGGACATGCCTGAGGACGATTCCTGGAAGGGCTACTGCACACAGATCAAGCGCATCCAGGGTGTTACCGGCTTCCTTACAGCAACAAGATCGGCAAAGCCCATCCCGCTTTCAAAGGATGAGATGAACAACATCCTCCAGAAGACAGGCGAGATCAAGGCTGAGAAGACATTCAGGCCTAAGCAGAGTTTCAATGTCGGAGAGGGCGTCAAGGTTATCGACGGTCCGTTCTCCGGCTTCTCCGGAGTCATCGAGGAGATCAACAGCGAGAAGGGAAGGATCAAGGTCTCGGTCGAGATCTTCGGCCGCCCGACTCCTGTCGAGATCGAGTTCTCCCAGGTCGAGAAGATCTGAGAGAACCTCGGGATTTCCGCCGCACGGTACCGGACGTTGCCTGCGGATCGGATTTGACATACGTCCGTTTGTATATGAAAAACTCCTCTCCGTGAACGTGGATGCACGAAGCAGAGACAGAAGCGGAAAGGTGGGAGCCTGATCGTATGACAGGCGTTAATACCAGCGTGGAGGTCTGAACATTCCGCCAACCCAGGCAAGACCTACCATGTAAGGAGAGAAATATGGCAAAGAAAAAGGTTACTGCAATAATCAAGTTGCAGTGTCCGGCCCAGAAGGCTACACCGGCCCCACCGATTGGCCCGGCACTTGGCCCTCATGGTGTAAGCGCACCTCAGTTTGTCCAGCAGTTCAACGAGAAAACAAGACAGTTTGAAGCAGGCTTGACAATCCCAGTAGTCATCACAGTCTATGCTGACAGATCATTCTCTTTCATTCTGAAGACCCCGCCGGCAGCCGTTCTTATCAAGAAGGCCCTCGGTCTTGAGACTGCAAGTGGTGTTCCCAACAAGCAGAAGGTCGGTACTCTCACACAGGCTCAGCTTGAAGAGATTGCCAAGACCAAGATGCCTGATCTGAACGCAAACGACCTCGAAGCTGCAAAGCGCATCGTCGCCGGAACAGCAAGATCCATGGGCGTGGAGGTGGAGAAATGAAGCGCGGCAAGAAATATCAGGAAGCTGTAAAGAAGTACGACAGAGCTAAGCTCTACACCGTTTCCGAAGCTGCCAGCCTGGTCAAAGAGCTTTCATTCGCAAAGTTCGATGAGACAGTTGAGCTTCACATCAAGCTTATGCTCAAGAAGAGCCAGAGCGTCAGAGACACGGTCGTCCTGCCGAACCAGTTCTCAGCAGAGAAGAAGATCCTCGTATTCGCAAAGGGTGACAAGGCTCAGGAAGCTTTGGATGCCGGAGCAGCATACGTCGGTGACAACGATCTGATCGAGAAGATCCGCGGCGGTTGGATGGATTTCGATGTAGCAGTCGCAACACCTGACATGATGAAGGATGTCGGTCGTCTCGGTCCTATCCTTGGTAGAAGAGGCCTCATGCCGAACCCCAAGACACAGACCGTTACAATGGATATCAAGGGCGCCCTCGCTGAACTCCGCAAGGGAAGAACTGAGTTCCGTTCAGATAAGACCGGTGTTGTTCACATGGCAATCGGAAAAGTTTCCATGGATGCCGAGAAGATAGCTGAGAACGCTAGCGTGGCAGTCAAGGAAATCTTGAGAAGAAAGCCTTCCGATGCAAAGGGAGACTTCGTCATCAGCACAGCCATTGCTTCCACCATGGGCCCCGGCGTCATGGTCGATTCAAAGGAACTGCAGTGAGCAGGAGGTGAAGAATGGATTATCAGACAAAAGTGAACGCAACAAAGGAAGCCGCTGTCAAGCAGCTCAAGGATGAGTTCGGTCAGTATTCCGGTTTCATCTTCGCAGACTATCGTGGACTCACGGTCGCCCAGCTTTCCGATCTGCGCAAGCAGCTGAGAGCAAAGGACGCAGCATGCCGCATTGTCAAGAACCGCTATGCTAAGATCGCTATGCGTGAGCTCGGACACAACGGCGTTGAGGACGATCTTGTCGGACCCACCGCTGTCATCCTCGCAAGAGGCGATGAGCAGAGTGCTATTGCAAAGATTGTTATCGAAGCCCAGAAGGGAACAGAGAACAAGCTCAAGGTTCGTGGTGGATTCCTGGATGGAAGAGCATTCGATGCCGCACAGGTCGACGCTTTCTCGAAGCTCCCCGGCAGACTCGAACTCATCAGCCACTTGATGGCAACGATGATGGCTCCTGTCCAGAAAGTCGCAGCAACACTCCTTGCCTACCAGGAGAAGTTGGAAGGCAAAGCCCCTGCAGAAGAGGCCAAAGCAGAATAATAACAGCCTTAGTCTTCAATGTACCATGCTACGGCTGTTGAAGAAAAATTTTTAAAGGAGAAGATAATATGGCTACAAGAGATGAGATTCTGGAATCAATCGCCAACATGACCGTGATGGAGGTCGCTGACCTGATCAAGGCTATGGAAGAGAAGTTCGGTGTTACAGCCGCTGCCGCAGCTGTCGCAGTCGCCGCAGGTCCTGCTGCACCCGCAGAGGAAGTTGAGGAGCAGACAGAGTTCGACGTCATCCTCAAGTCCTTCGATGCATCAAAGAAGATCGCCGCTATCAAGGCTGTCAGAGAAGTCAGCGCTGATCTCGGACTCAAGGAAGCCAAGGAGCTCGTTGAGGCTGGTGGAAAGGTCAAGGAGGGAATCTCCAAGGCTGATGCACAGGCTGTCAAGGAGAAGCTTGAGGCTGCCGGTTGTGTGGTAGAGGTTAAGTAATCTACTTTAAAAATGAACCTCCAGGGCCTGAAAATGGCCCATGGAGGGTTTTCTGTCTTAATCTGACAGTTTTACAGTTGTTTTTTTCGTTTGAATTTCAGTGATTTGGGGGGTACAAGATGGTTGCCAAAGGCAAGCCCATAAACCGAACCTACATCGGAGCCGACTTCGAAGAAGTATGTGAGCTCCCAGACCTTATCGGAATCCAGAAGGACTCCTATGAGAACTTCCTCCAGAGCAACAAGCTCAAAGCCGGACTTCCGCTTGACGAGAAGTGCGGACTTGAAGAGGTGTTCAGATCAATTTTCCCGATAGACGGCCCCAACGGCGAGATGAGCCTCAGATATGAGAGCTACTCGCTGGATTTTGATAACATCAAGTATTCGGAGACAGAGTGCAAGAAGAAGGGACGCACCTACAGTGTGCCGCTTCGTGCTGTCATCAGCCTCGCACTTTCGGCCAACGACGAGCTCAGGGAGAAGGACATCTTCCTCGGAGACATCCCTCTGATGACAGATAGGGGAACCTTCATTGTCAACGGAGCAGAGCGTGTCGTAGTCAGCCAGATCCACAGATCCCCCGGAGTCATCTTCACCAACGAGAAGGGCGTTTACTCTTCCCGCATCATCCCGTACCGCGGCTCCTGGCTCGAGTTCGAGATCGATGAGAAGAAGAACGTCATCTGTGCGAAGATCGACAGAAAGAAGAGAATTCTCGGAACCCTCTTTCTGAGGGCAATCGGGTACGATACCCGCGAGAAGATCATCGATGCATTCTATGCCACCAAGAAGATGGCCCTCAGCGAGAAGACCAAGGAAGAGCTCGACGGAATGTACCCGGCAAAGGATATCTATGCCAAGGTCGACGGCGAGGACAGAAAGGTCTTCCAGGCAGGAACCGCCCTCAATGCAAGCGATATCGAGAGCCTGATGGGTCTCGGCGTCACTTCGATCGAGGTCGTGGACATGGATGCAGACGAGTCGCTGCACAGCAAGATGGTCCTCAACTGCTTCGGCATTGAGGAATCCAAATACACAAACAGCGGAACAAGTGACGAGCCGACCAAGGAAGAGGTCCTGAGCACCATCTACAGCGTCCTCATGCCCGGCGAGATGATCACTACTGAGCGTGGAGAGAGGGAGCTTCCCGAGATGTTCTTCTCCTCAAGACGCTACGACCTCGGAGCAGTCGGCCGCTACAAGCTCCACAAGAGATTCCACGCAGGCGATGACGAGTCCGATTTCGACGAGAACCTCACCGTTCTTACTCCGCAGGACATCGTCAACACCATGGCTTTCCTCATCAGGGTCTTCATCCATGAGGAGAGCATCGACGATATCGACCATCTCGGAAACCGCCGTGTAAGGTGCGTCGGAGAGCTTCTCCAGCAGCAGCTCAAGGCCGCTCTCTCCAGGATGGAAAGAATCGCCAAGGATAGGATGAACACCAATCCCGAAGCCGCAAGGCCTCAGGATCTGATTTCCAACAAGCCGGTTGTGGCTGCCATCAAGGAGTTCTTCGGTTCTTCGCAGTTCTCCCAGTTCATGGACCAGATCAACCCGCTTGCAGAGCTTACCCACAAGAGAAGACTCACAGCCCTCGGAAGCGGCGGACTCAACCGTGACCGTGCAGGATTCGAGGTCAGAGACGTCCACTACACCCATTACGGTCGTATGTGTCCGATCGAGACCCCTGAAGGTCCGAACATCGGTCTTATCGTTTCTCTTGCAAACTACACCAGGATCAACAAGTACGGCTTCCTCGAGACTCCGTACAGGAAGGTCGTGGACGGAAAGGCAACAAAGGACGTCAAGTTCCTCGATGCCTACGACGAGGAGAAGTACTTCATCGCACAGGCCAACGCCAAGCTGAAGAAGAACGGCACCTTCGTGGACAAGGACGTACCGGTCCGCAACAAGGGTGATTACTCCACACGCCATCCGAACGAGATCAAGTACATGGACGTTTCACCGAAGCAGGTCGTGTCCGTAGCAGCATCCCTGATTCCGTTCCTGGAGCATGACGATGCCAACCGTGCCCTCATGGGTTCCAACATGCAGCGTCAGGCAGTTCCTCTCCTGTTCCCGGAAGCTCCGAGAGTAGGTACCGGAATGGAGACCAAGGCCGCCTATGACTCCGGCGTTCTCGTGAAGGCAAAGAGGGGCGGTAAGGTCACCTATGTCTCATCCACAAGAATCGACATCACGGTCGATCCGTCAGAGTGCGAGATCGAGGGAGAGGTCGATACCTACGAGATCCAGAAGTTCCAGAGAACCAACCAGGATACCTGCTTCACACAGGTTCCGATAGTCTCAAACGGACAGATCGTGCAGAAAGGTACGGTCCTTGCTGACGGTCCGGCCACCGATAGAGGTGATCTGGCCCTCGGAAGAAACATCCTTGTCGGCTTTGTCCCATGGAACGGATACAACTACGAGGACGCAGTTCTCATCTCCGAGCGCGTGGTCAAGGAGGATATCTACACATCCATCCACATCCACGAGTTCATCACGGACATCCGTGAGACCAAACTCGGTCCCGAGAAGCTCACACGCGATATTCCCAACACCAGCGAGAAGATGCTGGAGATGCTGGACGAGGAAGGAATTGTCAAGATCGGAACAATGGTCCATCCGGGCAACATCCTTGTCGGGAAGGTCACTCCGAAGAGCGAAAGCGATACGACTCCCGAGTTCAAGCTTCTGAACTCCATCTTCGGTGAGAAGGCCAAGGAAGTCAGAGACACATCCCTGAAGGTCCCACACGGAACCGAAGGTATCGTCATCGATGTCCAGAGACTCAAGAAGAGCGAGAGCGACGAGCTGCCGCCGGGAGTCGAGGAGACAATCAAGGTTCTGATCGCAACCAAGAGAAAGCTCCGCCAGGGAGACAAGATGGCCGGTCGCCACGGAAACAAGGGTGTCGTTTCAAGAATTCTGCCGGAAGAGGATATGCCGTTCATGGAGGATGGAACTCCGTTGGATGTCTGTCTGAACCCTCTCGGAGTCCCGTCACGAATGAACATCGGACAGCTGATGGAAACCCAGCTCGGCTGGGCTGCAGTGAAGCTCGACGAATGGTACACATCACCTGTCTTCCAGAGCGCAAGCATGGAGCAGATCGAGTACAAGATGAAGGAAGCAGGACTGCCCGTCACATCGAAGACCACGCTCTACGATGGAAGAACAGGAGTTCCGTTCATCAATCCTGTATTCTGCGGATACATCTACTATCTGAAGCTGCACCACCTTGTCGATGACAAGATGCATGCAAGAAGTACAGGTCCTTACTCGCTGGTTACCCAGCAGCCTCTCGGAGGAAAGGCCCAGTTCGGTGGCCAGAGACTCGGAGAAATGGAGGTCTGGGCTCTCGAGGCCTACGGCGCTGCAAATACCCTGCAGGAGCTGTTGACCATCAAGAGTGATGACATGAACGGTCGTGTGAAGATCTACGAGAGCATCGTCAAGGGCGAGCCTTCTTCAAGCGCCGGCATGCCGGAAGCCTTCAACGTTCTGGTCCAGGAGATCAGAGGTCTGGCTCTGGATATGAGTGTCTATGATTCCAAGGGCAAGCAGGTTGCCCTCACGGAGCGCGATGATGAACTTATCAACAAGAAAGGTGTTTGATCAGGAGAGAAGCAGATGAAAGACATACAAGATTTCGATAGTGTAATGATTAAGTTGGCTTCACCTGATCAGATCAAGGCCTGGTCATACGGTGAGGTTAAGAAACCTGAAACCATCAACTACAGAACCCTCAGACCCGAGAGGGAAGGTCTCTTCTGCGAGAAGATCTTCGGAACCACGAAGGAATGGGAGTGCTACTGCGGAAAGTTCAAGTCCATCCGTTACAAGGGCGTCGTCTGCGACCGCTGCGGAGTCGAGGTCACCAATACCAAGGTCCGCCGTGAGAGAATGGGACACATCACCCTTGCATCCCCGGTATCGCACATCTGGTATTACAGAAGCGTTCCCTCAAGGATGAGCCTGCTTCTCGACATCTCCAAGACCGCTCTGCAGAGCATCCTCTACTATGAGAAGTACATCGTCATCAATCCCGGCGAGACAGATCTAAAGTACAAGCAACTGCTCTCCGAAGAAGAGTATATCGAAGCCCGCAATCAGTACGGTGACTCATTCAATGCAATGATGGGTGCCGAGGCCATCAGGATCCTCCTTTCAGAGCTGGATCTCGAGGCCCTGAGCGTTGAGCTCGGAAAGCAGATGAAGGAGAAGGGTTCCAAGAGCGTCGACAAGCGCCTCCTCAAGAGAATCGAGGTTGTAGAGAACTTCAAGGACAGCGATAACCGTCCCGAGTGGATGATCCTCACTGTCATCCCCGTCATCCCGCCGGATCTCAGACCTATGGTCCAGCTGGACGGCGGCCGCTTTGCAACCAGCGACCTCAATGACCTCTACAGAAGAGTCATCAACAGAAACAACAGACTCCAGAGACTCATTGCTCTCCATGCTCCCGACATCATCGTCAGAAACGAGAAGAGAATGCTTCAGGAAGCCGTAGATGCACTTCTGGACAACTCCAAGCGCAAGCGCGGAGCGGTAAAGGGCGCCAACAGCAGACCTCTCAAGTCACTGTCAGACATGCTCAAGGGTAAGCAGGGTCGTTTCAGACAGAACCTGCTCGGAAAGCGTGTCGACTACAGCGGACGTTCTGTTATCGTCGTCGGTCCTGAGCTCAGGATGCACCAGTGCGGTGTTCCTTCAAAGATGGCTCTCGAGCTGTTCAAGCCGTTCCTGATCAAGAAGCTTGTCCAGGACAACCTGGCCAGCAACGTCAAGAAGGCCAAGACCCTCGTAGAGACAGAGACCAGCGAAGTCTGGTCAGTTCTGGACGAAGTCGTCAAGGAGCATCCGGTCATGCTCAACAGAGCTCCTACGCTCCACAGACTCGGAATCCAGGCCTTCGAGCCCGTTCTTGTAGACGGAAAGGCCCTCAAACTCCATCCGCTCGTATGTCATGCCTTCAACGCTGACTTCGACGGAGACCAGATGGCAATCCACGTGCCCCTTACACAGGCCGCACAGCTGGAGTGCTGGACTCTCATGCTCAGCACCACGAACCTTCTGGACCCGGCAAACGGAAAGCCGATCGTCTATCCTTCACAGGATATGGTTCTCGGAATCAACTACCTCACCAGAGCCAAGAACGAGGACATCGGTGACGGACGTTATTTCGACAACATCGACGAGCTGCAGATGGCCATCGAGGCCGGAAGCCTCTCATACAACGCAAAGATCGGCTACACTCTGCCCAACGGACACAGATACACCTATCCGAAGGATCCCGAGGACTACACCACAGCCGGAAGACTCATCTTCTTCGATTCACTGCCCAAGGTGAACGGAATTGAATTCGAGGACTGCAACAAGCTCTTCGGAGACAAGCAGCTCAAGCAGCTGATTTCCCTGGCAATGAAGAAGGACAAGAATTCCGTTGCAGTAAAGCTCTGTGACGCCATCAAGGACGTCGGATTCAAGTATGCAACACTGTTCGGAGCCACCATCGGTCTTTCCGATATGATCGTACCTGAGTCAAAGAAGAAGCTCGTTGACGAAGCAAATGCAAAGCAGTCCGAGGTTCTGGATCAGTACCACAAGGGACAGATCACCCAGGGCGAGCGTTACAACAGAATGGTCGACATCTGGACACAGACAAACGACAAGCTGGCAGATGAGCTCATGGCAAAGCTCAAGGAGAGCCAGAACGGCTTCAACCCGCTGTTCCTGATGGCAGACTCCGGAGCCAGAGGATCCAAGACCCAGATCCGTCAGCTCGGCGGTATGCGTGGTCTCATGTCCAAGCCGAACGGCGACATCATCGAGTTCCCGATCAAGAGCAACTTCAAGGAAGGTCTCTCTATCATCGAGTTCTTCATCTCCACGAACGGAGCCAGAAAGGGTTTGTCCGATACAGCTCTCAAGACTGCTGAGGCCGGATACCTTACCAGAAGACTCGTCGATATCTCCCAGGACGTCGTCATCAACGAGGAAGACTGCGGAACCATCAACGGTATTGTCCGCACTGCAATCATCGACAAGGAGAAGGACATTGTCGTCCAGCCCCTGTCGGAGAGAATCACCGGTCTCTATACCCTTGAGAACGTAATCAATCCGAACACCGGAGAGATCATCGTTCCGATCGATCAGGAGATCACGGACGAGCAGGCAAAGGCCATCGAGGACGCCGGTATCGAAAGCGTTCTGGTCAGAACGGTCCTTACCTGTGAGGCCAAGCACGGAGTATGTAAGAAGTGCTACGGACGCAACCTTGCAACCAACAAGCCGGTTTCAGTCGGTGAGGCTGTCGGAATCATCGCCGCACAGTCAATCGGACAGCCCGGTACCCAGCTCACGATGAGAACCTTCCACGTTGGAGGAACCGCATCGACGAGCACAGAGGACAACAAGGTCAAGTTCAAGCACCCGGTTCTGGTCACCAGGATTTCCGGCAACATCGTCAAGAACTCCGAGGGTGAGGATCTCTTCACCAGAAAGAGCTACATCTTCTACAGACCGGCTCTGGACGAGTTCACCCTCACAAAGGGCGTCAAGCTTGCCGATGGCATCGCCGACGGCGTGAGAGTGGCAGGAAACTCAGTGATCTGCACCAACGGAAGCCAGAACATGGTCTGTTCCGTCAAGGGCGGAACGGTCAGGATCTTCGGCGACAAGGTTGCAGTTCTCGGTTCCGAGGACAGACAGGACGCCAAGAGCGGATCGATCCTCCACGTGAAGGAGAACCAGTACGTTGCAGAAGGTGATGCACTGATCACATTCGACCCGTTCTCCGAGCCGATCATCTCCGAAGTCAGCGGTATGGCAAGGTTTGCAGACCTGACCCTCGGCACCACTCTTATCAGAGAGGTCAACGAGGAAACCGGTACAGTCGGTTACAAGGTCACCGACCATGCCCTCGATGACGTCGAACCGAGGATCGAGATCCTCGGCGAGGACGGAAGCATCATCGCTTCCTACCTGCTGCCCGGTTCATCCTACCTGCAGATCGAAGACGGCCAGTTCGTCAACGAAGGTCAGGTCGTGGCAAGACTGCTGATGGCCAGCGTCAAGACAAAGGACATCACCGGTGGTCTTCCGAGAGTCGGAGAGCTGTTCGAGGCCCGCAAGCCCAGAAGCGTTGCAGTCCTGGCCCGCATCAGCGGAGTTGTCAGCTACGGCAAGATCGAGAAGGGCAAGAGAGTCATCTACGTCACCGATGACAACGGAAGACAGTACAAACACTCGATTCTGCTCGGAAAGCACATCCTTGTCAGAGAGGGTGACCACGTCGAGGCAGCCGAGCGTCTCTGCGACGGAAACATCGATCCGCATGACATCCTGAACATCTGCGGCGAGAACCAGCTCCAGCAGTTCCTGCTCAGCGAGGTCCAGGAAGTCTACAGAGTGCAGAGCGTTGATATCAACGACAAGCACCTCGGTATCGTTGTCCGCCAGATGCTCCGCAAGGTCGAGATCCTCAAGGTCGGTGATACAAGGTTCATAATCGGTCAGAAAGTGGACAAGTTCCGCTTCCACGAGGAGAATGCAAGAGTCATCGCCGAAGGTGGTCAGCCGGCCATTGCAAGGCCCTGCCTGCTCGGTATCACAAATGCTTCCCTGTCAATCGATTCCTTCATCAGCGCTGCTTCGTTCCAGGAGACCACAAAGGTCTTGACAAACGCCGCAATTGCTGGTAGTAGAGATGAGTTGCGTGGTCTTAAGGAAAACGTCATCATCGGACACCTGATCCCGGCCGGAACCGGTATGAAGTGCTACCGTGATGTCAAGCTTCTCAGAGAGGACGCACAGGAGCTCAGCGACAGGGTCGAATCCGTCATGAGCGAGAGAGCTCAGGAGAGCATCGAAGAATTGGCAGACATGTCAACCGAAGATGATGAGGAGTACATCGTCGAGTCCGAGGACTACGGCGACGCCGAAGACGAGGAGTGATCCGAGTCCGTCATAGCTGAATTCGGAAGGCTATAAAAGGCAGGGCGGGAATCCAAGAAAGGGTTTCCGCTTGCAAAAGCTGTCCGTATGGACAGTTGATTGCGTACCCGGCAGTTGTCATGCCCCAGTGCATGAGCGCAGAGTACGGTGAGGAGGCGAAAATGCCTACAATTAACCAGTTGGTTAGAAAGGGACGCGAGAAGGCCACACACAAGACCAAGTCCCCAGCACTCGAGGGATGCCCGCAGAAGCGTGGTGTCTGCACAAAGGTCATGACAGTGACCCCGAAGAAGCCTAACTCAGCTCTGAGAAAGGTCGCCCGTGTCCGTCTCTCAAACGGCATCGAGGTTACAGCTTACATTCCTGGTATCGGACACAACCTCCAGGAGCACTCAGTTGTCCTCATCCGTGGCGGAAGAGTAAAGGACCTTCCTGGTGTTCGTTACCACATCATCCGTGGTACCAAGGATACACAGGGTGTCACAGACAGAAAGAGAAGCCGCTCCAAGTACGGTACAAAGAAGCCTAAGGCTTGATGAGGAGGTATCTTTATGTCAAGAAGAACAAACGCACCCGTTAGAGAAGTCCTTCCGGATTCAATTTACAACAGCACTGTCGTTGAGAAGTTCATCAACCGCATGATGCTCGACGGAAAGAAGTCCGTCAGCACACGCATTCTCTATGATGCAATGACCATCATGGGAGAGAAGACAGGAGAGGCTCCTCTCGATGTCTTCACAAAGGCCCTTGAGAATGTCAAGCCTGTCGTCGAGGTCAAGTCACGCAGAGTCGGCGGAGCCACATATCAGGTTCCTACCGAGATCCGCGAGCCCAGACGTGAGGCTCTTGCAATGAGATGGATCATCGCAGCAGCCCGTGGCCGCAGCGGCAAGTCCATGAGCGAAAAGCTCGCAGCAGAGCTCCTGGATGCCTATGCAAACACAGGATCAGCCTTCAAGAAGAAGGAAGATATGCACAGAATGGCAGAAGCCAACAAGGCTTTCAGCCACATCAGATTCTAATCGGTTTTCCGAGAGGAACAATGAAGTCCGGGTTCAGCTCCCGGGCTTTTTTTGTTTGAGTAAGAGAGTAAAGTTAGTACAAACGCGCACTGTCCTTTCATTTATACTAACAAGTTAGTACAGAAACGCCCTTTCTTTCCGCCTGTACTAACAAAATGCTTAAGCACTGTCAGATTGCAACAGGGATGTCGTATTTCTTTTCGTTGCAGACGTAGTTCTCGAGCTTGATGTCCTTTGTCGTGAAGGCATAGAAGTCCTTGATATCCGGATTCAGCGTGAACTTGGGGGCAGGGAACTGAGGCTGGGCTATGATTTCCTTCACGATGGGGATGTGGCGGTCATAGATGTGGGCATCGGCGATGACATGCACCAGCTCTCCGGGCACCAGGCCGCTTACCTGGGCCAGCATATAGACAAGGATGGCATACTGAACCACGTTCCAGTTGTTTGCCGTCAGCATGTCCTGGGACCTCTGGTTCAGGATTGCGTTGAGGACGTTGCCGCTGACATTGAACGTCATGCTGTAGGCGCAGGGGTAGAGGGCCATCTCGCTAAGGTCATGATGGTTGTAGATGTTTGTCATGATCCTGCGGCTCTGGGGGTTGTTCTTCAGGTCGTAGAGCACTCGGTCCACCTGGTCGAACAGGCCTTCCTTGTACTTGTGCTTTACTCCCAGCTGGTAACCGTAGGCTTTGCCGATGGAGCCGGTCTCGTCAGCCCAGCTGTCCCACACGTGGCTTTTCAGAAGATGGACATCGTTGCTCTTCTTCTGCCAGATCCAGAGAAGCTCGTCCATTGAGCTTTTGACATAGGTTCGCCTGATGGTCAGAACGGGGAATTCCTTGCTCAGATCATACCGGTTCACAATGCCGAACTTCTTGATGGTGTGTGCAGGCGTTCCGTCTTCCCAGTGCGGTCTGACGGAAAGGTTCTCATCCGAGAATCCGTTTTCCAGGATGTCCTTTATATTTTCAACGAATACCTTGTCTGCGTAGCTCATGGCGACCTCTTGTCATGTGTTGTGTACGTTTGGTTTTGAATGATTATAGCACAGATTCAGCGTCTGTAATTCATCCTATATGGTATTTCTCAGTGGAATCTGTCGCGGTTATGGATTATGATTAGTTTACAAAAAAGAAAACAGAGGCAGTCAGTGCAGTACAGACTACAGAGCCAATACTACAGCGATTTCAATACCATAGATGTAGACAGACTTCCGGGAAGAAGCTATTTCATTCCGTATCCTTCCAGAACTGCTCAGGAGGGGATTCCTCTTCTTGAGAAGCGTTACCGATCGTCGCTTGTAAAGTGTCTGAACGGGGATTGGGATTTCAATTACTACGACAATCCCAATGATCTTCCGTCGGAATTCGATTCCGACAGTCTGGAGTTCGGAAAGATAGATGTTCCTTCCGTCTGGCAGTACCGCGGATACTCTCATCCCATGTATCTGAACGTGCGCTATCCGTTTGCCTACAAGCCGCCGGTTATTCCCACCACAGAGCCCGTGAAGGGCTATTTCAGCGCTCTGGACGGCTTCAAGAAGGCTCCTGCAGATGAAATGAATCATGTGGGGCTGTACAGAACGTTCTTCGAGATAACGGGGACAACGGAGCCTACGGGGTCAACGAAGACAACCAGGTCAACGGAGACCACGGGGACAACCATCAACAACGAAATGCGATATGTCCTCTCTTTCCTGGGCGTCTGTAGCTGCATCGAAGTGCATGTGAACGGACAGTTCGCAGGTTTCTCAGAGGAATCCCACAATACCGCGGAGTTCGACATAACCGCTTTCGTGAAAGAAGGGCGCAACGAGCTTGTCTGCGTGGTTCGCCGCTGGTGCAACGGAACATATCTGGAATGTCAGGACATGTTCCGCAACAATGGCATCTTCCGCGATGTACTTCTGAGGATTTCGGAGCAAAACGATATCTGGGACATCGATGTGAAGACCAGGGGAACGGAAGACGTGTTCAGTGCGGACATTACCGCATTCGTTGCCGACGGCGTGGAGGTATCCTTCACGGTCGAAGGAACCGACCATGACGGAAAACCTCTGCTGCAGACACTGCGGACCAAATCGGTCGAAGGGGAGGCCAAGGTAACGTTCGAGAATCTGGAGGTCCTTCGCTGGAGCGCGGAGACTCCCGTTCTCTACGACCTCTACATAGAAAGCCCGTACAGCTGCATACATCAGCGCATAGGCTTCAAGACAATAGAAGTTAAGGGCAACCTCTATACTCTTAACGGCAGCCGCATCAAGTTCAAGGGTGTCAACCACCACGATACAGACCCGAAGAACGGCTACTGCATGACAGCGCAGCAGATAGAGCGTGACCTGAGACTCTGCAAGCAGTTCAACATCGACACGGTCAGGACCTCACATTATGCCCCGGATCCGCTTATGCTTGAGCTGGCGGCCGAAATGGGCATCTACATCGTCGATGAAGTGGATATCGAGACCCACGGGGTGCTTGTCGGAAAACTCCCGCCTTCTTACAACCGCCTGTCCAACGACCCCTCATGGAAGAACCGCTACCTGAGCCGTACTGTGCATCACTATCAGAGGGACAAGGCCCTTGCCACCCCGATAGTCATGTGGAGCCTGGGTAACGAGAGCGGCGGCGGATGCAACACCGATGCCACCTATGACTACTTCAAGAGCGTCTCGGACATCCCGGTCCACTACGAGAGCGAAATCTACACCAAGCGCAAGGCCTACGACATTGCCTCACGCATGTATCCGCCTGCAAGCGAGCTCCATGACATAGGCGAGGGCGTCTGCAAGACAAAACAGTTCATGGACAGGCCTTACTTCATGTGTGAGTATGCCCACGCCATGGGTGTGGGGCCGGGCAACATCGAGGGCTACTGGAAGGAAATCTACAGCTACGACGGTCTGATAGGCGGCTGCGTCTGGGAGATGAACGACCACGCGGTCGAGCACGAGGACGGAAGCTGGACCTATGGCGGAGACCACGGGGAATGGATCCATGACGGCAACTTCTGCTGTGACGGCATCTTCTATCCCGACAGAAGGCCTTCCACCGGAGCCTGGATAGTCCGCCATGCCTACAGGCCTATCAGAATCACACGGACCGATACCTCCGAGTTCGAGATTTTCAATACCACGGCCTTCACTCCGGGAAGTGATTTCCTGATGAAGATCCGCATCTCCAATGGAAAGCAGTTCGAGTATGTCCCGACTGCCGGACCTTTGTCCAGGGAGAAGGTCAGCTTCGATCTCGGAGAGATTTCCGGAGACTGCTTCCTGACTGCCGACACCTATGACAAGGCGGGAAACAATGTTTCGACCGAGCAGATATGCCTCAGCGAGAGCATCCTGTCTGATGTTCGTAAGACGGAGACCCTTCCTTCCTGGTTCAGCATGGAGAAGGGAATGCCAAAAATCGCCATCGGAGACAAAACGATGGCCCCAAGTGATATCTTTACCATAATTTTCAGGGCAGAGACCGATAATGACAGTATCAATTTCGTGGCCAAGCCCATGCGAAAGTGGTACAGGGAGAACATAACGCTCCTTGGATCCAAGCAGACCCAGGGCCGGGCAGTGTCCGAATGGGCGATCCGAGCAAGCAGGAAAACCTTCTTGTGTTCCGATCTGTATGAGGGTTGCATTCTTCCTGACGGCAGGGAAGGCGTGCTTGTCACAAGCCTTCTGCATCCGGTGCGCGGCAAGGGAAAGCTTCCGCGTTTCGGCAAGGCGTTCAGACTGGATGATTCATTCTCCGAAGTGAAGTACCTGGGCCGCAGCGGGGAGTCCTACGTTGACATGAAGGAGCAGTTCCCGGTCAGGGAGTGCGCATGTTCCGTGGATGACATGACCGAACCGAACGTCAAGCCGCAGGAGAGCGGAAACCGTTGCGATACGCGCTATGCGGAGCTGTCGGACGGGAAGTGCAAGGTTCGCTTCGATGCCGTGGACAAGAGCTTCGAACTCAACGTCAAACCGTACAGCGACAGCGAGCTTCTGAAGATGAAGCACCGCTGCGATGAGAAAAAAACGGGAACATATGTTACAATCAATGCGTTCCAGCAGGGTATAGGCACAGGAAGCTGCGGCCCCTACACGCTGGATGAACATTGCTATGATGCATCCAAGGATTACATTCTGAGATTCATCATCTCAAGGGAGTTGTCAAAATGATAGATCTGGAGAAGTTGGTAGAGCAGGTCAAGGACATCGTCCTGGCTTCGGCGAAATTGACAAAAGTAGATACCTTCTCTGTCGAGGAGAAGGAGGGCGAGTCCTGGAACATCGTCACATCAGCTGACGTTGCGGTTCAGGATTTCCTTCAGAAGGAGCTAATGGCTCTGCTTCCTGAAGCCGGATTCTACGGAGAGGAGGAGCATGAGCATGACTTCTCCAAACCGATCAGCTGGATAGTTGATCCGATTGACGGAACCACGAACTTCGCCCGCGGCATGCAGCAGTCCGGAATCTCGGTGGGTCTGCGCCAGGGCAAGGATCTTGTCCTCGGTGTTGTCTACAACCCCGATCTGGACGATATGTTCTGGGCAGTGAAGGGCAAGGGAGCCTATCTGAACGGAAAGAGGCTCTCGGTTTCCAAGAAGGATTTCGCGCACTCGATTTTCTGCACGGCAATGAGCCTTTACCGCAAGAGCTATGCAAAGCTCTGTTCCGATGTCCTCTTCGAGGCCTACAACCAGTGTGCCGACTTCAGACGTTTCGGCGTTGCTTCGCTTGAGATGTGCTATCTTGCTGCAGGTAGGGTGGACACCTTCTTCGAGCTCAGGCTCTTCCCGTGGGATTTCGCAGCGGCAGCCGTTATCCTCAGCGAGGCCGGCGGCGTGATGAATACAATGGTCTGGAAAGACGGTCCGGCAAAGCTTTCAGGCGACCTGATTCTCGATGCACCCAGCCCGATGATCGCGGCCAACAGCGAGGAGAACCTGAAGAGGCTCGGAGAGATAATCCTGAGTCATATGAAGGACTTCAACGCTGAAGATTACAAATAATCAGATCACTTCATATTTTGTGAGGAAATCCTTAAGCACCTGACGATACTCGTCGGTGTGGTCCCAGATGCTCTCGGCGTGTTCCGAGTTCTCGAAGACATGGATTTCCTTTTTGTCTTTCTTGGCCCCATAGACCTCATGGATCATCCGCGCAGGTACGAATGTATCGGCACTGCCCTGGCAGAAAAGCATTGGGGTATCGGTCTGCTTGAGAGCCTCCATTGCATTGATCTTGTCCATGTCGAGGTGATATCTGGTCTTGAGAATCAGGCTTCCGACATTGAGGATCGGGAAGTGGGGGAGTTTCTTGTTGTCCAGCGTGGCTGCCATCTGGCCGCGCATGCTGGAGAATCCGCAGTCTTCCACGATGAACGAGAGCCATTTGAGCTCGGGGGCTGCCTGCATGGCGGTTGCCGAACCCATGGATTCGCCCTGAACGCCCCATATCGTGTCCTCGGGGAACATGGTCCTCACATATGAGGCAAGTCCGATGAGGTCCCTGCTTTCGCACAGGCCCATGGTACAGTAGGTATTGTGCTCGCTCTTTCCGTGGTAACGATGGTCATAAGCCACGATATTGAAGCCTAATTCCTGGTACAACTTGCCGTAGGAGAGCATCGTTATGTGGTTGCTGGTCCAGCCGTGGCTGAGAATGACAGCTCTCTGGCGTCCGTCGGGAAACTGCTTGTCCGAGCGGATTATGCGTCCGTAGAGTTCATAGCCGTATTCCGATTTGTATTTGAATTCCTCGACCTTGTGATCCTCAAGCACCGAAAGCGGATCTATCGTGCAGTGCTTCATGACCTGTTCGCGGGAGTATTCGTAGGTGTGTACGTTCGGATGAACGACGATGTTGGCAAACATGTTGGCCATCAGATAGACTGCTATGCAGACCAGAAGAAGAATTGCGATTACTATGATTGCGGCTACCATTATGGGCTCCTTTTTGCCATTCCATTCTACAAGGCGTAGTTTATTTAATCAAACATAATTATACTTACATCTTTTTTTTTGTCGGCGAATGTGTGAAAATGGCACTTGAATATGACGCTTTGGCAAAAAGTGTCAACAGGGGATAGAATGCAGGGACGTTTTCCTACACTACTGAGGATTGCAAGAGCTACTTATGGAAGAATCCTTACTTCCAACGGGAAGGTCTCGCTCAAGAACGAATGCGGGGCTGATCTCAAGAACGGTCCCTATCTCTATCTGCTGAACCATGTCGGCATTCTGGATCCCGTCATGGTTTCCGCAGTTGTCCCGAGGCATATCCGCTGGGTGGCCGGCGCCTATCTCTTCAAGAACAAATTCCTGCACAAGGTCATAGGCGAATGGTGTACCGCCATTCCCAAACAGCAGGGCAGAAGCGATATCTCAATGGTCAAGAACATCCAGAAAGCCCTCAGGGAAGGCGACAGCGTCGGTCTTTTCCCCGAAGGGACCAGAACCTGGGACGGAGAGATGATGCCCATCAGCTACAAGCCCCTGGCCAAGCTCCTCCGTTATTTCAAGACACCTGTGCTTTTCGTGCACCTCGAGGGTGGCTTTGCCCATCAGCCCAGATGGGCCGACTGCAAGCGCCGCGGAAAAGTGACCGTCAACGTCAAACACATGCTCAGCGCGGAGCAGATTGCCTCGATGGAGCTTGATGCGCTTCAGGATACCATCAGGGACTATATCCGCTTCTCCAACGACGAGTGGAAGCAGACGGTCAACTACAGCTATGTTTCCGACAGGCGCGCAGAAGGAGCACAGCGCCTTCTATACATGTGCCCGAAGTGCAGAGCCGTAGATACGATCCGAACTTCCGGAAACAGGATTACCTGCAGCGCATGCAACACAGCCGCTGTCCTCAACGATATGGACGACCTGACTTCGATAGATGTCCCGTTTACCAGGCTCAGCGAGTGGCACAACTGGGAGGCCTCCGAGATCAGCGGTCTGGGCAGCCTTCCTCCGGAGAGGGGAGTTCTCTTCCAGAGAGGCGATGCCAACAACGAGGGAGAGCTTGAGACCCTCTCCAAGGATATCACCGTCCGGATAGAGGATGATATTCTCAAGGTCGAGTGCAAGCAGCCGTTGGGGAAACCGGATTGCTACGACCTGCCCCTGTCGAAAGTCACATCGCTTATTCTCAATGCCAAGCAGACGATGGAGCTGTTCTGTGAGGATGTCCTCTACAGAATAAGACTGCTACCCGAGGCAAGCTCCCTCAAATACCATGAATACTATCTGGGCTTCCAGAAGAAGCATCAGGAGGAGACTGAATGAATTACATCCACAGTGCACATGATTTCACCATCGTGATTCACCTATGCATCATCTCGTGCGCCCTTCTGTTGGGATCGACTTTGAGATCAAAGGTTCACTTCCTTCAGAAATACCTTATCCCGGCTCCGATGATCGGCGGTCTTTTCCTGTTCATCTTCTACAACTACTTCTCTCCCTGGCTCAATCTCGAAACAGGAACCTTCTTCCTTGAAGAACTGATGTTCCATCTGCTGAACATCTCGTTCATAGCGATGCAGCTGAGAATTCCTGCAAAGAAGGAAAAGCAGCAGAGGAAGGGCACCCTGTGGGCCAATGTCACGGCTCTTCTTGCTGAATACGGCCTTCAGTGCACGTTCGGCCTTCTTGCCGCTGTCCTGCTTCTCAAGGCGATTCTCCCCGGATCGGCGGTCGCCCTCGGTCTTACCCTTTGTCTGGGCTTCGAGCTCGGACCCGGACAGGCAGAGTCGATGGCCAAGGTCTGGGAAGGAGCACCGTACAATGTCGCAAACGCAAGTGATGTCGGTCTTACCATGGCCGCAATCGGATTCGTCATCGGTTCGGTCGTCGGAGTTGTTCTGATCAACAGGGCAGCAAAGAAGGGCTGGCTGAGCGCAGAGTATGTCGAGAAGCTCCGCAACCGCAAGGTCGGCAACGGCTTCTTCACCAGAAAGGAAGACCGTGTTGCTTCCAGTTATCAGACAACTGCCAGCGAGTCCATGGACACATTCACGCTCCATATCGCACTGATCCTGTTCACATACCTTCTCAGCTTCCTGATTCTGGCCGGAATCGAGTGGATTGTCGCCAGATTCATCGGCGGCAAGGTTCTCGAGGCTATCGTAGGCCTCTGGGGAATCAACTTCGTGGTCAGCATGCTGTGCGCAATCCTGGTGCGCAAGGTCCTCATCGCAGCCCACGCAGAGCACGTGATCGACAACCAGACCTGCAACAGAATCGACGGAATCGCCGTTGATTTCACCGTTGCAGCCTGCCTGGGTGCCATCGAGGTCGCAGCAATCAGACAGTACTGGCCGGTGATTCTCGTTCTCACCGTCATCGGTATTGCAATCACCTGTTTCCTTACCCCGTGGTTCTGTTCCAGACTCTTCAAGGACTATTCCTTCATGAGATTCCTCATGATCTTCGGAACCGCCAACGGTACGCTCCCCACGGCTCTTTCGCTGCTTCGTGTCGTCGATCCTGATTTCGAGACCCCGGTTGCCCAGGAATATGCCAACTCCACCGGTATCATGTTCATATTCGCCTTGCCGATTCTGGCTTTGGTCAATTGGCCGGCAAAGGGCAATGTATGGCCGTTCATAGCAATCACCGGAGCCTACGTGCTCATTTCATTCGTGCTCTATCTCAAGCTTGCTGGAAAGCGTGCCTTCGCCAAGGGCGGCTACTTCTACATGGAGAGCGAGGCCAAGAACTGAGGAACTGAACCGTGAAGAAGAAACTTCTCATCGGAATTCTGCTTGCAATCTGCCTGTCCTGTCTTGTGGGCTGCGTCAAATACGTTTCGCATTACAGCGCTCTGATGATGGTCACTACGAACACCTCGAAGTCGGCTTCCATCAGTTTCTCGAGCCTCAGCGGAACCAGATCCTTCAAGTTGAAGTCCGCCGGACACCTGAACTATTCGGCCAAGCTGGGAGAGGGCAGTGCGACTGTTTTCTATGACAGCAACGGCACCAAGACCGAACTGTTCTCCATCAGTGGCGGGCAGGAAATCCAAAGTTCGACAATTGCCGTCAATCCGGGCACGGTCTACGTGATAGTACAGACCGACGGAAAGTGTAAGGAAGGCCGTTTCAGTTTCGATGTGAAATAGGAAAAATGAAGAAACTTTTTGAGAACACATGGGCCCTTGAGGATCAGGGTGTCAGGATTTTTCTCCTGGTAGGCGAGAAAAGCGCACTTGTCATAGATACCGGCATGACAGCGCCGGATATTCATGGACTGATAAGAGAAACCACAGTCTTGCCGTATGCTCTTCTGAACACCCATGCAGACAGGGACCATATCAGCGGCAACAGCCGGTTCAGCGAGTTCTACATGCATCCTTCCGAGGCTGCCTTCTATTACAATGTTCAGGGCGGAAGGGGAAAGATGATTCCTGTATTCGAAGGGGATGTGATTGATCTGGGGAACAGGGAACTGGAAGTTATTCACCTTCCGGGACATACCCCGGGAAGCATTACCTTGCTGGACAGAAACAGCAGGTGCCTGATTGGCGGGGATCCGATCCAGGAGGACGGCAACATCTACATGTTCGGTCCGCAGCGGGATTTCAGTGCCTACATAGCAAGTCTCGAGCGACTGGAAAAACGCGATGACTTCGATTTCATCTATCCGTCACATGCCAAGGAAAAGGTTGGCAGGGAAGCAATCCCGCAGCTGATCGATGGAGCAAGACGCATTCTTGCAGGTGAGGTTGAAGGCCATGAAATCGATCTCCACGGCCGCAAGGCTGTCTGCCGTGATGTGGGGATTGCCAGATTCCTATGTCCGATAGAGGAATCGTAACCTTACCATATAAAGTGGATTATTTTCAGAAATATCAAGAAAATAACTTGCTTTCCTCTTTCAAACGACCTATATTATGAATATGCAGAGAACCCTGCTGTGAGTGGGAACCATAAAAGCAGTGAACCCTACTGTAAGTGGGAACTATTTAAAAGCAGTGAACCCTACTGTGAGTGGGAACCATATTAGGCTGCCTTGTGCAGCCTAACTTCTTCTTTGACCAATTCCACACAATTTGGCACGAGTGAGGAACCAATGGGCAAGAAACAGTTGTCTTTGTACACAATCAACATGAAATACGTTAGGGATTTGCATAAAGTCGATGACAAAGTTCAGTCAGTATCTCCTCAGATACACAAAAGCAACAGGCCTTTTGTCGGTGTTGTGATGATTGTGGAAAACAAACAGTACTGTATTCCGCTCGATTCCCCAAAGGAAAAACACCTTGGAATGAAAAATGACATTGATTTCTCCAAGATTATTGTTGAAGGAAAAGTACTTGGTGTTCTCAATATCAACAACATGATTCCCGTTGATTCAGATTTGATAACAAAGATTGATTTGCGTCCGAATCAATCGGACGGACCGAAAGAAGTCTTTTACAAGAATCTTTGCAGAAAAGAACTCGATTGGATTCAGAAACATGCGGTTCAAATAACAGCTAAAGCCAACAGACTCTATGGTATAATCACCTCTGGTAAAGCTACGAGGAAGCTTTCAGACAGATGTTTGGATTTTGGAAAACTTGAAGCTGTCTTGCTGAAATGGAAAGAGAAACAAAAATGATGGAAGAGAAAATCATTGCTTCCTGCGGAAATGACTGTTCGGCGTGTCCCAGATATGTGAAGCATCCCTATGAAAAGACTGCCTCTCAGCTGCGGCATACCGCAGAACTGTGGATGAAGATCGGCTATCGGGACCATGTGGTTTCAAACGAAGAGATTTCATGTACGGGGTGCAAGGCGGAGAACTGGTGCAGATACAAGGTGGTGGAATGCTGCGGCAGCAGGGGAATTGCAACCTGCGCAGAATGTGAAGAATATCCCTGCAGGAACATGAAGGAATGCTTTGAAGTGACCGCATCATTCGAACCGTGCAGGCAGGTCTGTACTGAAGATGAATACAACATGTTGAAGAAGGCGTTCTTCGAGAAAGAGGAGAATCTCAACGGACTCAGGTGAACGGCACCTGTGATAAAATGACGGATAGGGGGAACAATATGGAATTCAAGGAAGTAATCAAGAACCGTTATTCATGCAAGAAATATTCGGATAAGACGGTAGAAGAAGGAAAGCTTCAGGCTATCCTGGAAGCCGGGCGTCTTGCGCCGACTGCAAAGAATCTTCAGGAGCAGCGTGTCTATGTCCTGAAGTCGGAAGAAGCCCTTGCCAAGATCGACAAGGTAACGCCTTGCCGCTATGGTGCTCCCATGGTTCTGGTCGTTGCCTTCGACAAGACCAACGTCTACACATATCCGGGGGAGAAGAGAACTTCCGGAGTAGAGGATGCCACCATCGTAGCCACCCACATGATTCTGGCTGCAGCCGATGAAGGGGTGGACAGCTGCTGGCTCAACCGCCTGGATCCGGATGAACTTGCCAGGGAACTCGGACTTCCGGAGAACGAGGAGATTCTGATGGTAATGGACCTCGGCTATGCCGCAGAGGGGGCCGGACCGCTTGCGAACCACTTCTCCCGAAAACCGCTGGCAGAGACCGTATCTTATCTTTGATTTGGTTTAAAACTGGCAGTTTTTGTATAAAAATGACAATTGTTCTCAGTGTTTCCGTGCCTCAGAATTGAAGGCAGGAGGAGCACAATGAAAAAGATTGTCGCCATAGCACTTGCTTTGCTTATCGTTTCGTCTTTCGTTTTCGCAGAGGCGATTCATGAAGTTCACAAGCCGCCGATGGAGTTCTACGGATGGGGCGCCCAGTCCGTAGGAGGAGCCGGTGGAAGAATCATCAAGGTTACCAATCTCAATGCCAAGGGAGAGGGATCTTTCAGAGAAGCCCTTGAAGCCGAGGGTCCGAGAATCATCGTCTTCGAAGTCGGTGGAGTCATCGATCTCGAGAAGAAGCAGATCAAAGTCAAGAATCCGTATGTCACGATTGCCGGTCAGACAGCACCGAGTCCCGGAATCACGATTATCCGCGGAGGAATTACCTTCGATACCCATGACATCATCATGCAGCACATCTTCTTCAGGATGGGAGATGCCGGAGCCGAAATCGGCGAGGGCTATGAACCCGAAATCTCGACAAGCGCAAACGGAAACGCCTACAACATCATCGTAGACCACTGCTCGGTTGCATGGGGTGTTGACGAGAACCTTTCCGTTTCCGGAAAGAGAGGCTACGGTCCCGAGTTCGGATCACGCAACATCACATTCAGTTACAACTTCATTGCCGAAGGCCTTGCCTGGTCGGTCCACACGAAGCAGACCATGAACCACTCCATGGGAACGCTGGTCATGGACGATTGCACGAACGTGGCGATCATAGGCAATTTCTACGCCCATAACTACGAAAGGAACCCCTGGTTCAAGGGAAACTCATCGGGTGTAGTCATCAACAACCTGATCTATGATCCAGGCGCATGGTCAATCAGACTCTCCTGGATTCCCAAGGAGTGGAAAGACCTCGAAGAGAAGCCGGGTACACCGATTGTCTCCATCGTCGGAAACTATGAGAAGGAAGGACCTTCGACGGAGGTCGTGGCCATGGTCGGTTCCAACTATCCGGAGAACGACGAGCGCGGCTATCTCGAGGACAACATCATCGTCAAGGTCGACGGTGTAACGCCCGGAAAGATCACCGATCCTTCAATTCCGATCACCGTTCTTGATGAGAAGCCCATCTGGATCGATGATTATGAACCCATTCCGGCTGCTGATGTTCCAGAATACATACTCAAGTATGCCGGTGCAAGACCTGCAGAGCGCGATGCCGTAGACCGCCGTCTGATTGAGGAGTTCTACAGCGGAACAGGTAAGATCATCAACAGTCAGGACGAGGTCGGTGGATATCCCGTTGTCGAGCCTACATACAGAGCTCTCGATGTTCCCGAGACCGGAATCGAGGAGTGGCTTGCAGGTTATACACGCGAGGTCATGGGTCTTTGACTCTAAGGTTTGCATAAATCAATTATTGTTGAGGCTGACCTCGGTCGGCCTCTTTTCTTGAAAGAAAATAGCTAGTAAAATCGGGCTATCAGGAGTATTTGGAATGAGCGCACACGAGAGATTCAATTTTGAAACGCTTGCGGATATAAAAAACAAGGCTTCGGAACTGGGCCTTGGAATCGGATTCGATGAGAATCTGGAGATCCTTGGAAAACCTGTGACAATCGGGCATCTTTCATGTGCCAACAGGTTTGCAGTCCTTCCTATGGAAGGCTGTGATTCCAATACCGACGGTTCTCCGTCACCTCTCGTGCGTGAAAGGTATCTCAAGTATGCCGAAGGCGGTTTCGGCCTCATCTGGTTCGAGGCGAATGCCATAGTTCCCGAAGGAAGGGCGAATGAGCTTCAGATGATGCTCACGGCTTCCAATGTGAGCAAATTCAGGGACCTCGTCAGAGATGTTGATGAACTCTCAATGAAGAAACATGGCTTCAAGCCGATCAAGATTCTCCAGCTTACACATTCCGGGCGCTATTGCAGGCCGGAAGGACATCTTTCCCGTCCTCTGGTTCCGCAGCATGATCCTTTTTTGGACAAAGGCAATGAGGTGATTGTTTCCGATGAGTATCTGGACAGCCTCGTCGAGCGTTATGTAATCAGCGCCATGCTTGCCAGGGAAGCGGGCTTCGACGGTGTCGACATCAAGGCCTGCCACAGATATCTGGTCAGCGAACTTCTTGCTTCCCATACCCGCGAAGGCAGGTACGGAGGTTCGTTCGAGAACCGTTCAAGGCTTCTTCTCTCTGCTATCAGGGCAGTGAAGAAGGCTCTGGAAGATGATTTCATCGTAGCAAGCAGATTCAATGTCTTCGATGCACATCCATACCCCTACGGCTTCGGTTGCGACAAAGAAGATATGTGGAAGTTCGACCCCTCCGAGCCGGAGAGGCTGGTTCGCGAGATGGTTAACGCCGGCGTAGGTCTTCTTTCCAATTCCGGAGGAAATCCATATTACATCTATCCTCAGGTCACCCGTCCGTTCGACAAGTCCAGCTATGGTATCCCGGTGCCGGAGGAGCATCCGCTTGAAAGCGTAGACAGGCTGTTCCATCTGACAGAAGTCGTTCAGAAGGCTGCGGGCGATGTGCCTGTAATCGGAAACGGCTACAGCTGGCTGAGAAACTTCCTGCCCAATGCAGCAGCTGCAAACATCAGAGCCGGAAGATGTACCCTTGTGGGATTGGGGCGCGAGAGCTTCGCATACCCGAATGCCCCTGCAGATGTGCTTGAGAAAGGTGCTATGGATCCGAAGAAATGCTGTATCACCTGTTCGCTGTGCACCCAGATCATGCGTGATCATGGTACGACGGGCTGTGTAATCAGAAACAGTGGCGTATATATGCCATTATATAAGAAATTCAACGCTGAAGCTGTTGAAAGGGAACATCGAAAGTGAAGAAAGAGATAAAAAAGACAGCCCTTGTCACCGGTGCCAGCAGGGGCATCGGACTGGCCATTGCAAGACAACTGGGCCTTGACGGATACAATGTCGTCATGGTAGCTACAGGCACCAGGGAAAAGAACTCTGCTGCAATTTCGGGGCTGGAGAATCTCGGAATTACTGTCAAATATGTTCAGGCGGATATCTCCAAAACCGAGGACAGACAGAGAGTTGTCCGAGAGGCAGTAGCGCTGTTCGGGCGTATCGATGTTCTTGTCAACAATGCCGGTGTGGCGCCGGCCCAGAGAGCTGACCTGCTCGACATGACCGAGGAATCCTTCGACAGGGTAATCGGGATAAATACAAAAGGGAATATGTTCCTGACCCAGGCGGTAGCCAAACAGATGATAAGCCAGGAGCCTATCGGAGAACGCCGCGGGGTAATCATCAACATCTCATCCTGTTCTTCAGTCGTTTCCTCTACCAACCGGGGTGAATACTGTGTTTCCAAGGCCGGAATTTCCATGCTAACCACACTGTATGCAGACAGACTTGCCCGTGAAGGGATTCTTGTCCATGAGGTAAGACCCGGGGTTATCGATACCGACATGACCAGCACGGTGCATGAGAAATACAACAAGCTCATAGATGAGGGGGCATTTCCCATTGCCCGTTGGGGAAAGCCGGAGGATGTGGCAAATGCCGTGAGCGCACTGGCTTCGGATAAGTTCCTCTACACGACCGGTAATTACATTGATGTTGACGGAGGATTCCACATCAAACGCCTATGACCGAGATTCTCAAAGTCAATACATGCATAGTCGGAACAGGAGCTGCCGGATACAATGCAGCCTGCAGGCTCAAGGCTTTCGGAGTGGATGATATTCTTCTGATAAGCGAGAACCGCGTCGGAGGAACCAGCCGCAATACCGGAAGCGACAAGCAGACCTATTACAAGCTCTCTCTCAGCGGCAGTGAACCGGACAGCATCATGGAGATGGCAAGAACCCTTTTCGACGGAAAGGCCGTCGATGGCGACATTGCTCTTTGTGAAGCTGCCCTGAGTACCAGGAGCTTCATGCATCTTGTTGAATCAGGCCTGCCTTTTCCGACAAACAGATATGGCGAATATGTAGGATACAAGACCGACCATGATCCGAGAAGCCGAGCCACTTCAATAGGTCCCTATACCTCGAAGGCAATGACTCAGGCCCTGGAGAAGGAATGTATGGACCTCAATGTTCCGTTCAGGGATCATCTTCAGGTCATCAGGATTCTTTCTGACGGCAAGCGCTGTGTAGGTCTTCTGTGCCTGGACAACTCCAGAACGGATGAAATTCATTTTGTTGCCGTCGAGGCTGCAAATGTAATCTTGGCAACCGGTGGTCCTGCCGGGATGTACGGTAGCTCCGTCTATCCTCAGAGTCAGCACGGTTCTTCCGGGTTGGCCTTCGAGGCCGGAGTGCGCGGGAGAAACCTCACCGAATGGCAGTTCGGACTTGCATCGGTAAAGCCTCGCTGGAATGTCAGCGGAACCTACATGCAGGTCCTTCCCAGATTTGTTTCGACCGATTCAGAGGGAAAAGATGAAAAGGAGTTTCTCCTTCAGTATTTCGATGCACCTGAAGAGATGCTCTCCAAGGTCTTCCTGAAGGGCTATCAGTGGCCGTTCGATGTACGTAAGGTTGAGAACGGAAGCTCGATAATCGATATTCTGGTCTATATGGAGCTTTCCGAAGGGCGAAGGGTATTCCTTGATTTTACTAAGGATCCCGCAAACGGAGCATTCAGGTTCGATGCATTGGACCCTGAGGCTTTCAATTATCTGTCCAGAGCCGATGCTCTTCTGAAAACCCCGATCAGGCGACTGGAAAAGATGAACCAGCCTGCAATCGAATTCTATAGGGACAAGGGCGTGGATCTGGAAAAGGATATGCTTGAGATTGCACTCTGTGCCCAACACAACAACGGAGGTCTTGATCTGGACCTCTGGTGGCAGAGCAATGTCAAAGGCCTTTTCGTTGCCGGAGAGGTTGCCGGAAGCCACGGGGTGTACCGTCCCGGCGGATCTGCACTGAATGCCGGTCAGGTCGGATCTCTCAGGGCTGCGACATACATTGCCCATAGAGGGAGAGACAGCAAGTCGGACGGGAAAACCTTCGGAGAATTGCTTGATAAGGCCGTAGAGGAAATGACAGCCATTGCGGTTGAGGCAAAGGACAATCATTCCAATCTCGAGGAAACCGAGAAGCGGACTACTTCTCTGATGAGCAGTTTCTGCGGTCCTATCCGCGAAGAAAAGACAGTACGCGATTTCGTTGACCAGATTGACGGAATCCTTTCCGGGTTCTGCAGAAACGTGAAGTATTCCGATCCTTCAGAGCTCAAGAGGGTCTATAAGCTCCGGGACAATCTGATTGCCCAGAAGTGCTATGCCCTGAGCATGCTCGATTATATGGCCCAGGGCGGAAAGAGCAGGGGAAGCGCCCTCTATCACGATGACTGCGGGAACAAACCCTATGCCTTCCTCCCCGAAACATTCCGCTACAGTCTCGACGACGGCTCAAAGGACGGTCTGATTCAGGAAATGAGCTATACAGAGGGAAAGTGCGCATTCACTTGGAGACCGGTAAGACCTGTTCCCGATGAGGATGATTTCTTCGAGAATGTATGGAGGGAGTTCAGAAAGGACTCCAACGTCAGATAATCAGTTTTTCTCCAGGGTGATTCCTTCCAGGAACGTTGCTTTGCCATGCTCTGCATAGATTCCCAGAAGTGTACCGGTGAAACAGTTGCCCAACACGCATGAGGTGGTAAGACCGGCATAGGAACAGGTGTCTACGAGATTTCCGTTCACATGGAAACTGTAGGATTCGGGTCTGACCTCCATTGTCAGGGTGACTGACGAAGTTCCGTCTGCATCCAATTCAAGCTCGGCGGTTCTGGCCTCGAAGTCATGTACATGACGAACGAGGGTGCAGGACAGTTTGCCGTCGTTCTTCCTGATTCCAAGCCTGTAATGGTAGTCTGTTCTCAGCCATGCTGCTATTCCGGCAGTACCTTCAAGGGTAGTGACATCAAGCTCGGTCTTGAATTTGCAGCTGAATGAATTCTGTCTCAGGGCAAGAAATGTAGGATGTCCCAATGGAGTATTGATATCCTCTTCTCCGACAAGTATAAGTTTTTTTTCATCATTGTGCAAAACAAAGCAATCGTTTTTTGGTGCCCTGACCTTTAAAAGAGGGAAGTCCGAGAGTCTTTTCCTGAAATCCACGAACAATGTTTTCTGGTCTTTCTGCTGAACCGGCAGAATGTCTTCCATCTCGATTTCGACCTTGCCGTCATTTCCGATGATCGGCCAGCCGTCTTCTGTCCATGTGACGGGAGCAAGGAAGGTTTCACGGCCCAATGTAGTTGCTGGAACCGTCGTGTTTCTTCTGGTTCCGAGGAAAACGGCAATCCATCTGCCGTCGGATAGTTCGAGTAAGTCGGCATGTCCGGTACACTGTATTTCATGGCCTTTTCTTTCGGCGTGGGAAAGAATCGGATTGTAGGGGCATTTCTCATAAGGTCCGTGGATATCCCGGCTTCTGAGTACGCATACATGGTGGCCCATTCCTGTGCCGCCTTCGGCGATAATCAGGTAATAGTATCCGCCTCTGAAGTAGATGTGGGGGGCCTCCGTGGAGTGGCCTCCGCAGCTTTCAGCAATAGGACGGAATTCCTCAAGCATCTTTCCGGAGCTGGGGTCCATGAAGGCGCCGAAGATTCCTCGGGCCTTGGTGTATGGGTCTGTCTCGCCATTGGAGGTGTAGAAGCAACGACCGTCTTCAGTGAAGAAAAGGGATGGGTCTATTCCCGTTTTCCAGATGAACGCAGGAGCAGTCCACGGGCCGTGGATGCTTTCAGAAGATACAACGAAATTGAATTTCAGATATTTGTTTGTAGTAACTACATAGAAACGACCGTCATGGTGCCTGATTGTAGCTGCATACAGGCCCAGACTATCCGGGCTTTTGTCCAAATCCAGAGTCTCCGGGGTCTTGAGGACGCTGTCGCAGTAGCTCCAGTTGACCAAATCCGTGCTTTCCCAGATGGTCACTCCCGGGAAATACTCGAAAGTTGAAGTAACGATGTAGTAATGCCCGTCAACATAACAGATTGACGGATCCGGATTGAAACCTGATATTATAGGATTTCTGTACATAGCATCAAATTAGATTGTTTTAAATGGTGCGTCAATGCCAAAAGGAAAAATTTGACATGTCAGTTTTTAATCTGTCAATTTACAATTCAAAAAACCGATTGGACAATGAAATCACTATAAGGGAGAGTTTTCAGATGAAAAAAGGTAAGTCTGGCGGGAACTCAGAGATTATGATCCGGGAACCTTTGACCAAGCGCATACGAAAAGACTGGAGCAAGAACAGAGGTCTGTATTTTCTGTTCATTCCCGTGCTGGTGTACTACATCATATTCCACTACGGTCCTATGGCAGGACTGCTCATTTCTTTCCAGAACTACAAGCCCATCAAGGGTGTTTTCGGGAGCAAGTGGGTCGGCCTCAAGAATTATAAGGATTTCTTCAACAGCTACTATTTCTGGAGAGTTCTGAGAAACACCCTGAAGATAAGCGTAACGAACCTGATCTTCAGCTTCCCGATGCCGATCATTCTGGCACTCATGATCAACGAGCTCAGGACAAAGCACTTCAAGAAAGCGGTTCAGACCATCACCTATCTGCCGCACTTCATCTCCATTGTCGTCATAATGTCCATGCTTTCGGACCTGACCTCCAGAAACGGAGCCATCACTACATTCCTGAGTCACTTCGGATTCGAACCCGTGACGATGCTTCAGGAGCCGCAGTACTTCCTTCCTCTTTATATTATTTCAGGTATCTGGCAAAACATCGGATGGAACTCGATCATCTACCTGTCGGCTATCATCGGAATAGATGCACAGCTCTATGAGGCTGCAAAGATAGATGGAGCAGGCAAGCTTCGCCAGCTCTTCTCCGTCACTCTTCCGTGCCTCTTCCCGACAATCATCATCATGTTCATCCTCCAGATGGGCAAGATGTTCAACGTCGGACACGAGAAGATACTTCTCATGTACAACCCGCTTACACTTGAGGTTGCAGATGTCATCAACACATATGTCTACCGTGAAGGTCTGTTGAACATGAACTGGAGCTATTCCGCTGCGGTCGGAATGTTCAATTCGGTCGTAAGCTTCCTCCTCGTTTGGGGAACCAACAAGTTCAGCAAGAAGCTGAGCGGATCCGGTCTTTGGTGAGGAGGTGAGTATGTCAGACAAACAGATTACAAAGCCCGTCAAGGCAATGAAGGTGAGATACACAAGGGGCGAGACGATTCTTCACATCGTAATCGTTATCATCTGTACGCTTCTTTCCCTTGCAATACTGCTTCCGATGCTCAACATCCTGTTCGGAGCTTTTTCCGATCCATATGATGTCATGAAGCATTCGGGACTGTTTCTTTATCCCATCAATCCGACGCTGTACAATTTCAGCCTGGTATTCAACAATCCGAGCATCCTCACCGGTTATCTGAATACGATATTTGTCGTTGTGGTCGGAACCGGATTGAACGTACTTCTTTCCCTGATCGGAGCCTATGTGCTTTCCAGAAAGGGTGCAAGACTTGTCAAGTTCTTTACCTTGATGATTGTCTTCACGATGTACTTCCAGGGCGGAACAATCCCATCATACCTCGTCGTGGAATCCCTCGGACTGATCAACTCGCGGTGGTCGATGATCCTTCCCGGTGCCATCAGTACATTCAATATGATAGTCATGAGAACAGCAATGGCCCAGGTCCCCGACAGCCTGCCGGAATCTGCAATGATAGACGGTGCAAGCCATCCGCAGGTATTGTTCAGGATCATGACCCCGCTGTGCAAGGCGACTGTGGCTGTCATAGTCCTCTATTACGCCGTAGCGCACTGGAACTCATGGTTCTCCGCATTCCTGTATCTGCGTGACAAGACCAAGTTCCCCCTCCAGCTGATCCTCAGACAGATCCTGTTCCAGGAAGAGACGAACAGCATGGCTGCCGAGTCCCTGGCTCTGGACAGCGAAGCGGTCAAGTATGCAACCATCGTCGTTGCCACCGTTCCGATCCTCATGGTTTATCCGTTCCTTCAGAGGTACTTCGTGAAGGGCGTCATGGTCGGAGCCGTCAAGGGCTGATGCAAAGGGTTTGAAGATGATAAAGAGCGGACTGGTCAGCGCAACATTCAAGGGTCTCGAGGTGCAGCAGGTGCTTAGAATCGCACGGAATGTCGGATTGCAGGCCATCGAATGGAGTGAAAACCACCACATTCCCTGTGGGGATGAAGCCTTTGCCTCCACAGTCGGGAAGCTTACTGCCGATGCAGGCCTTGAAATAGCCGGTTACGGCTCATACTACCGTCTCGGCCAGGGAATGGACATCCTGCCCAGTCTCAGGACCGCCAAGGCGATCGGAGCAAAACAGGTCCGCATCTGGGCCGGGACGAAGGCTTCCGCAGATGTCTGCGCCGAGGAGAGGAAAGCTCTGGTGAAGGAACTTGTGCAAGCCTGCAGGACAGCTTCCGATATGGGAATTGTCCTCAATCTGGAATGGCACAAGAATACTCTCACCGATACCAACGAGTCGGGCCTTGCCCTGCTTCGGGAGACGGCCTGTGACAATCTGCACACGCTCTGGCAGCCTACGATGGCTCTGACCGAAGAGCAGAGGAAAGAAGGACTGGGGATGATTCTTCCGTATCTGTCCTATCTGCATGTCTATCATTGGGACCAGACCGGAAGAAGACCGCTGGAAGAGGGCAGAAGGCCGTGGGGTATCTACTTTGCGACCCTCGACCCCGAAAAAGACTATTATGCGCTTCTCGAGTTCGTCAAAGACGATTCCGAGCAGCAGTTTTACAAGGACGCAGACGTCCTGAAGGAGATGCTTGACTATGGCAGATCTGCACATTGACTGTTTTGACATGATCAATCCGTTCGTGATTGCCTCCAGCCCGGCTACGAGGGGCGCGGACAATGTGATCAAGAGCTCGGCCTGCAAGCCGGGAGCAATCACCATGCGCAACTACGGCCACGGAATGGGTGGCGGCGGATTCTTCTATCCGTCCTTCGATGCTGTACTCAAGGGCCAGCCGGCCTTCCATTCCCATGCAGTCGGAAAGCAGCTTCCCGATACGATGAGCTCTCTGGAGGAGTATTGTGAGGAAGTCAGGCGCGCACGCAGGGATATGTATCCCGAGACCAAGCTTTGGGCATCGGTAGGCCATTACCACGATATCGAGAAATATCCTGATTGGAAGGAAAGATGGGTCAAGGAAGCCAAGGAAGTGGTCGCAGCAGGTGCCGATGCCATCGAGCTTCACTTCAATACCCCGGGAGTCGCCACTGCTTCCGACAGACAGTTCAACTACTACCAGCTGGTGGCAAACTGCACACGCATGATCAAGAAGGCTGTTCCGGGAACACCGGTGATGGTCAAGCTTGCCATAGAGGACTGTGATTGTCTTACAAGCATCCGCGAGGCGGTTGCAGCAGGTGCCGATGCCGTAGGACCCACGGCAAGATGGAAAGCTTTCTACTTTGATCTTGACTGGAAGACAACACAGCCCAGACCGGGTTCGGGCTATGGCGGAACACAGGCTAATCCTCTTGTGTGTTTCGAAATCGCAGATGCAAGAAGCCGCGGAATAACAATTCCGATGTATGCAGGCGGCGGCGTGTTCTCATATGACCAGGCCCTGAGATACATCATGGCCGGTTCGGAAATGGTCCAGCTTGGAGCCATTGCATGCTCCGGAGGAATCAAGGTCTGCGAGAGAATCATCAGGCAGTGTTCGGAATGGCTGGATAAGAACGGCTATTCAAGCGTGAAGGAAATCAAGGGACAGGCCCTTCAGCTCTTCAATATGGACAATGCCTTTGCCAAGCGCCGTCAGGACAAGCTCGGAGAAGCCTATAGACTCAGGGATGCAGATCCCGAGAAGTGCATAGGATGCGGACGTTGTACCGATGTGTGTTGGTATAAGGGAATCGAACTGGATGGAAAGAAGGCCCGCAAGACAGCCAACTGCATCGGTTGCGGTTATTGCTTCCAGGTCTGTCCGACCAAGGCCCTTGAGGTCGATGCCGCCGGTATTCTGAAGTCGGCATTCGAGGAGAAGTGACAATGGGTGTGAAGGTCCTGCTCTGCGGCATGGGTGGTTACGGAGAGAACTACGTCAGGGAATACCTGACGCGGGACGTCGTATCCTCATCCCTTGTTGCAATTGCAGATCCGTTTGCAGAGCGCAGTCCTCTGTATGAAGATGTCTGCAAGAGGGGAATTGAGATTTTCAATTCTCCCGCAGAATTCTATGAAAGCCATAGTGCCGACCTCTGCATAATATCATCCCCGATCCATACTCATTTTCCGTTTGTCATGACTGCTCTGGCGCACGGCAGCAATGTCCTTACGGAGAAGCCCGTCTGCTTCAGGAGCGAACAGTTCGAACAGATGCAGGCAAAGAGCCTCGAGACCGGGCTGTTTGTCGCAGTCGGTTATCAGATGTGCTTTGCAAAGGACGTCCTTGCCCTCAAGGCCGACATCCTCAAGGGAATCTACGGTAAACCGGTCCGCATGAAGACCATCCGCCTGATGAGGAGAAACGACATCTACTACAACAGATCCTCCTGGGCAGGAGCTGTGTTCTGCAACGGTGAGCCCGTCTATGATTCACCGTTCACAAATGCCTGTGCACATCAGTTCCAGACAATGGTATTCCTCCTCGGAAATGCAATGGATGAAAGTGAAACAGTGTCCTGCTGCAAGGGTTTGTTGGCAAGAATCAGGCCGAGTATCACAAACTGTGACACCGTTGAGTTAAAATTCACCACAAGGGGAAATGTAGATCTCTACTACTATGCCTCCCATGCGGTGGATGATGCAAAGATCGGCCCTCTGAGTGAATATGAATTCGAGAACGGCACCGTCTATGAGGATGGAAACGGATTCGTGGGCAAGCTCAATGACGGGACGGTCATCGACTATATACATATGGATAAGGGTGAGCGCCTTGAAAAACTCTATGAGAGCGTAAGGTGCGTTCAGGAACACAGGAGCCCCGTCTGCACCCTCAAATGTGCAAGGACCCATACCGATGCCGTTCTGATGGCCCAGGACATGGGAGTCAGGGACTGCTCCGACAGGGCAGTGGGGAAAAAGGATGACAAGGGAAGCATCTATTACACCATAGATGGCCTGAGTCAGTTGTTACAGAATGCTTATGCGCAGTGGCGCATTGCAGAAATATGATCAAAAAGCGGTTCGTGAAACCGTAAAAAGGAGAAAAGAATGAAGAAAGCATTACTAGTTCTGCTCGCAGTACTTCTGATTGCATGTCCTGTTTTCGCACAGGCCGCAACCGAAGCCAAGACAACCAGCAACGCACCGGATGAGCTCACCTATTGGGCAACTCTGAACGCAGCCATCACTGCAAACAGCTTTGACGAGCTGCCGTACTGGCAGGAGCTTATGGCAAGGACAAACACAAAGGTTACATTCCAGCATGTTGCCGCCGGTAACAATGTTGCTGAGGCCTTCTCTGTCCTTACAGCATCACGCAGGTCCATGCCGGACATCATCGAGTATCAGTGGATCAACTACGCCGGTGGCCCGCAGAAGGCAATCGACGACGGAGTCATCATCCCATTGAACGATTACCTTGACTATGCACCGAATTTCAAGAAGTTCCTTGAGACTCATCCCGACATTGCAAACATGGTCAAGACCGACCAGGGATATTACTACTGCTTCCCGTTCCTCAGAGGCGACAGCTATGAGAACAACGCACTGCTCTACACAGAAGGTTGGGTCTACAGAACTGACCTCCTCGCAAAGGCCGGCGTAACAGCAATCCCCGAGACTCCGGATGAGCTCTATGATGCCCTTGTCAAGATCAAGGAAGCCGGAATCGTCGAGTGGCCGATTGCCATCAGAAGCGACCATATCAACAGAGTCTTCGGTCCCGGATTCGATTCATGGGGAGAGAACGAAGGTATCTATGTCGACAACGGCGTTGTCAAGAGCGGTCTGATCGAGCCCGCCAGATATGAGTATCTGAAGTTCCTCAACAAGCTCTACACCGAGAAGCTTCTCTACAGCGATTATCTGACTCTCGACAAGAAGGGAATGGGAAACCTGATCCTCAACAGTACAACAGCCATCGGTTATGCTCCCGGCGGAAGCGGAATCGGAACATGGCTGCCCCAGATGCAGAAAGAAGACCCGACAGTCACCATGTCTTCCGCAAAGCCGCTCTCACCGGAGAAGGGCAGACTCTCAATGTTCGCAAAGATGGATACCATCTATTCCAACGCCGGTGCTTCAGCAGCCATCACCACAAGCTGCAAGAACATCGAAGCAGCAATGAGACTTCTTGACTACCAGTTCAGCGAGGAAGGTCATCTTCTCGCCAACTACGGTATCGAAGGTGTTTCCTACAAGATGGAGAACGGCGAGCCTGTCTACCTTGAGGCTGTCCTCAATGCAGACGGAGTCCTTGATTCAACCAAGGCATGGCAGTACATGAGATTCACCATCAACGGACCGTTCGTACAGGAGCCGAAGGCACAGAAGTTCTACTATGCAGTTCCTGAGCTCCAGGAAGCTCTTACTCTCTGGGCACAGACAACTTATGGTGAGCATGACATGTCTCTGATCACAGTTTCTTCCGAGCACGCCGATGAGTATGCAAAGATCGTCAACGACGTCAAGACATACGCAAAGGAGTGGGAGAACAAGTTCATCACAGGCGTTACTCCTCTCAACGAGCAGACATTCGCCGAGTACCAGGCCGGCCTCAAGGGTCTGAAACTCGAGCAGGCTGTCGCTTGGAGACAGGAAGCCTACGACGCTTACATCTCAAGATAATCAGAACAACTGATTCAAAGCGCATTGGGGTGGCCTTCGGGCCACTCCAGTGCTGTTCTGTCAATGGACGGTGAGAAAAGGAAGGTGGAATATGACGGAGTTTGAGAAGCTCAGGGATCTTCTTGAAGACGACTACAGCAGATTGAATGCAGGTGACCTGCTCAGACACTTTGCGCAGAGAGAAAAACCGGTCTATCTTTTCCGGGCTTCGGAGGCCGGGGAAATCAAGGACGACGGAATCATCGACGATGCAGAGAAGGTCATGCAGCATGATGTCTTCGGACACAAGTTCGACGGACCGATCGACTGGATGTTCAATCCGACCACGGAGACCAGCAGGGACAACGAGTGGAGCTGGTCGCTTTTCCGCACCATCTATTGGCAGAGCCTTGCCAGGGCATACGCCATCACCAAAGACGAGAAGTACACGAGGGAATTCCTTGCGCAGATGCACTCCTTCCGTGAGGCGTGGCCTGCAGACGAGTTCATCAAGGATACGACCTTCGTTCCCAAGCAGCCGTTCCCCGGAACCGCATGGAGAACCATCGAGACCGGAATAAGGATCTACACGACATGGCTTCCGGTTTTCGAAATCTTCCGCAGTTCGGAGGTATGGACAATCGAGGATCTCTCGAGCTTCCTTTTGGGAATCAGAGATCATGCATTGTTTCTGATGGGCCATTATTCAAATCACGACAGATCATCCAACTGGCTCAGTATGGAGACCAGCGCACTGCTTCAGATAGCCATCATGTTCCCTGAGTTCAAAGAGTCCAAGCAGTGGTTCGATACCGCCTACGGCCGCGTGATGCACGAGGTGCGCTACTGCTTCTCCGACAACGGGGTACACATGGAGAAAACACCCATCTACCACATGGTTGCCTCCATCGCCTTCGCTCAGGCAATTGTCATGTGCGACAGAAACGGAATCTATGTGCCGGACTATGCCTGGGAAGTGATAAGAAGAAGTGCAAAATACATCTGCTCACTGGTCAAGCCTGACCTCTCCACCCCGATGATAGGGGATGCCGACAGGGACGATCTGACCACGAGACGTGCAGACACATCGATCTATGAAGGAATGAACCTGTCGTTCTTCCCGGATGACCTCAATGAGCTTCGTGCATACATGAACTGGATGTACAGGCTGTTCGGAGACGAGCAGTTCCGCTATTTCGGAACCCTGAGAAAGGAAGGCGCCGCACCCGAGGATCTCGATTTCAAGTATTCGGAAGAAGGCGTCTATGTCATGCGCACCGGCTGGAATGCCGATGCCGATTACCTGTGCACCCATTCAAGCCAGCTTGAGAGAGGCGAGAGGTCAACTCACTCGCACAATGACAGCATGCATGCCGAAATCACGCTGGACGGTGAGGATGTCCTGGTTGACAGCGGAAGATACATCTACAGATCCTCGATCTGGAAAGACTGGAGAGCATACTTCGTTTCCGCCCTTGCCCACAATACGCTCTATGTCGACGACCATGAGATGGGAGCGATTCCGAATGTCGACAGGGTCCGCGGTGTACGCTGTCTCTGTCATTTCTTCGGAGAGAAGGACGGTCTCAAGATCATCGATCTGGAGCATAACGGATATGCTTATCTTCCGGATCCGGTCTTCCACAGGCGCAAGCTGATTCTTGCACCGCATTCGGTTGCTGTCCTTGTCGACTATGTGGACGGACCGGCAAGGGAAAACCACGATTTCAGATTGATGTACAACTTCAACACCAAGGATGTGAAGCTTAAGGACAAGCATGTGGATTACAGATCGAAGCACGGCAAAGCCTTTACCCTTGATTTCGTATCCGATGCTGCATTCTCGGGCAGTCTTCTCTGCGGAAGCGAGGATCCTAAGGGCGGATGGATCAGCTACGGCTATCCCGTAAGGGAGCCCATAGGGCAGGTAACGATGGCCTATAACGGCAAGGCGCCATTTGTTTCAGCTACGATAGTCAAGGCAGAAGGTGCTGATGCTTCAATCAGACTTGATGGAGACAAGGCAGTTCTCCGCATAGGGAAAGAAACCTGGATAATCAGCAGAAAAGGAGTTGAAAAAGCATGAGATTCGGTCTTTGTGCAGATATCAGAAATGTCATGGAGGTCCAGGAAGCCGGATACGACTTCATCGACGGAAAGCTCAACCAGATTGCTCTCTGGGAAGAGGAGGAGTTCAGATCCGTTTTGGAGGTCATGAAGAAAGCCTCCATCAGGATGGAACGCTGTGCCCTGCTGTTTCCCAAGAACATGATAGTGATCGGGGACAAGTACAACGAAGATGAGATGAGAGTCTATCTCGAGACCGCCTTTTCGCGCATGGATGCTCTCGGATGCAGACTTGTGGTTTTCGGCAGCGGAAAGAGCCGCTTCGTGCCGGAGGGTATGAGATGGCAGGATGCATACATTCAGCTGGTCAGTGTCACCCGCATTGTCGGAGAATTGGCCGCAAAGCACGGCATCGATGTGGCCATCGAGCCGCTGAACAGAGCCGAGACCAATCTGATCAACAGCCTTGCTGAGGGTGCGGCCCTTCAGGCTGATGTAAACCTTCCGAATGTAGGGCTTCTTGCAGATGCCTATCATATGAGGCAGGAAGGCGAGGACATGACAAGAATCCTGACCTGCGGACCGTTCATGCATACCCACATAGCACTCAAAGGCAGCAGGGCTTATCCTACGGAAAAGACCGAGGAAGTGATGGAATTCTTCCGTTTGCTGAAACAGGCCGGATATGACGGAACAGTATCCATTGAAGGCAAGAGCGGCGATTGGAAAGCGGATTCCGTTGTTGCGCTCAAAGTCATGAGGGAACTTGCACAGGAGGACAGATAATGGACAAAGTCAGAATCGGAATCATCGGGTTCGGTCACATGGGAAACCAGCACTCCACGGCTCTGCTTGCTGGAAAAGTGGACAACGCATGTCTTGCGGCAATTGCGGATATCAATCCTGCCAAACTTCAGAAGGCGAGGGCTCTTGCCGGGGATAAGGTTGCATATTTCAACAGTGCAGAGGAGCTGATGGACTCCGGCCTTGTCGATGCGGTGATTCCCACATGTCCGCATTACTATCATCCCGTATATGGAATCTATGCCCTCGAGCACGGTCTTAACTATCTGTGCGAGAAGCCTGCCGGAGTCTACACCAATGCAGTCAAGAAAATGAACGAGGTTGCGGCAAAATCCGACAAGGTCTTCGGAGTAATGTTCAACCAGAGGACCAATCCCCTCTATCAGAAGGCAAGGGACCTTGTCCAGAGCGGAGAGCTCGGAAGAATCCTGCACTGTCACTGGCTGATTTCTGCATGGTTCAGACCCCAGTCCTACTATGACAATTCCGATTGGCGTGCCACTTGGAAAGGAGAGGGCGGCGGTCTTCTGATGAACCAGAATCCGCACAATCTGGATCTCTGGCAGTGGATCTGCGGAATGCCTTCGCGTGTGAAGGCCACGGTCTACTACGGCAAGCACCGCAACATCGAGGTAGAGGACGATGTCTTTGCACTCATGGAATACCCCGACGGTCACATCGGCACATACATCACCACGATAGCCGATGAACCCGGTACCAACAGACTTGAGATTTCGGGAACCAGGGGAAGGCTGGTGATCGAGAATGACAGCATTTCGTTCTCCAGATGCCGAGTCGATACCGACGAGTTCCAGAAGACATTCAAAGGGGAAATCGGACACCCTGAAATCTGGAAGTGCGAAGTTCCCGTCAAGGGTACCTACACATCTCATTGCGGTATTATCAAGAACTTCTGCGATGCCATCCAGAAGGGAACACCGCTGCTTGCCCCGGGAAGCGATGGAATAAAGAGCCTTGAGATAATCAACGCCATTCTGCTTTCCTCCTGGACGGGAGGGGACTGGGTATCGCTTCCGATCGATGCCGATCTCTATGAGAAGATGCTCAGAGAGAAGTGCGGCGGAAGTTTTGTTTGCTGAAGAATTGTTGTAGAATGGCCTCATGACGAAGACTGAAACTCAGAAGAAACTGATAAGAAGCTGGAGTTTGTCATACATCCTCGTATCGACTATCCTTCTGGTACTGTTTCTTGTTTTCGCCATGGCCGGAATCTACACAGTACGAAACTCGGTAGACAAGGCAAACCGTGCTGCATTGGGAGCTCTCAGCAATGAGTTGAACTCCGCCTTTCTGGAGGTCGATGCCCTCTGTGAGGAGCTTATCCTCTCCGACACTTTCAAGGCTTTTTCCTCAAAAACCCTGGATGATTACGATGCCTATACTCTGTATCAGCGTACATTGGACCTGAGGCACATGGTCGACAGCCGTTCTCATCTGGAAGACTGTATTCTTTATTCCGTAAGCAACGACCTGTACATAACTGCCCAATACTACGGGAAACTGTCAAACATCAGCAGAAACGATGTACTTGTGATTTCAAAATCGAAAGTGCTCGGAGAACTGATTTCGCAGAGTAGCCAGAACTATACCTATGTAATCGATGTTTCCGATGATGGAAACGGTTACAACCTTCTTGTGATAAGGCCTCTGAGCTTCGTGCGCTCTGCAACTATCGGGGATCTCTGTGTTGCGGTTCTCGTGGATGTGTCGGACATTATTCCCAGCATTGTTTCCCAGACATATGACATAGTCATGTACGATACAAACATCCGGAGGGAGCTCTTCCATTTCGGTTCCCATATGGACGGTCACTATGAATCTGAAAAACTGAGGAATCTGGAGCAGACGGGCGGAAGGATAGGGCATGACAGGATTCTGGTTTCCGAGTCATCCATCAGAGGTGTCAATTATTATCTGATAGTGGATGAGAGCGAGTATTTTCGCGATCTCTTTTCGGTCATCTGGCTTGTGGGTATCATCCTGATCCTGGTAATCGCTCTTGCCCTTGTAGTGATCAGACGTATCGTTTTCAGACACTGGTACAGGTTCTCGGATGCCGTCGAGGCTTCCGGTGCGGATTTGAAGGAACTGGGAAAGGTAAGCAATCCATATGCTCCTTTTGTGTCCTCCGTGACGAGGCTGAAGGAAGAAAACCGCTCCCACATCATATCGCGCCTTGTGCTGACCGAAGAATCTGCACAGTCTGCCGATGAACTCATTGATATGGGGATATTCTCCAAGGAAAGTGCCTACTGCATAGTACTTGCGATGCTTTCCGGCCAGAAATCGCAATCCGAACCGAAGACGGACATTACGGAAGACCTTTCCGAAAAGGGAATCAGATGCATTCCGTTTGACAGTGACTACGATGTGTCTCTCATAGCAGAAGCCAACACTGAGGATTTTGGCAAAATCCATACGGTTCTGGAAAATGCCACGGATATTTCGTATTTTGCCGTTTCCAAAACCGTCGACGATCCGGTCCAGATTCACAGGATGTACGTTCAGGCCTGCAACATCATGGAGTATCGAAAAACCATGGTGATGTCGGATTCGGGAAGCGAGGGCTATGCAGTCTATCTCGCGGCGCTTTCCGAGATAGAGAACAACTACAACGATGTCCAGCTCAATGTCTCCCTGATTGCAGACAGGCTCGGAGTATCGATCGTTTATCTTTCAAAATGCTTCAAAAAGCACAAGGAAACCAATATTTCAGATTATCTGACTGATTTCAGGATAGCAAAGGCCAAGGAGATTCTCTGTGACAAGAAGTGCTGGAACCTCTCGATGAAGGATGTCTCCGAGCGATGCGGCTTCGGCAGCATAAGAACATTCATGAGGGTTTTCAACAAAGCCGAGGGAGTTTCTCCCGGTCAGTTCAAGGCCGGTGCCCTGGGATTGGATAAGGAGGGCTGAGAATGCTCAGAATTGCTGTAATAGGTTGCGGAGCAGTTTCACGCAACCATGGCAAAGCGCTCAAGAACAACCGGTATGCAACGCTTGAATACTGCGTTGACATAATTCCCGAAAGGGCGAAAGCCTTTTCGGAGACATACGGGGGAATTCCCCTGACAGACTATCGGGAACTCTTTGACAAGAATCTGGATGCCGTGCACGTCATAACACCGCACAATACGCACCCTCAGATCGTAATGGACCTGCTTGACCACGGAATCAACGTCTTCTGCGAGAAACCCCTGGCCATTACGGTCAACGAGGCAAAGCAGATGATCAGAAAAAGCGAGGAAACGGGCAAGCTTCTGGGTGTCTGCTTCCAGAACAGGCTCAACAAGGCGACTCAGGAAGCCAAGGAAATACTCGAGAGCGGCAAGTACGGGAGAATCGTCAGCGGAATGGTTCTGGTGACATGGGACAGAGGCGGCAAGTACTACTCGGAGTCCCCATGGCGCGGCAAGTACAGCGGTGAAGGCGGCGGATGCATAATCAATCAGAGCATCCATACCCTTGATATGCTGGATTACCTTTCCTCCTACTGCGGCGGGGTGGAGAGCCTCTCCGGCTTTGACGGGAAGCTCAGACAGACCGATGACTATGAGGTTGAGGATACGGGAATGGCTCTTATCAACCTCAGCTGCGGGGCTCAGGTAGTGGCTTTCTGCACCAACTGCTACAAGGGTTCAAAGGTCTGTGATCTGGAACTCAGGCTCGAGCACGCCGTGATTACGGTGAGACAGAGCGGACTGACGATCGTGGAGGAGGACGGGAACACCATTTTCCATCCTGCAACCGTACTTACGGGCGAGAAGTCGGAGTGGGGTGTAAGCCATGGACTTTTGATTGACCGCTTCTATGAAGCCCTGATTGACGGAACTCCGTTTGTAGGTGATTGCCATACCGCCTTGGCCGCAGTTTCCATCGTCAATGCCATCCAGCACAGCAAGGGCAGACTCATTAAAGTAGAACGATAGCTTATAAGGAATATATCATGGTAAAAATCAGCATTAAAGAAGCAAAAGAGAGAATCGTTGAGATCTTTATGAAGGCAGGCATGAATGAAGATGAAGCTGCCATTATGGCACAGATGCTTGTCGAAGCCGACCAGCGCGGTGTGAACTCTCATGGAATTCTATGTACGGCCAGATACGTGCGTCTCATCAGGGAAGGGAAGATGAGACCCAACATGGAGAAAAAGGTTCTCAGAGACAACGGGGTCGTCGCAGTGTGGGATGGAAACCGCTCGAGCGGACAGCTGTTGGGATACAGAGGAATGGAAGAAGCCATCGCCAAGGCCAAGAAGAACGGGGTAGGCATTGTGTGCATCAAAGGCACCAACCATTTCGGAGCATTGGCCTATTATTCACAGATGGCACAGAAGGAAGGTCTTATCGGTATCACCCTGGGTACCGGGGATTCCACCATGGCTCCGTTCGGCGGATGTGAGAAGGTCATCGGAAACAATCCCATTGCCGTTGCCGCGCCTGCAGACAAACAGGTCTCACCGGTTCTGGATATGGCCATGACGGTTGTCGCAAACGGCAAGCTCACGAATATGAGGCGTCAGGGTATCGAGGAGATTCCGGAGGGCTGGGGTCTGGACCGCGACGGACTTCCTACAACTAAGATGAGCGAATACTACACGGTTCCGCCGCTTGCAGGATACAAGGGTTGGGGCATGGCAGTCATGGTGGATATCCTTGCCGGAATCCTTTTCGGTGGCGGAACAGGGGACAGGGCAAAGGACGTTTCCGAAGGACCGAGCCTCTTTATCATGGCTTTGGACATCGATGCCTTCAACGACAAGGCCAAGTATCTGGAAGATATCGATTCCAGAATCAGCGAGCTCAAGAGCTCCAAGCCTGCAAAGAACAATACCCACGGTATTTTGATGCCTGGTGAGATCGAGGCCGGTCGTTTCGAGGCTTCCGAGCAGTCGGGATATGTGGATGTGCTTCCGGAGAACCTGAAGATGGTAAACGACCTTGCAGCCGAGATGGGTATCAGACAAATCGAAGTCAAAGAGACAAAAGATAATTGAACAGAAACCTTCCATTCATTAGTCTTTAATTGTACCTAAATCATATTTACCTAGGAGTATAAAATCATGGAAGAGACAACAACCTCAAAGACCGTCGAGATCATCGAAGCTCTTAGAAACTGGGCCATGACCACCGGACTCAAGATCGTGGCAGCCATTCTCATCCTTCTGATCACATTCAGAATCGTCACCGTCATTTCCCGCAGAATCGAGAAGAAGCTCGAGAAGAGCGGAAAGTTCGACAAGACCCTCATCCGCACGCTTTCCTATGCAGGACGCATTGTTTTAAAGATCGTCATCGCAACCTGCCTTGTCGGCTGGCTGGGTGTCGATACCACCGGTATTGCTGCACTGATCGCATCTCTCGGAGTAGGCGTGGGACTTGCTGTCAACGGAGCTCTCTCCAACTTCGCAGGCGGAATCCTGCTGCTTGTCACAAGACCCTTCAAGGTCGGTGACTACATCGTAGCCCAGGGCGCAGAGGGTATCGTCGAGGATATCAGAATCATCTCCACAAAGATCGTCACCCTTGACAACAAGGTCGTACACCTTCCCAACGGAGCTCTCTCGAGCGGCAATATCACCAACTATTCCGAGAAGGAAGTCCGCAGAGTGGATCTGGACTTCTCCGTTGCCGGAAACGATCCCGAGCTCGTGAGATCCCTGATTCTCGGTGTCTGCGAGGCTGACGAGAAGGTTCTCAAGGAGCCCTCGACATTCGTGCGCGTCACGGACTACGGCGCAGGCAACGGCGTAAGGGTCACCATGAGGGCATGGTGCAAGACCGAGCAGTACTGGGATACCTATTTCGACCTGCTCAACGGAGTGCGCAAGGCATTCGAAGAGAACAAGATCGTCATCCCGTTCAACCAGCTTGACGTCCATATCAAGAACAACTAAGAAAACAAATGGGTTATTACAGCAAGGAAATAGAATGTGCTTCCCGCTCTGAGATAAGGCGACTGCAGGACAGCCGCCTTGTCGAGCAGGTCCGCTATGTATGGGACAATGTCCCTTATTATCGCCACAAGATGGAAGAGAAGGGTGTTAAACCCGAAGACATCAGATCCATCGACGATATCTGCAAGCTTCCGTTCCTCAAGAAGGATGACCTGCGCGATGCCTATCCGGACGGACTCCGCGGAGCACCGAAGAAAGACATCGTCAGAATCCACTCCACCAGCGGAACAACAGGCAAGCGCGTCGTGGCCTATTACACCCGCGAGGATCTGGAGCTGTGGGATACCTGCGTTGCCAGAGCTCTGTGTGCCGCCGACATCACGGACGAGGACATCGTCCAGGTCTGCTACGGCTACGGCCTCTTCACCGGCGGTCTGGGACTTCACGGCGGAGCGGAGAAACTCGGATGCATGGTTCTTCCCATGTCTTCCGGAAGCACCGACAGACAGCTCCAGTTCATGGAGGACCTTCAGTCCACAGTATTGTGCTGCACGCCTTCCTATGCTGCATACCTTGCCGAAACAATCACGGAGAAGGGCCTCAGGGACCGCATCCACCTCAGACGCGGAATCTTCGGCGCCGAGGCCTGGAGCGAGGACATGAGGGCCTCGATAGAGGCTTCTCTGGGAATCAAGGCCCATGACATCTACGGTCTTACGGAGCTCAGCGGTCCCGGAGTTGCCTATGAGTGCTCCGAGCAGAGCGGAATGCATATCAATGAAGACCACTTCTATGCTGAAATCATCGATCCCGATACCTGCGAGAGCCTTCCGCTCGGTTCGAAGGGAGAGCTTGTAATCACATCGCTGACCAAGAAAGGCTTCCCGCTTCTGAGATACAGGACCCGCGATATCTGCATCCTGAGTGCCGAGAAGTGCTCCTGCGGACGTACGTTCGTGAAGATGTCCCGTCCGATGGGAAGAAGCGACGACATGCTCATCGTCAAGGGCGTCAACGTGTTCCCGTCACAGATCGAGACGGTTCTGATCCAGCAGGGCTATGCCGCCAACTATCAGATCATCGTAGACAGACAGAACCACAGCGATACGCTTGATGTACTGATCGAGATGACGCCGGAGAACTTCTCCGACAACCTCGGAAAGATAACCGCCCAGGAAAAGAGCCTTGTTGCAGAGCTCAAGGCCATGCTGGGAATCTATGCCAATGTGCACCTGGTTGCCCCGAAGACCATCGCACGCAGCGAAGGCAAGGCAGTCAGAGTCATCGACAAGAGAAAAATCTGAACACAGGGGAGGTACCATGGAGGTCAGACAGATTTCGGTTTTCCTTGAGAACAAGGCTGGACAGCTTGCCAACATCTGCAGGATCCTGGCTGATGCCCAGATCGACATGAAGGCCCTGAATATCGCCGAGACCGCAGATTACGGCGTGCTCAGGCTGATTACGGACAAACCCCTGAAGACGCTTTCGGTTCTTACCAAGAACGCCCTTGTGTGTACATGCTCCGATGTCGTGGCCGTCAAGGTTCCCGATCAGCCGGGCGGACTTGCCGGAGTGCTTGAGGTCATTGCAGAGAAGGGGATAAGCATCGAATACATGTACTCAATGCTCAGCAGCCACTTCTCGGGCAATGCCGTAATGGTGTTCCAGACCACCGAGTCCAGCAAGGTCTTTGCCGATGCCGGCCTCTCTGTCCTGGATGCCGGCGAAGTCGGTATCAACGAGTAGAAAGCAATCTGTATGCATCCCTGGCGGTACGGTCGATCGTCAGGGGTGTGATTGAGATGTAGCCGTTCATTACGGCATCAAGATCCTCATCGAGGTTCTTCGTTCCGTTGTAGGTGGAGAACCCGCAGGCGATGAAGTGCCCGGGTTCGACTTCCTTGAAGCTATCCCTGAAATAAGCGTTTCCCTGTCTGGTCAGAAGAATTCCCCTGTAGTCCGCAGGGATGTTCACGTTGTAGAGCAGGTTGAAATCCAGATAATGTTTGTCCTGAAGGTACTGCCAGCAGTAATCCAGACTCTTCTCCGCCCATTCGAAGGTTTCGGGGATGGTTGAGAATGCAACGGCATGGCACTTGTAGTAGGCTGCCTCGAATATGGCGGCATCGGTGCCGGAGTAGGCGATATCGCCGCCAAGGTTGAGGCCCTTGTTGATTCCGGAGAACACCAGATCGAATTTCATGTGAAGCCCGTCGTTTGCGAACCGCACGCAATCGGCAGGCGCCGAGTCCACGCTGTAGCAGTCGATTCCCTCAAGCCAAGCTACCTTGCGGACCTCGAACGGGGTGCGGATGTTGATGCTGTGGCTCTTGGCGCTCTGTTCGGATTTGGGGGCCACGACGGTTACGTCTCCCAGTTTACGCGCCCAGTTTGCCAATATCTCGAGTCCGGGGGCTCTGATTCCGTCATCGTTGGTAACAAGTATCCTCATAGCCAACCCTCGTTCTCTGTCTTGTACTTCTTCAGAAGAGAATCCGCCTCATCGACGAGCTTCTGCATCTCCTGAAGGCTGTGCACCGTTGCGCCCGAGGCATTGGCATGTCCGCCGCCGCCGTAGTTGTTTGCAAGCTTGTCCACGGTTATGAACCTGGATCTGAGCCTCACGCGGATACTTCCGTCCGGGTTATCTATGAATGCAAGCCAGATGAGACTGCCCTTGATCTTGTTCATGAAATCCACGCTGGAACTGGCCTGCTCACGCGAGAGGTGGAACTGCTGCTGCATGGCATTGTCCACATAGAGGTAGGCAACACCGTTTTCCGTTATCTTCATCTTTCCGAACACGTGAGATTGGAACTTGAAGAAGTCGAACTCCTCCAGATAGAGGTTTGCATAGAGGGTCTGTGTATCCACGCCCATGTCCAGAAGGTATCCGGCAAGACGCAGCGTCTCACCGCTGGTCTCGGAATACCTGAAACGTCCGCTGTCGGTGACCATGCCCGCATAGAGCAGGGTAGCGGCTCTGGTATCGAGCTTGAGAATGTCCCTGAACGTGTACTGGAAGGCGGCGATCATCTCGCACACCGAAGAACGCTCGTCCTCTATCCATGAAATCCCGCCGTAGGGCGTGACATCGATGTGGTGGTCTATCTTGATCAGCTCACGGGCTTTGCCGATTTCCTTGTTTGCGCATCTGTCCAGCCCCGCAGTATCCACCACGATTGCCAATGCATTCTCAAGGCCGATACCCTTCGGATCAGCTTCCTCGGTATTCAGGAAGGCAAGGTACTCCGAGCTGTCCTGATCTGACACGTAGATGTGTTTTTCGGGAAACGAGATCCTGAGAATCCGGGCAAGACCGTGGGAAGAACCTATGGCATCCCCGTCAGGTCTCTCGTGTCGGGCGATCACTATTGTTTCATACTCTTTTATCTTCTCGAGTATGGCTTTCTTCGTTTCTATGTTTCTTTCGGTGTTCATACAGGTTTCAATTACCATTTATCGGCTGTTTCATCAAGGTCACGGAGCATTGCCTGAACCGTCTCCCTGTCCTTCAGCGTGGCTCCGCTTGCCTTCTTGTGGCCTCCGCCGCCGTATTTGACTGCAATGGGATTGATGTTGGGGCCGCAGGACCTGAGCTCGCAGAGGATTCCCTCGTCGCCTTCGGCAAAGGCGGCCCAGATGCTTACGCCCTCGAGGTCCGCCATGGTATTCACGTAGCCTCGGGTAGCTGTGTAGGCAGAAATTCCCAGTTCCTTAAGCTCCTGAGCAGTAGTGTAGATGTAGCCGACGTTCTTGTCGGTGAACCGGATCTTCTCGACGAACTTCGCCTTGAGCCTGAGGTCCCTTACGCTTGTGGTGTAAAGCCTGCTGTAGATCGAGTTCGTATCTATGCCCGCCTCGAGAAGGAATGAAACGCGTCTGAACGTCCCGGCAGATGTAGTATCGAACCTGAAGCGTCCGCTGTCGGTAACGGTTCCGGCAAATAGGGCGGAGGCTGCCTCCGGAGAGACCTTCAAGCCGCTTTCGATGGCCAGCTGGGTCACAAGGCCCGCGCAGCTTTCATACGAAGGGTCGACGATCTCTATGTCGGCAATTTTTGAAATGAACAGGTGATGGTCTATGCGCAGCGTTCCTGCAGCCTTTTTATATCTGTCATCGCTAATGAGGGCCTCTGCCGAGGTGTCCAGGATTACAGCAAGGGCATTTTCATAGAGACTGTCGGGGATTTCGTCCATCGGACGTCCGGCAATGAAGCCGTAGCGGTCAGACGGGTCACCGACCATGTAGACCGCCTTCTGCGGGTAATTATCCTTTATAATATTATATAGGCCTGCCTGGCTGCCCATGGCGTCTCCGTCTGGGTTCTTGTGCCTGTGGATGATGACGGTATCGTATTGCCGGATGGCGCGGAGGGCTTCTTCAAACATTTCTATCTCCGAAGGGAATGACTTTGCTGTTTGTGTAGACGGTGAAACGGATGGTATAGCCGTTGTCTTCCTCGGGCTCGGAGCATCCGGTCATGTTCCAGTTCTCCAGCTTGTCCAGATTGTCGAAGAACACTTCGGCTCCGCCGTCTGCATCGACCTTTGTGAGAAGGACGCGTGAGCAGTAGGGGAGCATCGTGTGGTACATCATGGCCCCGCCGATGACAAAGACATCGTCTTCAGGATACTTCGAAATCTCAGCGAAGAGTTCCTCAAGGGTCTCGACCAGAATAAAGCCGTCCGAAGCAGCCCGCTTCTTGTCCCCGCCCGGCCAGAGGACGATGTTGGTACGGTTCTTCAGGGGTTTGCCGCCCGGAAAGGAGAGCAGGGTGTTGGAACCCATGACCACTACCTTGCCGCTTGTGGTGGTGCGGAAGAACTTCATGTCCTTGGGAAGACGGAACATCAGGTCGTTTTTCTTACCTATGCCCCAGTTTCTGTCACAATGTAAAATAGCCTGCATCGGTCGCTCCTGTGAGGTTGATTCTATCATATTTCGGTTTGTGCGTTGACTGGTTAATTATGACTAGCAGATAAAAATGAATAATAATTGCTATTTCCTGCGCGCGGGATTGATGGTATCGGTCTAATAGAATAAGGAGGATAGATGCGATGTCTGCAACCGTGAGCGTTTTCGGTGATTCCATTCTCAAGGGTGTACAGCCGGATACCGGCAGGAAGAGGTTCTATGTAAACGACAATCTCGGACTCGGGGCAATTGCCCTCAGGCATGGGCTTTCGATGCAGAATTTCAGCAAGCTGGGATGCACCATCACGAAGGCATGGCATTATGTCCAGAAGATGTTCGGCAGAATAGATGCCGACATGGTGCTGATGAATTTCGGCGGCAACGACTGCGACTTCAACTGGGCGCAGATTTCCGCAGATCCGCTGACGATGCACAGGCCGAATACCGATCTGGATGCTTTCGTGGGGACATACTGCAGGATAGTGGACCATGTCAAGGCGCAGAGGCGTCTTCCTGTCGTTTCCACGCTGGTGCCGGTGCAGAAAGATAAATATATAGACTATATCTGCGCCAGGGACGGCCTTGACCGCAGCAACGTCCTTCTGTGGATGGACAGGAACGGCATTGATCTCGATGCGCTTCAGGGTTCGTATTCAGATGCAGTGCACGGGATTTCCGAAAGCAGGGAGATTCCTCTTCTGGATCTGCGCGAGGCATTCCTTTCCCAGAGGAAAACAGAGGACCTGATGTGCGCGGACGGCATACATCCGAATTCGAGGGGACAGAAGGTCATTCGCGACTGTTTCGAAGAATTCTTAGGCGATTATCTGCCCTTCTAAAAAGAATTTACACTTTTTATGGCGGACGCTTGACAATAAATTGAGTTTTGTTCTATATTAGCCAAGGTGTCTCGCCATCTGGTATGCCCTAAAAATATCAGCACGCGGGATTCTAGAGCCAAACCAATCATTTTAGGGGTGATAAGGTGGTTCCAGAAACACGGTTTTTACAAATTGTGCTATGTCGCAGTCCAAGACGTTGGGCTCTCGACCGCTGGATTCCTTCTTTTAAAAATCTCAGAAAATAGAATAGGTTTGTCTCGACGGTAAGTAGGTAAAGGCTTTGTGCCTTTAGAGCACATTCATTTATTTTTTGGATTTGTGACAAAAGGTCACAAGGAGGAACTGATGGCTAAAGAAAAGTTTGAGAGAACCAAGCCACACGTAAACGTTGGTACCATCGGTCACGTTGACCACGGTAAGACAACTCTCACAGCCGCAATCACAATGTATTGCGCAAGAAAGTTCGGTGACAAGCTTCTGAGCTACGACCAGATCGACAACGCTCCAGAAGAGAAGGCAAGAGGAATCACCATCAACACAAGACACGTCGAGTACCAGTCTGACAACAGACACTATGCTCACGTCGACTGCCCGGGCCACGCAGACTACATCAAGAACATGATCACAGGTGCTGCACAGATGGACGGAGCTATCATCGTTGTTGCTGCTGATGACGGTGCCAAGGCACAGACAAAGGAGCACATCCTTCTCGCCAGACAGGTCGGCGTACCTGCAATCATCGTTTTCATCAACAAGTGCGACCAGATCGACGATCCGGAGCTCGCTGACCTTGTTGAAGAGGAGATGAGAGATCTTCTCAACAGCTACGGTTTCGACGGCGACAACTGCCCGGTCATCAGAGGATCCGCTTACAAGGCAATGACAGAGCCGGACAACCCAGAGGCAACAAAGTGCATCCAGGAGCTGCTTGACGCCATGGACGCTTACATCCCACTCCCAGAGAGAGATGTCGACAAGCCATTCCTTATGCCGATTGAGGACATCTTCTCAATCTCCGGAAGAGGAACAGTCGTCACAGGTAGAGTCGAGCGTGGTGTCATCCATGTCAACGACCCAGTCCAGATCGTCGGTATCAAGGAGACAAGAGACACAGTCTGCACAGGCGTTGAGATGTTCCAGAAGACCCTTGACGAAGGTCAGGCCGGTGATAACATCGGAGCTCTCCTCAGAGGTGTTGACAAGAAGGAAGTCGTCAAGGGCCAGGTCCTTGCAAAGCCAAAAACAATCACACCGCACACAAAGTTCAGAGGAACAGTCTACGTACTCTCAAAGGAAGAGGGTGGAAGACACAGTGCATTCGTTGCCGGTTACAGACCGCAGTTCTACTTCAGAACAACCGATATCACCGGAACAGTTGCTCTGCCAGAGGATGTCCACATGGTCATGCCTGGTGATCACACCGACCTCATCGTCGAGCTGATTCACCCAGTTGCAATGGACAAGGGACTTCGCTTCGCTATCCGTGAGGGTGGTAAGACTGTCGCATCAGGACAGGTCGTCGATATCATCGAATAATTGAAAATCGAATGCTTTGTCTGGGCGATGCCGCCCAGACAGAGCCTGTTTTTTTGGAGGAAAAATGGCTAACGATAGAATTCGCGTTAGACTGAGAGGCTTTGATGTTGAGCTCGTTGAACAGAGCGCAATGTCCATTGTTCAGACAGTTGTTAAGGCCGGAGCAAAGGTTTCCGGACCAGTGCCTCTCCCAACCCGCATCAACAAGATCACTGTTCTTAAGTCACCGTTCGTGAACAAGAAGTCACGTGAACAGTTTGAGATGAGAACCCACAAGAGGTTGATCGATATTCTAGATCCTACAGACAAGGTCATGGAAGCTCTTATGAAGCTTGAGCTGCCGGCTGGTGTTGATGTAGAGATAAAGCAGTAATGAGGTAAGAGATGTTAGGGCTTATCGGTAAGAAAGTTGGCATGACACAGGTCTTCGACGAGAAAGGTCGTCTGACTCCTGTCACTGTCATTAAGATTGAAGGCAACGAGGTTGTTGCGGAGAGAACAGAGGACAAGAACGGCTACAACGCTGCAGTTCTCGGTTCAGGCGACATGAAGGCCAGCCGCGCAACGAAGCCATATGCCGGACAGTTCGACGGCGATCCGAAGAAGACTCTCATGGAGTTCCGCGATTTCGAGAAGGAAGTCAAGGTCGGTGAGGTCCTCGGTGTCGATCTTTTCAAGGACGTCAGATTCGTTGACGTCACAGGAACGTCCAAAGGTAAGGGCTATCAGGGTGGTATGAAGCGCCACGGTTTTGGCGGTGGACGCAAGACCCACGGTTCAAAGTTCCACAGAGATTTGGGTGGTACAGCAATGTCATCAACACCATCAAGGACCTTCAAGGGCAAGAAGATGGCCGGACACATGGGTTCTGAGAGAGTCACAGTTCAGAATCTCAGAGTCGTCCGTGTTGATGAGAACCTGCAGGTGCTCATGGTCAAGGGTGCAATCCCGGGACCTGCAGCCAGCACAGTTGTTGTTAAGAAAGCGGTGAAGAAGTAAGGGTAACACGATGGAAGCAAAAGTTTTTTCAGTAAACGGCAAGGAAATCAAGACCATCGAGCTCAATTCCGATGTTTTCGGAATCGAGGTCAGCGATGGATCTATCTATCATGCTGTAAACAATGAGCTTGCCAACCGCCGTGTTGGTACCGCTTGCACAAAGACACGTGCAGAAGTTAATTACAGCAATACCAAGCCTTTCAAGCAGAAGGGAACTGGTAATGCCAGAAGAGGTGACAAGAAGTCTCCTGTCATGGTCGGTGGCGGAACAATTTTCGGACCGAAGCCAAGGGACTACAGCTACACACTTCCAAAGAAGGTGAAGCGCCTTGCAATGAAGTCACTCCTTTCTCTTTCTGTCCAGGAAGAGCGTTTGGTTGTTGTTGAGGATTTCACAAGCCAGAATGGCAAGACCAAGGAAGTTGCTGAGATTCTCAAGAATTTCGTTGAGGACGGCAAGAGAACAGCACTCATCATGAAGAATGATGATGTCATGCTTCGCCGCGCCGCAAAGAACATCCCGTATCTGCATGTTCTTGCATACGACAAGCTTTCCGCAAAGGAGCTCCTTTACGCCAGAAAGGTTGTCATGCTCGAGACAGCAGCAAAGAACCTTAACGAGTTCTACGGCGACTGAGAGGTGACTACATGAGAGCAGATCAGGTAATTATTGAACCTATTCTCAGCGAGAAATCAAATATCGCTCGTGAATCAGATTGTAAGAAGTATACATTCAAGGTTGATCCGAGAGCCAACAAGTTCGAGATCATGAACGCAGTCAAGGAGCTCTTCAAGGTCAATCCGACCGGATGTAATGTCATGAACGTGGCTGGAAAGCCAAAGTTCTCCAGAGGCAAGGGTGGCTACATCAAGGGCTACACAGCCAACTGGAAGAAGGCCATTGTCACTTTGTCAAAGGGCGAAGTGATCAACGCAATTGAAGGCGTATAAGGAGACGGAGTATGGCACTTAAATCTTATAAACCAAATACACCGGGCCTCCGCCAGAAGACTGTTCTGGTCAGAAGCGAGGTTACAACCGATAAGCCAGAAAAGTCTTTGACAAAGCACCTTCACAGGTCAGCTGGCCGCGACACCTTCGGACGTGTCAGCGTTCGCAGAAGAGGTGGTGGACACAAGAGATCCTACAGAGTCATCGATTTCAAGCGTGACAAGGTCGGTGTCCCAGGCACAGTCAAGACTATTGAATACGATCCTAACCGCAGTGCAAACATTGCATTGGTGTTCTATGCAGACGGTGAGAAGCGCTACATGCTCGCCCCTAAGGGACTCACTGTTGGTTCCGTTGTCCTCAGCGGTCCTACAGCTCCTCTCAAGGCCGGTTGTGCACTTCCTCTCAAGAACATTCCCCTTGGTCTGACGGTACACAATGTAGAGCTCACACTGGGCCGCGGTGGACAGCTTGTCCGC